>JBDTMX010000060.1:0-14137 GCA_039934055.1 Sphingomicrobium sp. | reverse complement strand
CGGCGGCGGCGGCGCCAGGATCCGGCGCGATCGGCGGCGCTCGATCCATGGTGACCCCTACGGGACTCGAACCCGTGTTTTCGCCGTGAGAGGGCGACGTCCTGGACCGCTAGACGAAGGGGCCATTGGCTGGCGAGCGGGCCATATGTGGGCTCGGCAAATGCTAGTCAATCAGCGGCGCTCACCGCATGGCGCACAGCTTGCCCCCCAAGGAAAAGCGTGATCAGTGTGAATGCTCATCGGCTGCCCCCGGTTCGGCCTGCTCGCCCGCCATCATCCCCGGCATGTCCTTCATCATCTCGTCGTGGTCCGCTGGAGCGCTGGCAACGACCGCTTTGTATTGTTCGGGCGACAGCTTCGGCATCGCTCTCAGAAATGCGACCATGTCCCAGATGAGCTCGTCGTTATGGGTTTTCCCCCACGCCGGCATCGCGCTTAGCTTGATACCATGCTTGATGATCCAGAACTCCTGGGCGGCCGAATGGTCGTTTCCGCCCACCAGCTCCGGCGCCGGTGGATACAGACCCTGGCTCAGTTCGGACTTCTCGACGCCCGGGCCCAAATGACAGCCGGTACACATCTCGGCATAGAGACCCGCCCCGGCCTGGACACGCTTGGGACTGTTAAGATCGGCCGGAGGCACGATGTTGCGGGAATGGTGCGCAATCGCGCGCTCGCGAAACATGTCCATCGTCACATAAACAATTTTGGAATGCGGAGCGTCAGCGCCGATGTTGTAGACCCCGGCGTAGATGAAGGCGCCGACGAAGGCTGCAAGGATGAGCAGCAACACCAGGCCAAAGCCGGTACTGGGCAGATGCCGGTGCAGATCGAGAAACCTTCCCTTAGCCGTTCGCTACACTCCCGATTTGGCTGTCCCGAGCGGCTGCCGTCAGTCGACCTTTAGACGAAGGAAGCCCATCGCGCCCGTTGGATTGTGCCCACCGTACAGCGGCGCCAGCGCATTGGGGACGAAATTCACGGCGAAGAGGCCGCCGAGGCCGACCGACAAATGGTCGGCGATGCGGAAGTCGCGGACGGCGCCGAGCGAGACCTTGCCGACGCGGTAAGCGGGACCGAGCACTTCGGCATCGACCAGCTCGCGATTCTCGGTGATCTCGCCGCGGCCGAATACCGTCCAGCCGGCATGCTTGAGCGAGATCTCGAGCGCGAAGGCGTCGTCGCTGTGGCCCTCGGCCGTCTTGCGCCCCCAGGCCAGCGTCCCCGCGAATTTCCACCCCGGGGCCAGTTCGCGAGCATAGAGCGCGCTCGCCGACCAGCGCTTCTGGTCGACGCCCGGCTCGAGCTGCTCGGGATCGGTGAAGTGGCCCCAGCTGCCCTGCAGAGCGAGCTCGGGCGTAGGGTTCCACGACAAGCGGATCGCGGTCGAATCGAGCGGCCCGGTCTCGATGTTCCAGCGATGCTGGTCGGGCTCGCGACCGTTGAAGCGGCTGACCTCGAGCTTCACCCGGTCGAGGACCACGCCGCCGGTCAGGACGCCGAAGCTGATGTGGGTCGAATCGAGCCAGTGGTGGGTGATCGGCGCTTCGGGCGAGTCGAGGATGGCTTCGCGGTGCATGAAGGCGGGCGGGCCGAACGCCGGCTCACCGGGCAGCGCGGCGTAGAGGAACACACTGCTCTTGGGAGCGATGGTTTGCGACACGGAGGCCGACAGCTCCATGAAGAAGTCGTGCGGATGCTGGCGGTCGATCAGCCGGTCGACGCCGTTGGCGGTCTCGCCGCTGGCCAGCAGAAGCGGATAGCCGCTTTTGCCCATCAGCGGATCGGGGCTGACCATCGCCTTCAACTGCAGCGTGCCCTGGCCGAGCGGACGCCGGGCCATGCCCATCAGCATCCCCGACGCGAACGCCTTATCGTCGCCGCGCCGGCCGGACTGATGATCGGCGACGAGGTTGAGCACGCCGTGGCCCATCAGCATCCAGTCGCCGGACTCGCTCATCAGCCCCATGTGCGCGGACGAGTCGGGCTGCCACGCCGTGCCGGACGATTCGCGCTCCATCGGGTAGGAACCGAACGCTCCCGTCATCGCGCCGTGGCCGGCATGGTCCATGCCGGGCATGGCCGGCTGGTCCATCTGCGCATGGTCCATCGGAGCCATCGGCGCCGTGGCCGGCGACGGCTCCCCCTGGCTCGGCATCGGCATTGCGCCGTGATCCATGGTCGAATGGCCGGCGGTCATCGGCTCGCCAGCTGGCTGCGGTGTGGCTCCTTCCTGTTCCATCGGCATGGTCATGGCGTTGGGGGCCGCGCTTTGCGGCTTTGGCGACTTGCGGCTGGCGGCATCTGCGGCGGGTTTGCGGGCGGCGGCTCTCTTGGTAGTAGCTTTCCTTGCCGACGCCTTTTTCGCAGCCGGCTTTTTCGCGGCTGGCATCGCCATGCCGGGCATGTTCATCCCGGGCATGGACTGCGAATGCTGGGCCGCGGCCGGGGTTGATAGCGCAGCCAAAGCTACCGTGTTCAACGCCACGGTGAGTTTGATCTTCAAGTCAGTCTCCATCGCCCGGTGAACACGGCGCGCGGCGTCGCGTTACAGAGGGGCTTCCAAATCGGTGGGAAAGGAAGCGCCGCCGTCAAGCGGCGCTTCCCCGTCAACTAGTGGTCAGCGTGGCCCTGATGGTCGGGCATGCGATCCATATCATGGCTCGCATGGTCCTTGCCCATCATGTCCATGCAGCAGCATGCTTCCTTGTTTGGGCCGGCCTGATCCATCTTGCCCATTTGGGAATGCGGGACAGGTGCTGGGGCCGCTTGAACGACAGCAGGCTGGATGGCGGCAATGGCCGCGGCGATCAGTAAAGACATCGTGATTCTCCTGAATTGGGTTTTGGGAATTGGACTTCAGGAGAACTTGGGAGGGGGAGTGGCGATGTCGGGCTGGAAACCAGTGACAATCTCCATGAGCGGCTGAGCGGGCGGCAGGCGCATGGCCAGCGCCGGCTCGGCGACGGCGGTCTCGGTGGCGAGCAAGGCGGAGCAAGCGACGGTGCAGTCGGCCGCGTGCTTGGCCGCCATGTCGCCCGACTGACCGCTTCGCTCGCCGCAATGCTGGGCCATCGCCATCGAGCTGTGATCCATCGGCGGCGCCGCCATCGCCGCATTCATGCCGAACGGCATGAGCACCAGCGCCAGAAGGGTCAGCAACCTCGAGATGGCCACGGTCATGGGCGTGGAATAGGCCGCAAGGCATTTCCTGACAACGGCTCGCATCAATCGGGCCCTTCGCCGAGCTCGCCCAGAATCGGGCATTCTGGGCGGTCATCGCCGTGACAACTGGCCGCGAGATGCTCGAGCGAGCGACGCATCTCGTCAAGCGCGCGCGACTTGCGCTGGAGTTCCGCGGCCTTGGCCGTCGCCAGCGCCTTGACGTCGGCGCTCGCCCGGCCGCGATCATTCCAAAGTGCCAGCAGCCTGCCGATCTCGTCGATTCCAAATCCGAGATCGCGCGCGCGCCCGATGAAACGAAGCGTGTGGAGGTCCCGCTGGTCATAATCCCGATAGCCTGACTCGCGCCGCCCAGCGGGCGGGATCAGGCCGATCTTCTCATAGTGACGAATCATGCGCTGGCTGACGCCGGACGCTGTCGCGACCTGGCCGATTTTCACAATTGCAGTCCACGCAACCGCAGCGAGTTGCCGATCACCGTGACCGAGCTGACCGCCATCGCCGCGCCGGCGATGATCGGGCTCAGCAGGATGCCGAACCACGGGTAAAGCACACCCGCCGCGATCGGAATGGCCGCGGCGTTGAACACAAAGGCGAAGAACAGGTTCTGGCGGATGTTGCGCATCGTTGCTCGGCTGAGGCGCCGAGCGCGCAAGATGCCGCGCAGGTCGCCTTTGACGAGCGTGATTGCGGCGCTCTCCATGGCCACGTCGGTGCCGGTGCCCATGGCGATGCCGACGTCGGCTGCGGCCAGCGCCGGAGCGTCGTTGATCCCATCGCCGGCCATGGCGACGTGCCGTCCTTCCTTGCGCAGTTGCTCGACTTTTGCCTGCTTCTGGCCGGGCAGGACTTCGGCCATCACCTCATCGATCCCGACTTGCCGCGCGACAGCCTCGCCAGTGCGGCGATTGTCGCCGGTGAGCATGACGATCCGAATGCCTTCGCGGTGAAGCTCGGCAATGGCTTCAGCGGCGCCCTCTTTGACCGGATCGGCGACGACGATGAGCCCGGCGAGCTTGCCGTCGATGGCGACGAACATCACGCCCTCGCCTTCCGAACGGTGCTGGTCGGCCTCGTTTTCCAAAGTCTCGGATGCAATCGTGAGATCGGTCAGGAAAGCCTGGTTCCCAAGCGCCACTTTTCGGCCGTCGACCGTACCCGTTACGCCCTTGCCGGTCTGGGAGGCAAAATCGGTGGCCGCGGGCAGGTCCAACCCGCGTTCCTCGGCACCCTCGACAATTGCCGCTGCCAGCGGGTGCTCGCTGCCCCGCTCGAGCGCACCCGCGAGCCGCAGCACTGCGGTCTCGTCGAACCCGTTCGCGGGTTTCACCGCGATCAGTTTGGGTTTGCCAATCGTCAGTGTGCCGGTCTTGTCGACCACCAAAGTGTCGACCGTCTCCATCAGCTCCAGCGCCTCGGCATTCTTGATCAGCACGCCGGCCATCGCGCCGCGGCCGGTTCCGACCATGATCGACATGGGCGTCGCGAGTCCCAATGCGCACGGACAGGCGATAATCAGCACCGCGATCGCATTGACCAGCGCGTATCCAAAGCTCGGCGCTGGGCCGAACAGATTCCACACGACGAATGCACCGATCGAAACCAGCACGACGCTTGGCACGAACCAGCCGGATACCTTGTCGGCAAGCGCCTGGATCGGCGCCCGCGAGCGCTGAGCCGCGGCAACCATTCGGACAATCTGCGCCAGCATGGTGGCGTGACCGACCCGCTCGGCCCGCATGACGAGCGACCCGGTGCCGTTGACGGTTGCGCCGGTGACCTTGTCCCCTGGCGCCTTTTCGACCGGAACCGGCTCGCCGGTGATCATCGACTCATCGACCGAGCCGTGCCCTTCGACCACCTCGCCGTCGACCGGCACCTTTTCGCCCGGGCGAATGCGCAGCAGGTCGCCGACCTGCACCACGCCGAGCAGCACATCTTCCTCGCTTCCGTCGGCATTGACCCGCCGAGCGGACTTGGGCGCCAGCCCAAGCAGCGCGCGGATCGCCTTGCCGGTGGCCGAACGCGCGCGAAGCTCGAGCACCTGGCCAAGAAGTACGAGCGTAGTGATCACGGCCGCGGCTTCGAAATAGACCGGAACCATTCCGCCCATCGTCCTCAGGGATGCCGGAAAGATCTGCGGCGCGAGCGTGGCCACGAGGCTGTAGCCATAGGCGACGCCGATCCCGAGCCCGATCAAAGTAAACATGTTGAGGTTGCGCGTCTTCAACGACGCCCAGAAGCGATCGAAGAACGGCCACCCGCCCCAAAGAACGACCGGTGTGGCAAGCGCGAGCTGAACCCAGATCGACAGGGCCATCGGGATCGGCGTCCAGCCGAGCAGCTCGGCTCCAAACGTCAGGATCACCAACGGCAGTGACAGAACGGCGCTGATCCAGAGGCGTCGGCTCATGTCGATCAGCTCGGGGTTCGGTGCTTCGTCTAGCGTCGGTTGCAAGGGCTCGAGTGCCATTCCGCAGATCGGGCAGTTTCCCGGGCCGTTGCGGCGGATCTGCGGGTGCATCGGGCAGGTCCAGATGGTGCCCGATACCAATTCCGTTGCTGCGCCGATTGCCGGATCTGCGACGGCCGCATCCCTTTCCGGCGGGTTGACGTATCGGTCGGGTGTTGACCTGAACTTATCGAGACAGTGGGCGCTGCAGAAATAGTAAGTCGTACCGCCGGACTCATGATGCCGAGGGTTGCCATCCGCCGCCACCTTCATTCCGCAAACGGGGTCGACCTCGTCATGCGAATGGGCGCCTGCGTGTGAATCCACCAACTTGCTTATCTCCTGCGTGCGATCCGTCACGTGCACTCCAATGCACCTTGACACGATGTCAGAGTCAAGCCGGCGCTAGGCTCAACCGCGTTCGCTCAGGAACCGCATCAGCTCGGCGAGGGTCGATTCCATCTGGTCCTGCATCTGGCTGACCAGCTCGTTCTCGCGCATTCCCAAGTGATCGAGCGGCTTGGAATAGCTGTCGGAAAAGGCCTTGAGGTCGTCCTTGTCGAGAATCCCGCGGGCGACCAGCTTGGCGACGATCACCAACAGCCCGTTGGTGTTGGCGATGGTGCCCGCGACCAATGCCTCGTCGACCATCGACAATCTTTGGCCGCCTTCGGACTCGGCCTGGTCTTCTTCGCTCGGAATCATCTTGGCCATGTTGGCCCGTTGACCGCGATCGGCAAGGGCTAAGCGACGAATTGCGCGAGGACCGCCCACGCCTGCGCTTTCTCGGCGAATGAGCGGGTGTTGGCGGCGCTCGACGAGGGCAGATCAATGAGGCGCGGCCGCTCGCTCGGGCCAAGCAGCCGCCGGCCGGCGGACGCCGCGGTCGATCCGTTGAACGCCAGCGCCCGGACTTCGGGGAAACCATGCATCAGCCGGTCGATCGCATTGTGATCGGCCGACTGGATTGCCTGGTCGAGGCTGCCGCGGCGACTGGCCGAAGCGATCACGTCCCACAGCCCGATGCGCCGCTCGGCCAGCCGGCGCAGGCGCTCTTCGTAGGACAGGGACTGAAGGTCTTCCCCGATCGCGTGGCCGAGTAGCCGCCAGAACTGGTTGGTCGGATGCGCATAATAGCGGCGCGCGGCAAGTGACGCATCGCCCGGCAAGCTGCCGAGGATGAACAGCCACGCGTCGGCCCGAGCGATCGCCGGCAGTCCGAACTTGATGCTGTCCATCGTGCGTATGTCCTGCAACAGTCCCGCCGTTTGCCTTTGCCCGGCCTTTGCCTTTGGCGAAGCCGCCGTTAAGGGCATGGCCGGTGCAGCCCAAGGACCTTCGCATTGCCCTGTTCTCGGGCAATTACAATTATGTGCGCGATGGCGCCAACCAGGCGCTCAATCGCCTGGTCGATTATCTGATGCGCCAGGGGGCGCAGGTCCGCATCTATTCGCCCACGGTGGCCGATCCGGCGTTCAAGCCGACCGGTACTCTGGTCAGCGTGCCGTCGGTGGCGATTCCCGGGAGGCCGGAATATCGAATTCCGATCGCACTGACTGCCCGCGTCCGGCGCGATCTCGCGGAGTTCGATCCGAACATCGTTCACATTTCGAGCCCGGATGTTGTCGCCCACCGCGCGGTGAGCTGGGCGCGCCGGCGCAACGTAACCGCGATTGCTTCGATCCACACGCGTTTCGAGACTTATCTGGCGTACTATCGCATGGAAATGCTCGAACCACTCCTGCGAGCGATCATGCGACGGCTCTATCGGCGTTGTGACGCGATCGTCGCACCGGCGGAGTCGACCGCCGCCGTGCTACGAGCCCAGCGGATGAACCGCGACATCTCGATCTGGTCACGCGGCGTCGACCGCGAGCAGTTTCACCCCGAGCGGCGCGACATGGCATGGCGGCGAAGCCTTGGCATCCCCGACGACGCACTAGTCGTCAGCTTCCTGGGTCGGCTGGTAATGGAAAAGGGGCTCGACCAGTTCGCCGACGCGATGGACGCGCTAGCCGAACGCAAGGTCAAGTTTCGCGTGCTGGTGATTGGCGATGGTCCCGCCCGCCAGTGGTTCGAGCAACAACTGCCAGACGCGATCTTTATCGGCCAGCTGGTTGGGCCCGACCTCGCCCGCGGCCTCGCCAGCAGTGACGTATTGCTCAACCCCTCAATTACCGAGGCATTTGGCAACGTCACCCTGGAGGCGATGGCGTGCGGACTTCCCGTGGTGGCGGCCGAAGCTACCGGGGCGACCAACCTTGTGCGCGACGGCGAGACCGGAATATTGGTCGAGCCTGGCGACGCCGAGGCCTTCGCCGACGCACTCGAAGCTTATGCGCGCGAGCCGTCGCTGCGCTCCCGCCACGGCGAGGCAGGGCTGGCCGACGCCGGCAAGAGAGACTGGGATCAAATCAATTCGACCGTCCTCCGCACCTATCAGCGGGTGATCGAAAAGCGCGCCCGGCTCGCCCGAATGCATCGCTAGTTTCAGCTTATTTGATGCGCTCGATGCGTTGCGCCGCGTCGTCAAGAATGGCGGCGATTTCGTGCAACAGTTCGTCGTCGAGCCCGTCGCGGCCAACGCGATGGCTGAGCGCGGTCATGAGATTCTTGACCGCGCGCCCGATTGGTGGTCCGCCGGAGCTGCTTTCGCGGGGCGCGAATTCCTCGAGCCGCTCAAACAGCGCAGCGACTTCGTCGGCATTTTCCTCGAGGTGCTTGCTCCCCTCGCCGGTCACCTGGAACGGCTTGCGCGGCCCTTTCTCCTTGGCTTCCTCGATCAGTCCCATGTCCTGGAGCAGAGTCAGGGTCGGATAGATGACCCCGGGACTCGGGGCATATTCGCCGCCGGTCAGCTCCTCGATCGCGCGGATCAAATCGTAACCGTGGCGCGGCTCGTCGGCGATGAGCTTGAGCAACACCAGGCGAAGCTCGCCCGATTCGAACATGCGGCGGCGACCCCGGCGGCCTCGTCCGCGCCCGGAATCATCATCGCCGAAATCAAAGCGGAACGGCCCCCAATTGCCTCCCCAGCCGCGCCCGCCGCGCATCGCGAACAAGCCTTCGGGGATATTGAACTCAAATTCGCCGCGCGGGCTGCAGCCCCGCCCATGCCGATGTCTCATGACTCTCTCCTTCAGATAGGTCTAAGATATATCTTAGATGCATCGCCTGCAAGAGGCCGTGCAATTTTGTGGCTGGCTATTATGAGCATCACCGATGGCCGACCTGTTCGCTGACCAGCAACCTGTGCGCCAGGCGGACGCCCCCGCGGCCAATGCCCCGCTGGCCGACCGGCTTCGTCCCCAGAGCCTCGACGAGGTCGTCGGCCAGGAGCATCTGACCGGCCCCGACGGCGCGATCGGGCGGATGGTGGCGGCCGGCAAGCTGTCGTCGATGATCCTGTGGGGGCCGCCCGGGACCGGCAAGACCACCATCGCACGGCTGCTAGCCGACGCGGTCGACATGCGCTTTGTCGCAATCTCGGCGGTGTTCTCGGGCGTGGCCGACCTGAAAAAACTGTTCGCCGAGGCGCGCCAGATGGCCAAAGCCGGCCAGCGTACCTTGCTGTTCGTCGACGAGATTCACCGTTTCAACCGCGCCCAGCAGGACGGCTTTCTGCCCTACGTAGAGGACGGTACCGTGACTTTGGTCGGAGCGACCACTGAAAATCCCAGCTTCGAGCTCAACGCGGCATTGCTGTCGCGTTGCCAGGTACTGATCCTGCGGCGGCTCGACCACCAGGCGCTGGAGACTCTGATTGAACGCGCCGAGGCCGAGGTTGGCCGGACGCTGCCGGTCACCGACGATGCCCGCTCCGCATTGATCGCCAGCGCCGACGGCGACGGCCGCTTCCTGCTCAACCAGGCCGAGACCTTGTTCGATGTCGAGCTCGACGAACCGCTCGATCCGGCCGGGCTGTCGGCGCTGCTGCATCGCCGCGTGGCGGTCTACGACAAGGACCGCGAGGGCCATTACAACCTCATCTCCGCGCTTCACAAAAGCCTGCGCGGATCAGATCCGCAGTCGGCGCTCTATTATCTCGCGCGGATGCTTGTCGCCGGGGAAGAGCCGCTCTACGTGCTGCGGCGCCTGGTTCGCTTTGCGTCGGAGGATGTCGGTCTCGCCGATCCCAATGCGCTGGTGCAATGCCTCGCGGCCAAGGATTCCTACGACTTCCTCGGCTCGCCCGAGGGCGAGCTGGCGATCGTCCAAGCGTGTCTTTATCTCGCGACCGCGCCCAAATCGAACGCAGCCTACGTCGCCCAGAAGACCGCCTGGCGCAGCGCCAAGGAAACCGGCTCGCTGATGCCGCCGGCGCACATCCTCAATGCCCCGACCAAGCTGATGAAGGACATCGGATACGGCGAGGGCTACGCTTACGACCATGACGCTGACGAGGGATTTTCCGGGGCCGATTACTGGCCCGACGAGATGGAACCTCAACGCTATTACGAGCCAACCAACCGCGGCTTTGAAGCCAAGGTCACGGAACGGATTGCATATTGGGACGAGATGCGGCTGAAGCGCGCTAAGGACGGCGACAATTAACCAGCGGAGGACAGCGATGTACACCAGCGACGCACCGGCGGCCTACTGGCGCGACCAATTGTTCCTGTGGGGACCGCGCGTGGTGTTCGCGATCCTGATCCTGGTCGTCACCCACTTCGTCGCCAAGGCGGTCCAGTGGGGCGTGGCGCGGGGAATCGACAAGGTGCCGATCCTGAAGCGCCATCCGCAGGCCGGCGGGGAGTCAGTCGGGATTGAGCTTGGCCGCCTCGCTTACTGGCTGGTATGGCTGGTCGGGCTGATCGCCGCGCTCCAGCCGCTCGGCCTGTCCGAAGTTCTAACGCCGGTAACCAACCTCACGAACGAGGTGTTCGCCTTCCTGCCGCGGCTGCTCGGCGCCAGCGTGGTCTTCTTCGCCGGACTGATCCTGGCGCGCATCGTCGGCCATGTCGTCGAGGCGGCGCTCGGGGCGCTCAACATCGAACGGCTGCTCGGCCGTGCCGGCATCAGCATCGGCGAGCCACCGCTTGCGGTCGATGAGACCGGTGTCGCGAGCGAGGGCGTAGCTCCCGTGCGCAGCTCGATTGCGCGTGCCGTCGGAGTCACCATTTCTGCGCTGATCATCATCTACGCCGCCATCGCCGCACTCGGAATCCTTCAGGTCGAGGCGATCTCGGGTCCGGCGACCAACATGCTCAATACGATCTGGCTGGCCATCCCGCACGTCGTTGCAGCCTTGGTGTGGCTGGCCATCGCCTTCCTCATCGGCCGCTGGGTCAAGACGCTGATCGAGACGGTGCTGCCCAGCCTCGGCTTCGACGACAGCGTGCGCGCCATGGGCATCATGCCGACGAGCTCCAATCCGTCGAAGGCCGTCGGCGCCATTGCCATGACCGCGATCCTTCTTGCGGCAGCGATCGAGGCGGCGCGGCAGTTGGGCGGCGACAGCGTCGCGGCGCTGCTGTTCCAGATCACGGCGCTTGGCGGCAAGGTGATCTTCGGCACCGTCATCATCGTCGTTGGCCTGTTTCTCGCCCGCATGCTGGCATCGCTGGTCGGCAGCTCGACCGGCGAAGCAGGCTATGCGCAGACGATCGTCAAATATGCGATCATCGCCTTGTTCACCGCGATCGGCCTGATGTTCATGGGGCTGGCCGACCAGATCGTGATGATGGCGTTCGGCCTGATCCTCGGCTCGGC
Source organism: Sphingomicrobium sp. (assembly GCA_039934055.1). Taxonomy (GTDB): domain Bacteria; phylum Pseudomonadota; class Alphaproteobacteria; order Sphingomonadales; family Sphingomonadaceae; genus Sphingomicrobium. Next base: position 2,790 of record JBDTMX010000060.1, on the reverse strand, counting down.
GGCAGTGGCAACGGCGCTGGCGTTCGGGCTCGGCGGGCGCGACGCTGCGGCGCGGATCCTCGAACAATGGGCGGACGAACGGACGCCGCCTGCCCGCTTGCCGCCGCCGCGCATTCGCAGCTCAAGGCCGTCCGAGACCGACGACGCCCAGCCGCCGCTCGTGTGAGCGGACGCTTCGTCGCCTATGTCGCGATCGATTGGTCGGGAGCGAAGGGTCGGCGGCACAAGGGCATCGCCATTGCCGAAGCGCGCGGCGAGACGGCACCGCACCTCATTCGCCCGAACCATATTTGGTCGCGCGAGGAAGTGCTGGACTGGCTGCTGAAGCGCGCCGCCGCCGAGCCGACCCTGTTCGGATTTGACATCAGCTTCGCCCCACCGCTGATCGAGCGCGGCGAATATTTGCCCGGCGAACCGGGTGTGCCGGAAACTGCGCGCGAGTTATGGGCTTACGTCGACCATCGCGCCGACGATGAGGACCTTGGCGCCGCGAGCTTCCTCGAGCGGGCGCACCGGCGGCACTTCTATTTCGGGATAGCCGACGGGATGAAGGCCGATTTCGTTCGCTACCGCCAGTGCGACCATGCCCTCAACGCGCAGGGCGGTCGCAAGACCGCCAGCGCTTATGACGCAATCGGCGCCGCGCAGGTTGCCAAGGCGAGTTTCTCGGGCATGCGGCTCCTCCATCGCATCGCCGGCAAGATCCCGATCTGGCCGATGGACCCGTTGCCCGACCACGGCAGCGTGGTGGTTGAAATTCACACGCGCATCTACTTGCGCCGGGCGGGCCTATCCGGCCGCAAGCTCAGAAGCCGGGTCGAACTCAACCAGGCGCTGACCGGCCTCGGCAGCCCGCCGGCCCGGCTGCGCTTTGAGCCCAATGACCATCAGACAGACGCGCTCGTGACCGCCGCAGGTATGCGTGCGCTCGCCGCCAACCCTCGCGCATTTGCTCCCGACGGCCTGACGCCCGATATCTCACAAACCGAAGGCTGGACCTTCGGCGTGCTTTGACCCAAATGCTGAGGCATTGCCGGATTAGCTCAGTTGGTAGAGCAGCGGTTTTGTAAACCGAAGGTCGCGGGTTCGACTCCTGCATCCGGCACCGCACGCAGCATTATAGCTCCAGCTCGACCCACAGCGGCGCGTGGTCGCTGGTCTTCTGCCAGCCGCGCGGGGTGCGGTCGACACCGGCCGCTTTCAGAGTGGGCGCGAGCGACGGGCTCAGCAGGGCGTGGTCGATGCGGATGCCGGCGTCGCGCTCGAACCCATTCCGCCAGTAGGGCCAGAAGGTGTAGATGCGCTCGTCCGGGTGGAGCGCGCGGATGGCGTCGGTCCAGCCCTGCCCCAGCAATTGTGCGAACTTCGCCCGCGCTTCGGGCGAGAACAGCGCGTCCTTCGCCCAGCGCTCGGGCTTGTAGACGTCCTGGTCGGTCGGGATGACGTTATAGTCGCCGATCAGCAGTGCCGGAACGCCGCGGTCGAGCAGCTCGCGCGCGTGGCCGTGCAAGCGGTCCATCCACGCGAGCTTGTGGTCGAACTTGGGGCCCGGCCACGGATTGCCGTTGGGCAAATACAGGCAGCCGACCAGCACTCCGCTCACCGCCGCCTCGATGTAGCGGCTGTGGCTGTCGTGCGGATCGCCGGGAAGGCCGCGGCGGGTTTCGACCGGCTCGCCGACGCGGCTCACAATGGCGACGCCGTTCCAGCTTTTTTGGCCGTGCCAAATACTGGCGTAGCCGGCGCGCTCGATGGCGTCGGCCGGGAAGTTCTCGTCAAGAGATTTCAGTTCCTGGAGGCAAGCGATGTCGGGCTGGAACTCGCCGAGCCAGCGCAGCAGCACTTCAAGCCGAGAGGTGATGCCGTTGATGTTGTAGCTGGCGATACGCAGCGTTCGCGGCGCCTTCGACTTTTTCACAGGATTCTTCGCCGCGGCGGATTTTTTGGCCATGATTCGCAGGAACAACCGTGAGGCAGGATCGTTCTATTCCGGTGCTTCAAATCTTCGGAGGCGAAGCATGGAGCCCCGCCAACTTCGGTTGGCGGGGTTTACCGCATCTGGGGCCAGAGATCTTCACAGATCAGATCTTCACAGATCGGCCGGATTGGCGGTTCCCAGCACCAGCTTTCGCGAGCGGTCCGGCAGCGGATATTTGTTGCCGCTGGCGCAGTTGAACAGCAGCGCCGTCTCGTCTCGGCCGACCAGGCCCCGCTCCAGGGCCTGCCGCCAGCCGGCGACCACCGCGCCGCCTTCCGGGCAAAGCAGCATGCCGTCATCGCGCGCGACATCCTCGACCGCCTGAAGAATCGCCGTTTCCTCGACGGCCAGCGCGGCGCCGCCGCTGGCCCGTACCGCGCGCAGGATGAGGAAATCGCCAACCGCTTTGGGTACCCGGATTCCGGTCGCGACGGTGGCCGCACCCTCCCACCGCTCGGCGAATTCGTCGCCCGCATCGAACGCGCGGACGATCGGCGCGCAGCTGGCCGCCTGGACGGCGAACATCCGCGACCGCTCCGGCCCAATCAGGCCGACCGCCTCGAGCTCGTCGAACGCCTTCCACATGCCGATCAGGCCAGTGCCGCCGCCGGTCGGATAAAAGATCGCGTCCGGCAGCCTCCAGCCGAGCTGCTCGGCCAGCTCTAACCCCATCACCTTCTTGCCCTCGAGGCGGTAGGGCTCCTTGAGCGTGGAGCAGTCGAACCAGCGGCCTTGCGCGGCGCCCTCGCCGACCAGCCGCCCGCATTCGTCGATCTGGCCGTCCGCGACATAGACGTTGGCGCCATAGGCCG
>JBDTMX010000059.1:0-5494 GCA_039934055.1 Sphingomicrobium sp. | reverse complement strand
TCAATGTCGTGTAGGGGACGATCAACGTCATCACGATCGACACCAGGATGTAGATGATCGTACAGACGACGAGCGAGCCGATGATCCCGAACGGCATATCCTTGGCCGGGTTCTTGGCTTCCTGACCGGCGGTCGAGACCGCTTCGAAACCAATGTAAGCGAAGAAGACGATGGATGCGGCACGCAGGATCCCACTCCAGCCGAACTCACCCTTGACGCCGGTCGGCGGCGGGATGAACGGCTCCCAATTGGGCGCGTAGGTCGGCAAATTCTTGAGAATGATGAAGCCGCCGACGAGGATGAACGCGACCAGCACGGTCACCTTGATGGCGACGATCGCATTGTTGAACTTGGCCGATTCCGACACGCCGATGACGAGCAGGCTCGCAAGGGAAGAGCAGACCAGGAATGCGGGCAAGTTGAACAGATAGACGACCGGCGCGCCGTTGACGAGAACGTCGACGCCGTCCTTCTGCAGGTGATGGCCCATCGGTCCGGTCAAATAGCTCGGAATGAGCAGGCCGAAATCGCCGAGCAGGCTGACCACATAGCCCGACCACCCGACCGCCACCACCGAGGCGGCAAGCCCGTATTCGAGCAGCAGCAGCGCGCCCATCACCCAAGCGGCGAACTCACCGATTGTGGCGTAGCTGTAGGTGTAGGCGGAGCCGGACACCGGCAGGGTCGACGCCAGCTCGGCGTAGCACAGGCCGGCAAAGGCGCAGATGATCCCCGCGATGGCGTAGGAGATCAGGACGGCCGGGCCGGCGTGCAGCGCGGCGGCATTGCCGGTGCGGACGAAGATGCCGGCGCCGATGATGCAGCCGATGCCGAGGAAGACCAGGTTCCACGGCCCGAGGGAGCGTTTCAGCTCGCTAGTCCGGGTTTCCTCCTGGATCTGGGCGACGCTCTTGCGCAGTCCAATCCGGGCAAAAAAGCTCCTCCTCGGTGCTGCGCTGGCCATAGTCAAAGTCCCCTCGAGCTTTGGTGATGTGGGCGGAGCCTAGCGCCTCAAACGGCGAGGGCAATCCCCTACGCGCCCGAAGCTTGAGCTTCTAGCGCGCGAGCATCGGCCCCAATGGCTGGCCGCCGAAAATGTGGACGTGGAGGTGGGGCACTTCCTGCCCCGAGCGCTTGCCGACGTTCGACAGCAAGCGGTAGCCCTGGACGACCATTTCGGCATCGCGCGCGACCTTGCCGACGGCGCGGACGAAGCCGGCAATCTCGGCGTCCGACGCGGCTTGCGAAAAATCGTCCCACGACACGTAACGCCCCTTGGGAATCACCAGGATGTGGACCGGCGCCAGCGGGTTGATGTCGTGGAAGGCGAGCGCATGCTCGTCCTCATAGACCTTGGTGCACGGCAGTTCGCCGCGCAGGATCCTGGCGAAGATATTGCCGTCGTCATACGGCTGCGTCGGATCGATGGGCATGGCCCTGACTGTCGCCGCGAGGCGAGGCGCGTCAAGAGCAATCGTGCGGCGGCGGCGGGGCTTGAAGCGCGCAACGCGCTTGACCGGCAACGCCGCCTCGCTACCACCTTAAGCGATGAGCGAGGAGCCGCCCGAGAGTCTCATTCCGTACGACGAGATCGTGCAGGAGGCGTTGCGCGATGTCGTCGGGCGCGTGCTCGGCGAGGTCGAACTGACCGGCGAGCTGCCCGGCGGCCACCATTTCTACATCACCTTCAAGACCAGGCTGCCGGGCGTGTCGATTCCCAAGCATCTGGTCGAGCGCTTTCCCGACGAGATGACGATCGTCATCCAGCACCGCTTCTGGGACCTCAAGGTCGAGGACGAGGGATTCAGCGTCGGACTGTCGTTCGGCGGCGTACCTTCGACCCTTCGAGTACCGTTCGCGGCGGTTACCCAGTTCCACGACCCCGCGGTCGAATTCTCGCTGACCTTCCAGGCCAATGCCGCCGACGACCTGCTCGAGGAGCTCGAGGCGCCGGAAAACGACATTCCCCAAGGCGGAGCCGGCAAGAAATTGGGCGCAGGGGGCAAAAAGGCGGGCGCGGCCGGCAAGAAAAAGGGCGAAGCCGGCGGCACGAGCGACGCCAATGAGCCCGCCGACGATGGGTCCAACGTCGTTTCCGTGGACTTCACGCGCAAGAAGTGATGGGCGAAACCCGCACCGAGACCGACAGCTTCGGGCCGATCGACGTGCCGGCGGACAGCTATTGGGGCGCGCAGACCGAACGCTCGATCGTCAATTTCCCGTTCGGATCGAACGAGCGGATGCCGCTCGAGATCGTCCACGCGCTGGGCTTCGTCAAGCAGGCCGCGGCGCGGGTCAACGCCCGGCTCGGGCTACTCGAGCCGCAGGTCGCCGAAGCGATCCAGCAGGCAGCGGAGGAGGTCGCGCGTGGCGACCTCGACGAACAGTTCCCGCTGGTCATCTGGCAGACCGGGTCGGGCACGCAGTCGAACATGAACGCCAACGAGGTGATCGCAGGGCGCGCCAACGAGATGCTGACCGGCAAGCGCGGCGGCAAGGAGCCGGTCCACCCCAACGACCATGTCAACAAGAGCCAGTCGTCGAACGACAGCTTCCCGACCGCGATGCACGTCGCCGCCGCCCGCGCCATTCATTCGAAGCTGCAGCCGGCGATCGGGGTCATGCGCGACAAACTGGCCGAGCTGGCCAAGCGCTGGGACGGGATCGTCAAGATCGGCCGCACGCATTTGCAGGACGCAACGCCGCTCACGCTCGGGCAGGAATTCTCTGGCTACGCGGCGCAGTTGGACGACAATATCGAACGTCTCCGCGAAGTTCTGCCGCGGCTTTATCGCCTGGCCCAGGGCGGCACCGCGGTCGGCACCGGGCTCAATGCCCCTAAGGAATTCGGCCCCGCGTTCGCCGAGGAGATGGCCAATCTGACGCGCCTGCCGTTCGTCAGCGCACCCAACAAGTTCGCCGAGATGGCGGCGCACGATACGCTGGTCGAGCTGTCGGGCGTCCTCAACACGCTCGCCGTGTCGCTGACCAAGATCGCCAACGACATCCGGCTGCTGGGCTCGGGCCCGCGCTGCGGCCTGGGCGAATTGAAGCTGCCCGAGAACGAGCCCGGAAGCTCGATCATGCCGGGCAAGGTTAACCCGACGCAGTGCGAGATGATGACCATGGTCGCCGCCCAGGTGATGGGCAATCACGTCGCGGTCACCGTCGGCGGGCTGCAGGGGCACCTCGAGCTCAATGTGTTCAAGCCGCTGATCGGGGCCAACGTCATGCGCTCGATCGCCCTGCTGTCGGTTGCGATGGATAGTTTCACGACCCGCGCGCTGGATGGACTTGAGGCCGACGAAGCGCGGATCGCCGAGCTGATGAACCAGTCGCTGATGTTGGTCACGGCGCTGGCGGCCGAGATCGGCTACGACAATGCCGCCGCGATCGCGAAGCACGCGCACAAGAAGGGGCTGACGCTCAAAGAGGCGGGGCTCGAATTGGGGCTGGTCGACGAGGCGACCTTCGACCGCGTCGTCCGGCCCGAGAAAATGATCGGCCGCTGAGCGGTCGGTCGGAGGAGATTTCGCCATGCGCCTCGCTGCCATCGCCGTCGCCGGGCTGGCCATCCTCGGGCTGAGCAGCTGCGCGTCCCGCGAAGAGGCACCGAGCGGAGGGGCGCCGCGAGTTTCGCCGCGAGGGAGGCCGCCTGTCGTTATCCGGCCGCTGTTCCCGGCCGACTATATGGCGGCCGCGTCGTCGGTCGACCTGTTCGAGTTCCGCTCCGCCGAGCTGGCGCTGTCGCGCGCGAGCAATCCCAGGTACAGGGATTTAGCGCGGGCCATGATCGCCGATCACCGAGGCACTTCGGCGCAGCTGTCGTTTGCCGGGCGGAGGTTGAACCTGCTGCCCACGCCGACCTTGCTCCCCGCGCACCAGGCACTGCTCGACCAACTGTCGGCGAGCGGCGATTTCGACGCGACCTACCGCCGCCAGCAGCTCGCGGTGCACGCCGCGGCGGTGAAGCTGCACAGCGATTTCGCGGCGCGCGGAGAAAGCCCGACCCTGCGAGCAGTGGCGCGATCCACGGCGCCGGTCGAGCGCCGGCACCTCGACACAATGCGGAGGATGTGATGCGCACCATTTCTGCCCTGATCTTCTTGTTCAGCCTCGCCGGGTGCGCGATGCTGCCGCAGCCGTCGCCCTACCTCGAAGGGCAATGGGGCGGGCCGAGTATCAGCCTGTTGCTCGAAGGCGGACTGGGGACGATCGAATACGACTGCGCGTCGGGGACGATCGACAGCGCGCTGAGCCCGGGAAAAGACGGCCGCTTCACCGCGACCGGCACGCACCGCCCGGGCCAGGGCGGACCGATCCGCGTCGGCCAGATCTTCACCAGCTACCGCGCGACTTATGCCGGCACGGTCGAGAAGGACCACATGACGTTGAGCGGGCGGCTCGAGGACGGCACCGTCCTCGGCCCGTTCACCCTGACGCAAGGCGCGCAGGGCCAGCTCAACCGCTGTCTCTAGAGCTTGAAGTTAAGCCGCATGCCAAAGTTGTCGATGCCGGGATTCTGGCGGCCGAACAGCTGGCCATGGCTCATATGGACCCAGCTCGCCTCGATGCTTAGCCGGTCGTTCAAGGGCGCGCCGATGCCGAGCTCAGGCTCGAACAGCACGCGGCTGCCGAAGGCGATGCGGTCGGTCCGCTGGAAATTCTGCGCGGAGCCGGTGTGGACGGCGATGCCCAGTCCGGGCCGCACATACAGCTTGCGGCCGAACTTGGCCGATATGCCGATCGCTCCGTAATTGGTCTCGCCCGCCGTGTTGACGGCCGCGAACGCATAGGGCTGCAGCGGAGTGGCGCCGATCCGCCCGCCGCGCCAGCCCAGCATGACGTCGGCGCCGCCCTCGAGGCCGCTCTTGTCGAGCGGAGTCTTGACGTCGTGGACGTACAGCCCGCCAAACAGCTCGCCGGCGTGCGCGGGGGCACAAGCGATGGCCGACAGGCCGAGGGCGCTCAGGGCAATGGCAATACGCTTCACGAGATTCTCTCCACGACCTTTGGCGCATCAATGCTTTGCGCGCGCAATGGTGCCCTAGCCGCCGCCCTGCCAGGCGCGAATCGCATCGTTGGGGGCGAGCAGCATCCACACGTTGAGGGTCAGATTGTCGCGGATGACGAACAACGGGATCAGCTCGAGAACGAGGACCAGCACCACCGAGACCCACAGCGGCAGGCGGCGGGCGGCAAGGAAGCCCAGCGCCATCATCGCGATGTCGGACAGCGAATTGATCACGCTGTCGCCGGTGTAGCCGATCGCCGTGGTTGCCTCGCGGTAGCGGTCGATGACCATCGGCGTGTTTTCGATCACTTCCCACGCTGCCTCGACCAGCAGCGCGACCAGGAAGCGACGCTGGATGGGCCAGCGGCGCGCGATGAGCCATAATGCGGCATAGAACAGGAAGCCGTGGACCAAGTGGCTCGGGCTGTACCAGTCGGCGAGCATCTGGCTGGTCCGCGGGCTGAGCGCGCTCGGCTCCCA
>JBDTMX010000058.1:0-2364 GCA_039934055.1 Sphingomicrobium sp. | reverse complement strand
ACGCGGCGAGCGTCTTGGCGCTGTCGAACTCCTGGTCGCCGGTCAGCAGCTGGACTATCTGAGCGGTAACAGTGGTGACGCTGGCGAACGGGTTGGCGGTCATGTTGGCGGCGAGGCCGGCGGCCATCACCACGATCATGGTTTCGCCGATCGCGCGGCTGACGGCGAGCAGGATTCCGCCGACCACGCCCGGAAGCGCGGCCGGCAGCACAACCTTGCGGATGGTCTCGGAGTTGGTCGCGCCCATCGCCAGCGACCCGTCGCGCATCGCCTGCGGCACCGCGGCGATCGAATCGTCGGCCATCGAGCTGATGAACGGGATGATCATGATGCCCATCACCAGTCCCGCGGCGAGCGCGCTTTCGCTGCTCGCAGAACTGATGCCGAGCGCAAGGCCGAGGTCACGCACGTGGGGAGCGACGGTCAGCGCCGCGAAATAGCCGTAAACCACGGTCGGCACCCCGGCGAGAATTTCGAGGATCGGCTTCATCCACGAGCGAACCCGCGGGTGGGCATATTGCGTCAAATAGATCGCGCTCATCAGCCCCAACGGGATGGCGACGATCATGGCGATGATCGCGCCGATGAAGATGGTGCCCCAGAACAACGGGATCGAGCCGAATGCGCCCGACGATCCGGCCTGGTCGGCGCGCAACGCCGTCTGCGGGCTCCACTGGATGCCGAACAGGAATTCAGTCGGCGGAACCAGCTTGAAGAAGCGCAGGCTCTCGAACATCAGCGACAAGAGGATCCCGAGCGTGGTCAGGATGGCGATCAGCGAGGCCGCGATCAGGAGCGCCATCAGCCATCGCTCGACCCCGGTGCGGGCGCGGAATTGCGGCGAAGTTCGGCGCAGTGCAAAGGCGGCAGAAGCGAGAGCGAGCAGGATCGTGATCCCGCCGCCGATCGTCGCGAACCGGCCTGTGGCCTCGGCGAACCGCGGCGCGAGCGCCGGGGACTCCGGGTTGAACCCGGTGTCGCGTTTGCCGTTGGCGATCTCGCGCGCTTCGGACATGATCGATTCGCGCTGCATGTCGAATGCCGGCAGTGCCCGCCCTTCCGGGCTGGCCAGGACTGTCTGGTCGACGAAGTGGGATTGCACCGGCGACCAGGCGGCGAGGAACAGCAGGGCGGGCAGGGCGGCCCACAGCGCCGCATAGGCGCCGTGATAGACCGGTAGTGAGTGCAGGCGGGCGGTGCCGAGCAGCCTCCTGGCGCGCGAGAAGCCAAGCCATCCCGCCAGCGCCGCAATGGCGAGCACGGCGGCGAGCGCAATAGTCAGAGACATTGCGCCCCCCGCCATTCGCTTACTTCAGTGTCGACGGGTCGAGTGGCTTCAGTGCAGTCGCCTGCGCTGCCGCGGCGCTCGCGTCGGCCCCGCCGAACGGAACCAGGCCGATCCGCTCGAGCGGCCCGCCCTTGACCCATGCCTTGGCGTAGGCAGCAACCAGGTCCTTGATCCTCGGCTTGGCCTGCATATGCTCGCCCTTGACGTAGATGTAGAGCTTGCGCGCGCCGGGATAGGAGAGATCGCTGATAGTCTGCTCAGTCGGCGCGACGCCGGCAATCTGCACCGGCCGGACCTTGTCCGCATTCTCCTGGAGGTAGGAGTAGCCGAGGACCCCGAGCGTGCCTGGATCGGCGGCGACCTTCTGGACAAGCAGATTATCGTTCTCGCCGGCTTCGATGTAGGCGCCGTCTTCGCGGATCTTGGTGCAGACGTTCTTGTGCTCGTCCTCGTTGCTCTTGGCCAATGCCTTCATCGCCGGGTCGGTGTCGCAGCCCTTTGTGAGGTAGAGGTCGGCGAGGCTGTCACGGGTGCCGGAAGTAGGCGGCGGGCCGAGCACCCGGATCTTGGTCGCCGGAAGCGACGGATTGACGTCTTTCCAGGTCTGCGCGGTGTTGAGGCCCTTGCCGAATGGGTTGGCGGCGAGCGCCTTGTAGATGTCAGTTTGGGTGAGGTTCATCGGCGCCGAGCTTGTGCCCTCGATAATTGTCAGTCCGTCGATCCCGATCGGAATCTCGATGATCTGCTTGACGCCGTTCTTCTGGCAATCGTCGAACTCGCTTTTCTTCATTGCTCGCGAGGCATCCTCGATATCGGGGAATTGTCCCCCGACGCCCGCACAAAACAGCTTCATGCCCGCCCCGGTGCCGGTCGATTCGACGATCGCACTGACTCCAGCATTGGCGCGCTGGAACTGTTCGGCGACCGCCTTGGTGAACGGATAGACGGTCGAGGAGCCGACAATCTTGATCTGTTCGCCGGAAGAGCCGGAACCATTGCTACCGCATGCGGCGAGCAGCGCCGTGGCCGCGATCAGGGGCAGGTACTTGGTCATGTGAACTCCTCGTTGGGAAGGT
>JBDTMX010000057.1:0-3901 GCA_039934055.1 Sphingomicrobium sp. | reverse complement strand
CCCTTTTCGCGGGGCCCTTTGCTTCCTTGGCGTCGATCCATTCGACCGCTTGCTCAAGCGTCACCGATTTGGGGTCGGTGCTTTTGGGCAGCGTCGCGTGGATCGTGCCGTCGCTGACGTATGGGCCGTAGCGGCCCTCGAGCAGTTTGAGCTCCTTGCCGCTTGCCGGGTGCGGCCCAAGCACCGCGATCGGTTCGCGCGAACCGCCGCGCTTGCCGGCGCCGGCCGCCGCGTCGGCAAGCTTCGCGACTGCGGCGTTCATGCCGGTCTCGAACACCTCAGCGGTTGTGCTCAGCCGGGCATATTTGCCGTCGTGTAGGAGATAGGGGCCATAGCGGCCGATCGACGCGGTGATCGGCTTGTCGCTCTCTGGATGCAGACCAATCTCGCGCGGCAGCGACAGCAGTTTCTCCGCCCATTCGAGTGTCAGCCCGTCGGAGGGCACATCCTTGGGCAGCGACGCGCGCTTGGCGTCCTTGTCCTCGCCCAGCTGGACATAAGGACCGAAGCGGCCGGTGCGCAGCGTGATGCCGTTACCGAGCTCGGCCGGACCTTCGCTCGCGCCCTCGCCGGCCACCGCCTGCCCAAACTTCTGGGTATAGCGGCATTCAGGATAGTTGGAGCAAGCGACGAACGCGCCGAACTTGCCGCCGCGCAGCGATAGGCGGCCATTACCGCACGCCGGGCACAGCCGCGGGTCGGACCCGTCCTCGCGTTCCGGATAGAGCCACGGCGCCAGGAATTCGTCGAGCGCGGCGGTGATCTCGGACGGCTTCTGCTCCATCACTTCGCCGGCCAGCGGCTTGAAGTCGCGCCAGAATGCCGCGAGCAGATCCTGCCAGCCGGCGCGGCCGCCGGAGACATCGTCGAGGCCCTCTTCGAGTTCGGCGGTGTAGTCGTAGCTCACATAGCGCTCGAAGAATCGCTCAAGGAACGCGGTGACCAGTCGCCCGCTCTCCTCCGGAACGAAGCGGGCCTTTTCGACCCGCACATATTCGCGGTCCTTGAGGGTTTGCAGCGTCGCGGCGTAGGTCGACGGCCGGCCGATGCCGAGTTCTTCCAACCGCTTGACCAGGCTCGCTTCGGAGTAGCGCGGCGGCGGCTGAGTGAAATGCTGGGTCGCCTCGACCCCCGTTTTCGCCGGAGCATCGCCCTCGCGCAGCGCCGGCATCCGTGCCGCGTCCTCATCATCCGGCTGCTCGTCCCGGCCTTCTTCGTAAAGCGCGAGGAAACCGGGGAAGAGCACGACCTGCCCGCTCGCCCGCAACACTGCGCGGCCGGCGCCGTCGGTCAAATCGATGGTCGTGCGCTCGAGCCGCGCCGACGCCATCTGGCTGGCCAGCGCGCGGTTGTAGACCAGGCCATAGAGCCGGGCATGGTCGCCGCCGGCGGCATTGGCCTGGGCAAAGTCGGTCGGCCGGATCGCCTCGTGCGCTTCCTGCGCATTCTTGACCTTGGTGGTGTAGTGGCGCGGCTTGTCGGGGACGTAGCCGGAGTCATAACGGTTGGCGATCGCGCGGCGCGCATCGCTGACCGCTTCGGGCGCCATGTCGACGCCGTCTGTGCGCATGTAAGTAATCAGCCCGTCCTCGTAGAGCGATTGGGCGACGCGCATCGTGTGGCTGGCCGAGAAGCCAAGCTTGCGCGCCGCTTCCTGCTGCAGCGTCGAGGTGGTGAATGGCGGCGGCGGGTTGCGCCCGAACGGCTTGGTTTCGACCGACGAGACGGTGAAATGCCCGGCCTCGACCACCGCCTTGGCCGCGTCGGCATCGCCCTGGTTGCCGATCGACAGCCGGTCGAGCTTCTTGCCATCGAGTTGGTTGAGGCGGGCGGTGAACGGCTGGCCGTCAGCTTCGAAGGTCGCGTTGATCGCCCAATATTCCTGCGATTTGAACAGCTCGATCTCGCGCTCGCGATCGACGATCAGCCTCAATGCGACCGACTGTACGCGCCCGGCCGATTTCGCGCCCGGCAACTTGCGCCACAGGATCGGCGAAAGGGTAAATCCAACTAGATAATCGAGCGCGCGGCGGGCGCGGTAGGCATCGATCAAATCTTCATCGAGCGCGCGCGGATGAGCCATCGCGGTCGTCACCGCCGACTTGGTGATGGCGTTGAACGTCACCCGTTCGACCTTAGCCGGAAGCGCCTTTTTGGCGCGAAGCACTTCCTGGACGTGCCAGCTGATCGCCTCGCCTTCGCGGTCGGGGTCGGTCGCCAGGATCAGCGTGTCGGCCTTTTTCGCCTCGTCGGTGATTGCCTTCAATTGCTTGGCGCGGTCCGCCGACGGCGTCCACAGCATAGCAAAGCCGTCATCCGGATCGACCGATCCGTCCTTGGGCGGCAGGTCGCGAACATGGCCGTAGCTGGCCAGCACGCGGTGGCCCGGCCCAAGATACTTCTCGATGGTCTTCGCCTTGGCCGGCGATTCGACAACTACTAGCTTCATTCAAAATCCCTCACGCATACGCGTATAGGGTGGTGATCTACTCGGGAGCGCGTCAAGGGGCGGATGATGAACGGGGAAGAATCGGCCGGGACGGAGCTTCGCACCGACCGCCTGATCCTGCGCCGCGCGCGCCCCGAAGACCTAGCAGCGATGCACGCCGTGCTCTCCGACGAGCGGGCGATGAGATACTGGTCGACGGGACCGCACGCGGACCTCGCGGAGACCAAGCTCTGGCTGGATTCGATGATTTCCGCGCCGGCCGACGACAGCGACGACTATGTCGTCATCCTCGATGGTGAAGTCATCGGCAAATTGGGCGCGTGGCGGCTGCCGGAGATCGGCTTCATCCTGCACTCCGACCATTGGGGCCACGGTTATGCCGCCGAGGCTATGGAAGCCTTCCTCGACCATGCATTCCGGGGCCGCGCGGTCGGCTTCCTCACCGCCGACACCGACCCACGTAATACCTCTGGGTTGAGACTGCTCACCAACCACGGTTTCGTCGAGACCGGGCGCGGCACGAATACTTGGAACACTCACATCGGCCCATGCGACAGCATCTACTTCGAGCTCGACCGCGAGGCCTGGCTCAACGCAGACTGACCTTGCCGCCGGCGTGGCAGTCGAGGCGACCGGCGAGGTCGAGCTCAAGCAGCGCCATCTGCACCGCCCCACTGGGCACGCCCGACAAGCGGATGATTTCGTCGACCGGGACCGGGCTCGGCCCGAGCAATTTCTCGACGCTGCCCAGGGCGGATTCGTAATCCTGCGGCGGCAGGGCCTCATAGGGTAACGGCGCAGACTCGACTTTGCCCTCGAACGGCCGGATCGCCTCCATCACATCGGCGGCGGACTGGACCAACGTCGCGCCGTCGCGGATCAACTGGTTGCAGCCCTGCGCCCGGGGGTCGAGCGGCGAGCCGGGGACTGCCATTACCTCGCGCCCAGCTTCGGCCGACAGGCGGGCGGTGATCAGTGAGCCCGAGCGCGGCGCGGCCTCGACCACCACCGTGCCAAGGCTGATGCCGGCGATGATCCGGTTGCGGTACGGGAAGTGGCGCGCCCGCGGCTCGGTCCGGGGCGGCATTTCGGCCAGCACCAGGCCGCGCTCGGCGATCGCGTTTTGCCGCTCCTCGTTCTCGGGCGGATAGACAATGTCGATACCGCCGGCGACGATGCCGATTGTGCCGGTTTCGAGCGCGCCGTCGTGGGCGGCGCTGTCGATGCCCCGGGCGAGTCCGGAAACAATTACCGTTCCTTGCTGCCCAAGACCGTGCGCCAGCCCACGGGCAAAGCGGCACGCCGCCGCCGATGCGTTGCGCGCGCCGACAATCGCCACCGCCGCGCGCTCGAGCAGGCCGAGCTGGCCCTTGGCCATCAGCAGCGGCGGCGCGTCATCCATCTCGGCCAGCAGCCGCGGATAAAGCCCCTGCCCGAGGATCAGGTAACGCG
>JBDTMX010000056.1:0-21226 GCA_039934055.1 Sphingomicrobium sp. | reverse complement strand
ACATGTCAATAACGCGGCTGCCGTCCGAACTGATCGATCGCATCGCCGCGGGCGAAGTGGTCGAGCGCCCGGCGAGTGCATTGAAGGAACTGATCGAAAACGGACTGGATGCCGGGGCGGGGACGATTGCCATCCGACTCGCCGGCGGCGGCATCGACCTGATTGAAGTGATCGACGACGGCAGCGGCATGCCGCCGGCCGACATGGCCCTCGCGCTCGAACGGCACGCGACCTCGAAGCTGCCCGACGGCGCAATCGACCGGGTGGTGAGCTTCGGCTTCCGCGGCGAGGCGCTGCCGTCGATCGCCAGCGTGTCGCGCCTGACCCTCGAAAGCCGGACTCGCGGCGGCGCCAATGAACCAGGAGGCGGCTGGCGGATTGAAATCGACCATGGCGCGCGGATCGGCGAGGGGCCGGCGGCGCTGCCGCCCGGCACCCGCGTCCGGGTCGAAGGCCTGTTCGCCAGGGTTCCCGCCCGCCGCAAGTTCCTGCGCTCATCCCGCGCCGAATATGCCGCCTGCCTCGATACCGTGAAGCGATTGGCGATGGCCCGCTCCGACGTCGCGTTCACTCTGGAGCACGACGGCCGGCGGATCCTGTCGCTCCAGCCAACGTCGGCCCCGGCGCGGGTCGCCGAGATCCTTAGCCATGAGCTCGACCGCCATGGCGTTGGCATCGACTGCATCCGCGACGGGCTCGGCCTGACCGGCGTGATCAGCCTGCCGACGTTCAACCGCGGCATGGCCGACCAGCAATTCCTGTTCGTCAATTCGCGGCCGGTGAAGGACCGGCTGCTGGTCGGCGCGCTCAGGGCCGCCTATCGCGACCTCATCGCCCGCGACCGCCATCCGGTCGCGGCGCTGTTCCTCCACGTCCCGCTCGAGGATGTCGACGTCAACGTCCACCCGGCCAAGACCGAGGTCCGCTTCCGCGATCCGTCGGCGTTGCGTGGGCTGATCGTCGGCGGCCTGCGCCACGCGCTCGACGAAGCCGGCCACCGCAGCGCCGCCCACGACCAGGCCGCCGCCCCGGTGATGTGGACGACCAGCGAAACGCAACCCCATCCGGCCTTCTTCCCGGCGGGTGAGGTCCATGGCTGGGCGCCCGCTTTTGCAGGCACTGCGGAAGACATCAGGCTGTTCGAATCCGTCCCCGCCGCCCGCGCCGAAGCGGCCACCGCACCCGTGCCCAGCTTCCCGCTCGGCGTCGCCCGCGGCCAGGTCGCTGCAACCTACATCGTCGCCGAGGCCGAGGACGGGCTGGTGATCGTCGACCAGCACGCCGCCCACGAGCGCCTGGTGCTCGAACGCATGCGCCGGGCCAGAAACGAGGGTGGCGGGGAGGGCGCGGTGACCCCCCAGGCGCTGCTCATTCCCGAAGTGGTCGAGCTCGACGAGCCCGACTGCGATCGTCTGGAAGCTGCGGCAGCCGACCTCGCCGCCCTCGGCCTCGAAGTCGAACGCTTCGGCCCGGCGGCGATGCTGGTCCGCGCCACCCCGGCGCCACTCGGTACAACCGATGTCCGCGGCCTGCTGACCGATCTCGCCGCCGAACTGGCCGAGCTTGGCCAGGCGCTCAGCCTGCGCGACAAGCTCGACCTCGTTGCCGCGACCATCGCCTGCCACGGCTCGGTCCGCGCCGGCCGCATCCTGTCGGTGGCCGAGATGAACGCGCTGCTGCGCGAGATGGAAGTGACGCCGCGTTCGGGCCAGTGCAACCACGGCCGCCCGACCTGGGTCAAACTCGGCCACGGCGAGATCGAGAAACTGTTCGGGCGTAAATAATCCGCCAGCCCTATTGAACGGCTTTCTCGGCCTCCGCGGACATCGCCGGCGTCATGGTCGCCGGACGAGCAGGAAGCTTAGGGCCGTTGGGCGCGCCGGCGCGGTCGAGGTCGTGGATCAGCATCTTCATCTCGGCGATTTCCTTGACCTGCGCTTCGATGATCCCGTCGGCCAGCTTGCGCACTCGGGGGTCGTGGATCTGGGCGCGGCTGCTGGTCAGGATGGCAATCGAATGGTGCGGGATCATGGCCTTGAGATAGGATTCGTCGTCGACCGTTTGCTGGCTGCGGACCAACCAGGACGCCGCGATACCGACGAACAGTGTCGCCGCGACCACCGCTAATTTGGTCGTGGTTCCCCGATACATCGACCACATGAAGCCGAGCATGATCAGCGCCATGACCGCGCCCATCACGACCGACGACCACATCCGCGTCTGGCTGAACAGCGCATGGTCGATCGAATAGATCGCCTGGTACATCAGGAAGAACATGACGAAGGTCGACGTCGCGATCATTGCCGCAAATCGGCCCCAGCTCATCGACATCGTCATCGGCTGCTTCTTTTCCATGTGGGACTCCCTTTTTCATCAATCGAGCATCGCCGGGCCATGGCGATACGCCAGGCGACGAACACGCTCCCCCGCGAACGGGGAGCAGTCTCGGCTTGAGTATTTAACGCCGTCGGGTGATTTAAGGTGCGGTTCGAACGAATGCCCGCCATCGACCCTTGTGGACATTGGCATGGACTTGCTGTCCAAACGGCCGATCATGGTGAAATTTCCGCTGGATGCCCCTCCCGAACGGCATCTGGTCGCGCGCATTGGCTGGCTCCGCGCCGCCGTGCTGGGCGCCAATGACGGGATCGTTTCGACCGCCAGCCTGATCGTCGGCGTGGCTGCTGCCGCCGCGGGCCGCGGCGAGGTTCTGCTGGCGGGCGTGGCGGGTCTTGTGGCGGGCGCGATGTCGATGGCCGCGGGCGAATATGTTTCGGTCAGTTCGCAGGCCGACACGGAGGCCGCGGACCTGGCGCGTGAGCGCAATGAGCTCGCCACTTCCCCCGAATTCGAACAGCGCGAGCTGTCGTCGATTTATCAACGGCGCGGTCTCGACAAGGCCACCGCCGACGAGGTTGCGGCGCAATTCACGGCCAAAGGCGCGCTCGATGCCCACGCCCGCGACGAGCTCGGCATAACCCACATGACGACGGCGCGCCCGATCCAGGCCGCGTTGACGTCCGCGGCGACCTTTACGGCCGGGGCGGCGCTGCCGCTGCTGGCGGCATGGCTTTCGCCATTTGGGCCCACGATGATCGTCAGCGTGCCGGCCGCGTCGCTGGTGTTCCTGGCGATGCTGGGAGCGATCGGGGCGAAAGCAGGAGGCGCACCGGTGGGCAAGGCTACGCTGCGCGTCGCGTTCTGGGGTGCGCTGGCGATGGCGATCACGGCGGGCATCGGCAAGCTGGTGGGAACCGCCGTTTAAGCCGCTCCAAAGTTCGCGACCGACTGTCCCAGGCGATGCGCCAGCCGTCGAAACGGCCTCGCGTCTTATCGCAACACACGCTATTCTTCGCGCAGCTGGAGTGGCGTGCCGAAATAGCCCTTCAAGCCAGCGTCGCCGTTCAAGGAGAAACGACATGGCCTGCAAACAATTCGTCGTCGCTTTGGGCATGATCGTCGCCGCGTCGCCGCTGGCGGCGGCACAGCCTCAACCCACCCCGTGGGGCGGCGCCCCGGCGGCGCCCGCGGACGCCAGATATTGCCTGCGGGTCGCGCCGATCACCGGCAGCAGGCTCGAGACCGTTGCCTGCGAAACCCGCGACGGCTGGGCTCAGCTCGAGGTCGATGTCGACAAGGAATGGGCCGAGGAAGGCGTCAGGGTCATTGCCTGAAGGCGAGCGGACACTAACGCCAAGGCAACCACCTGCCGACCTGGTTCCAACTCGACCACGGCGGGATCGACAAACTGTTCAGAAGACAATGACGGGCTCGGCGAATCCATCTCGGGGGTGAAGGGCTGAGGTAACCGTGATTAACGAATGTCCGCTTTCGACCCATTCCGGACTCTAGCGGCTTAGGTCCGCTTTCGGCCCTTTTGCTGTTTAACCCTGCGGTACTGGGCGAGCAGGAGCCCACAATGGGAGGGTCTCAGGCGCGACCCTCCCACTAAGCATTTAGTAGGTGTTCCGAAGCTCCCGCACGCAGTCGCTATAGCTATCGAAGACTGCGTAAAAGCCTGCGGGATCGATCTCCAGAAACGCGTCGCAATCATGAGTGGACAAGGCATGGTTCGGAATAATTGAGTAGGCCACGCATTCACCGAGATTTGCTTGCGGTACGTATGGCAGGACGTTCGTTTCGCAACCCGCAACGGCCGGGTTCGCCTGGCTCGACGGAGGTGGTGGTTTGGCGTTGGCTGTTGATGGCGTGATGACCGGTGCACAAAATGCAGATACGGCGAGTGCCACCGCAAGATATTTTCTCACGACATTCCTCCTGATTAAGTAGCTAAGCTGCTACCGGGACCACTGAATTGGGTATTGGGATGCGAATTGAGGCTGCCCCGGTTCGTGCTCGTGTCTAGAAAGAGCAATTATTCGGCAGCGTTTCATCGATCCTGAATGCCGGACCGACAAATCCTGCTGGCTTGATCGTTACTGCGATAAACTCCGCCACCACTCCGCCCACTGCCGCGGGGTTCCGGACGTTGTGGGCGCGCCCGGCGGGTTCGATGTACGATTGCCCGACGGTGTAGGCGTGGGCAGTGCAAAGGCTGCTATCGAACCACTCGACGGTACCTTGGGTCACGGTCACGAAAACCGGAGCCGGGTGGGAATGCCAGCCACTGTAGCCTTGAGGCTGAACCGTCAGGCGATCGGCACCGACATCCGTGTCGTCCAACGTCTTGAGGATCAGGCCCCATTTACCAGTCTTGTCGCCTGCGGTGTTGACGCTGAGCGATCCGAAATGCCCGTTCACGACGCCGGATGGAGCGAACCCCGAGCCCGGCGTGGCGAACGCCGGCGCAACGGCTATCGTGGAAGCGATAAGTGTACTGACTGTCACCAACGACTTGATAAAACGAATCATGTTCCAATCCCCTATTACTACGCCCACTCGCCTGCCGGCGGCTGCGCCAAAGCTATGCGGCACCAGGCCTCGCGTGTTCGCGAACGTTCTCGGCCGCGCTGGTGGAGGAACTGCGGGACGTGGTCGGCTTCAATGGCGCGAAGCTGATTATTTCCTGATTTCTGCTAGACTGCGGCGAGTTCGCTCTAGGGGTCGCGATGGACCAGGCAGTATCGCTGGAGGCGCAGCGCATCGAGCTGGCGGCCGAGCCGTCCTTTGCGCTGGGTCCCGTCTGGGTTGACCCCTCGGCACACGAAATCACGATAGCCGGCGCGGCGCAGCGGATGCAGCCGCAAACGCTAAAGGTGCTGGTCGCGCTAAACGACCGGGTTGGGAAAGTCGTGACCCGACAGGAGCTAATCGACCGGTGCTGGGACGGCAGGATCGTTGGCGAGGACGTCATCAACCGCTGCATTTCGCTGCTGCGGCGGTTTGCGGTTGAAGCGGGCGGTTTCCGCATCGAAACGGTGCCGCGGGCAGGTTATCGGCTGGTGACGGGCAACGAGACCAAGAAACGTAGCAACGCCCGCTGGCCGGTTGCGCTCGCGGTAGGCGTGGCGGCGGCGTCGGTCGTCGCCGGGCTCATGTTTGTGGGGCGCGCCAGCGATCAGACGGGCGTGACTCCGACAATCCAACTGCTGCCATTTACTGCCGATGGCAGTCAATCGCCGGCAGCGGAGGTCGCCGCTGCGGCGCGGCAGGCGCTCGCGGGCGCGCTATCTGACCAGGGGTTCGCCGTCCGCACCACAACCGCAGTGAACAATCTCGGTCAGGACTTCGCGATTAGGGGGAACGTGATCCGCGCCGCCGGCGCCGTGCAGGCGACGGTCTCGGTCGAGCAAGGCAAGCAGCCGTTGACCTTGTTGACTCTCCAGTTTGATGCGCCGGCCGCCCAGGCCGGGGCGCTGCCGACCCAGGTTGGCGCGCAGGTTGCGACAGCGGTGTCGTTCACCAACGCGCTCAACGGAGTAAATCGACGACCAGTCGATCCCGCCGTGACCTCAGAACTGATGCGGCAAATGACACTTCTCGCCACCGGCGAGGAGCCGTTGCTGGCCTATCCGGTGGCCGTGCGGATTGCACGGCGTGAGCCCAACTCGCCACTCGCGCAGCTACTGCTGGCGATGAGCACCGGACAGGTGCTCGGTGATATCCCGCTCGAACAGCGCGCCGTAGCCCTGAAAGCCGGGCGTCGGGCGGCCGATCTGGCACACGCTCTTGCCCCCGAGTTCGGAATGACGGCCATCCCCTGGTGCCTGCTCAACAGCCCAGTCCGGATGAAGGAATGCGAAGACCATCTGCGTGGGGGGCTACGCGCAGACCCGGACTCACCGCTTCTGGCCGTGAATCTGAGCGAGCAACTTGCCGCCGTTGGGCGCAGTGATGAAGCGCTCCAGTTCGCGCGCGTCGGAGTCGCTCGGGAGCGCTACCTGCCAAAGGATATTGCTCGCCTTTTGCGTTCGTTGGAGGCGACCGGCCATCCAGGCGAGGCCGAACGCATCTACGCACAAGCGCGGAAGTGGTGGCCGAACTACGGTTGGTTCTTCTGGTCGCGTCTCGGCGGCATGCTTGAATGGGGCGATGTCGGGCGACTCGCGGCGTTCGAGTCCGGGCCCGATGGCCGAAGGTTTCTCTCGGGGTTTGAAACCCCGACACTGCTTACCGCGCTTCGCACTAGCGACCGACAGATCGTCGAGCGCGAATGCCGGGAAACGCCGGATCCATCGGTCCGTATCGTGCTGTGCATGCTTGGCCTGGCGCGGCTGGGCGACCTTAACGGCGCGTATCGGATCGCTGACCAGCTATATCCGCGCCTCGTCGGCCGAACGCCCGCGGAAGAGCAGGAGCTGTGGCTCCGCCAGTGGGAGGGCCCACCCTACCAATATCTGATGGGTCGGGCGGCCGAGCCGTTACGGCGCGATCCAAGATTCGTTGCGCTTGCTGAGCGGACGGGTCTGCTAGCGTATTGGCGGAGCGGGCGATTACCCGACTTCTGCACAGCGCGGCATGAGATGGTGTGCGCCAAGTTCAAAAATGTGAGATCGAGCAGTTAGGACAAGAAGATCGGTGGCGTCCGCTTTCCACCCAATCCTGCCGCGGCCGGCTTCGACCCATTGCGGACATTCTACATTCGGCTATCACCGTGTAATGGCCGCACTGACAGGCAAGCAAATCGCTGCGAAGTTCGCGGCTATCAATGGATTTCTGTTGCTCAGCTTATTGCCATTCACAACCGACCTGAATCTCATGTCCCCGTCGCCTCAATCCGCGCTCTATTTCGGGGTCTGGGCAGCATTGAGTGCGTTTGCCTATTTCCGGTGGCGCGGAGAGCAGATGGTTACAGAAGTCGCCGGTCCGCTTGTCATTGTGTTCTCGCTGTTTTCGATAGCCACTCTCTTCGTTTAGCGCGGCTTGGTCTATGTCCGCTTTCCACCCATTGCGGACATTCAGTGGTGAGGCCGCGTAGATATCCAAGTGGTTGTGTAGTCAGGATCGACGACGACTTCACCCGTCTGGCGCAACCGATATTCTCCAGGTCGCGCACGAAGGAAGGCCTGTGAAGCAGGTGGGAGGGTGTAAAACTCGCCCGAGCGGCTTCCCTCTAACCTTAAGATAATGCCCTCCTCCGGGTCTACGCTCATCACAGTCCCGTAGAACTGTTCCTGTCTGTCCCCGGCAGGCTCCTCGTAGGTCAGACCCACAAGAACGGTTGAGCCCAGCAGCTTCTCCGCTCGGACATGGTCCCACTCTGGTCGCCCATCGTTATTTCGGAAAGGCCATTTCACCGGAGGATACTACCAGCGAAAAGTCCGCTTTCCACCCATTGCATCCACTTTCCACCCAAAGCCGCCGTCCGCTTTCGACCCATTGCGGACACTTGGTGCCGCGCTACAAGCACGGGATGGGTTTGATACTACCAATCACCGTTGCAATCTGTGGCCTGTTCTTCCTGTTAGCTGCACCCCAAATCAGTCGAGATACGAGGCGTGGAACGCTTCGCGGGAACGGCTCGCTTTTCGGGGGTGTCTTCAACAGCATTTCGATAGGCGGAGCGCGCCTGATAGGCATTGTCTTGATGTTGGTAGCCGCTGCTTTGTTCCTTGCTCCCTAGCGTCCGCTTTCCACCCATTGCGGACATTGGCGTGGCGTGTGACGATTGCCCGCTGAACGCGAAACCATCGGATTGGCTGGTCGTTTCTCCCCGCGCGGACCTTTAGGCACGGTTGGTCACGATCGTGATTTCCTTGGCCCCCCGTTGCTTGACCCATTCGAGCGCTTCCGCCTCAGCCTCTTGGACTGTGGCGCAAACAGAGTTGTCGCCGCCAAACATCATCTTGCTGGCAACCTCAATTGCAGCTTTCCATGCTACACCGCCGTCCCTGAGGCGGACCAGGAAGATGCGGTCCGTTCCTACCGCGTCTTTGCCGGGCTCTAATCGCTTGATATCCATGAAGCCTCCATGCTCGAAGCCTAATGCCGCCAACGTCCGCTTTCCACCCAAAGTGGACATCAGCGCAAATTGTTCGGGCGCAAGTGATCTTTGCCACCCGCCGGTTCGCTGCTAGGGCAACGGGCCAACGGAATGGGGTCTCCCGATAACCGCCGAACGGCTGATGGCTCCTGCGGACGCACTCGTGCAGCGGTAGGAGTCTTATGGGTTATCTGATCGTCTTTTTCGGGGCGGGGATCGGCGGCGCGCTGCGCCACGGGGTCAACCTCGCCGCCGCCCGCCAATTCGGCTTCGGCTTCCCGTACGGGACCGCCATCGTCAACGTCCTCGGCTCGTTCCTGATCGGGCTGTTCGCCGGCTATTTTGCCTTCCGCACCGGCTACAGCCAGCACACGCGGCTGTTCATGACGACCGGCCTGCTCGGCGGCTTCACCACCTTCTCGGCCTTCTCGCTGGATGCGGCGCTGCTGCTCGAGCGGCACCAGTATTGGCTGGCGGCCGGCTACATCGCCGGCTCGGTCGGGATCAGCTTGATCTCGCTGTTCTTCGGCCTCGCGCTGTTCCGCACCTCGGTCCACCTGCCGTGAATATCGACGTCCGGAACGGCATCCGGCAACCTGCTCCATTTTGACGGCGTGCCGAGCCTGAACGGGCGACTTTCGGGCCGGTCTGTGCTATATAACCGGGCGAGAGCGAGGAACCGGGCGATGGACCACAGAGACCGCGTTTATTACGCGCGGCGCGCCGCCGAGGAGCTTGAGCTGGCGCTGGCCGCGACCGAACCCCACGCCGCGCAAGCCCATCGCCAGCTGCAACGCGCGTACCTCGAACGCGCCTCGGTAGGCGATCGCCCGGTCACGGTCGAGGAGACCGTCGGCTAGGGCTTAGGCCGTAGCGAATTGAACGCGTGCTCGACCGGCAGGGAGCGGGACTTCGCTCGCGCAGCCTCAAGCCGCGGATAGCCGTCCGCTTCCTCGCGAGTCAGCTCCCTGGCGAACTGCCCGGCGCGGATTTCGGCCAGCACATCGGCCATCCGCTGACGAACCCTGTCGTCGACGATCCTGGGCCCGCCGAGCGTCGCGCCGAGCTCGGCGGTGTTCGAGATCGCCTCGCGCATCCCGGCGATCCCGCGCTCCTCGATCAACTCCGCGATCAGCTTCAATTCGCCGACGCATTCCAGGAACGCGACCTCGGCTGAAACGCCGCCGGCGACCAAAGTGTCGAACCCCGCGATCAGGATCTCGGGCACCGCGCCCCACACCACCGCGGCCTCGTTGAACAGGTCGGCTTCGCATTCCTCGGCGAAGCTCGACGCAATCAATCCGGCGCGCCCGCACCCGATCGCGCGCCCGTACGCGAGGGCAAGTTCGCGCGCGGTGCCGCTGCGGTCTTCGGCGACCGCCCACAGCGCGATCATCCCCTGGCCGTCCACATAGAGCGAGCGCAGCGCGGTTCCCGGGCCCTTGGGCGCGACCATGAACACGTCGAGGTCGTCGCGCGGGGCGATCAGACGGAAGTGGATGGCGAGCCCATGGCTGAAGCCCAGCGCCGCACCGTGGCGGATATGCGGCTCGATCTCGCGGTAGAGGCTGCCGAGGATCTCGTCCGGCGCCAGCATCATTGCGATATCGGCCGAAGCCACCGCCTCCTCGACCAGCGCGACCTCGAGCCCGTGACCTTGCGCCTCGGTCGCGCTCGACGATCCGCCGCGCAGGCCGACCACCACATCGACGCCGCTGTCATGCAAATTGAGCGCCTGCGCGCGTCCCTGGTTGCCGAAGCCAAGGATCGCCACGCGCTTGCCGCCGAGCGGGGAGGAGTCGATGTCGGCGTCGCGCAGGATATCCATCGCGCTGGATTAGGCGGTCGGTGCGAGCAGTTCCAGCGCTGCCTCACTGGCTGGCTCGGTCCAACGCTGCCATTCGGGCGGCGGCTGGTGCGCGAACCAGGTGTATTGGCGCTTGGCGTAGTTGCGGGTCGCCTGCTGGCCGCGTGCGACCGCCTGCTCGCGGTCGATTTCCCCCGACAAATAGGCGGCGATCTCGCGCACGCCGATCGCCCGCATCACCGGCAGCTTGGGATCGAGGTTGCGCTCGAGGAGCGCTTCGACCTCTGCAATGGCGCCGCCCTCCATCATCCGCGCGAACCGCTCGTCGCAGCGCGCGTAGAGCCAGTCGCGCGGCGGCAGCAGGATCAACGGGCGCAGCGTGATTGCATCGCCGATGCCGCCCTCGCGACGACCCTGCCATTCGCCGAGTGTCTTCCCGGTCGAAAGCACGACCTCGAGCGCGCGCGCGATCCGCAACGTGTCGGCCCGATTGAGCCGCGCCGCCGCCTCGGGGTCCAGCTCAAGCAGGCGGGCGCGATTGGCCACCACGTCAGCCGCCCGCACTTCGCGCCGAACCGCCGCGTCGATTGGCGGGATGGGGGCTATACCGTTGATAAGGCTTCGTAAATAGAGGCCGGTCCCGCCGACCAGGATGGGCGTCTTGCCATGCGCATGGACCTCTTCGATTGCGCGGCGCGCCATCGCTGCCCAGTCCGCCGCGGAGCATGCCGATGCTCCATCGAGCACGCCGTACAGCCGGTGCTCGGCGCGGCTCAGTTCCCCGGGGGTCGGGGCCGCGCTAAGCACCTTCAAATCGCGATAGAGCTGCGCGCTGTCGGCGTTGACGATCACGCCGCCGGCAGCTTCGGCCAATGCCAGCGCCAGCGCCGACTTGCCGCTCGCCGTCGGACCGGCAATGAGGGCGACTGGAGGATGTGTGGGCATTGCGACGCTGATAGCAGCCGGACGGCTCGATGACAGGCTGCTGGAGCGCGCGCTCGGGCTGCTGCGCGAGATCGATCCCGGCGCCGACTTTGCCGGCTGGATCGACGAGGGCGATGCCGCCGATCTTCGTTTCTCCACCGACTTGCGGGCTGCGCGCTGGGCGTTGGAAGAGCTTCCCGAGGTCGATGTGATCGTCCAGCCGGACAGCCCCCGCCGAAAGCGTCTGCTGGTCGCCGACATGGATTCGACGATCATCGGTCAGGAGTGCATCGACGAGCTGGCGGATTACGCCGGGCTCAAGGCGGAGATCGCCGCGATCACCGAGCGCGCGATGCAGGGCGAGCTCGATTTCGAAGCCGCGTTGCGCGAACGCGTCGCCCTGCTCGCCGGGCTGGACGAAGGCGCGATCGCCCGCTGCCTGACCGAACGCGTGCGGCCGAACCCGGGCGCGCTGACGCTGGTCCGGACCATGCGCGGCCTCGGCGCGAGCTGCCTGCTGGTCTCGGGCGGTTTCCTGTCCTTTGCCGAGCCGGTGGCGCGCGACGTCGGCTTCGACCGGGTCCGCGCCAACCGGTTGGGAGTCGCGGACCAGCTGCTGACCGGCAAAGTGGAAAGCCCGGTGGTCGATGCGGCGGCCAAGCGCGCGGCGTTGATCGAAACCCGCGACGCACTCGCTCTCGCGGTCGCGGACGTGCTGGCGGTCGGCGACGGCGCCAACGATCGGCTGATGATCGAGGAAGCGGGGCTGGGCGTCGCCTACCGCGCCAAGCCCGCGCTGGCCGCCGTCGCCGATGCCCGGCTCGACCACCATGGCCTCGATGCGTTGCTGTGGGCGCAGGGCATCCCCCGGCGCGAATGGGTAGTCGGCTGATCCTTACTTCGCGGCAACCGCGAAGCAGGGTTGGCCCTTCGCCGACAACGCCGCGCAGGTGGCCGCCGCCGCGGCGCGGCTTTCGAATGGCCCCGCCTGCAGCCGCGTTACTGCGCCCGCGGCGACAAAGAACGGCTGTCGCCCGGCCAGTGCTCCGCTGCCCGCAAGCCGCTTGAACAGGTCTTCGGCCGAGGCGCGCTTGGCAAAAGCGCCGAGCTGGACCCGCCATCCGCCCGCCGCTGCCGGGGCGGCTGCCGCTTTCGCCGGCGGTTTAGCCGGCGCAGCCGCTTCCTTTGCCGGCGTGCTGGCGGCGGCCTTGGCAGGAGGCTTCGCGGCAGCGGAAACCTTGGCCTTCGATTTCGTTGGGGCGGTCCGCTCGGCTTCGGGCGGCGCGGCCTTGGACAGCGCGAGGGCGACGCCCTTCTGGCGCTGGTCGAGCGGCAGGATCTGGTCCATTTCGGCGAGCGTCGTCTTGGCCGGAGCAAGGCCCTGCGCCGCAGCGCGGCTGACGTAAGCGTAGGCGAGCACCGGATCGCGTACGACGCTATCGCCGTTGAACAAGGCCGTGCCGTAAATCAGCAGCGCCCGCGGCTCGCCCCGCTCGGCAGCCAATTTCAGCCAGCGCAGCCCGCCGATGCGGTTGCCGGTGTCAAACAGCAGCAAGCCCAGGGTGGTTTGCGCGTCAATATGGCCTTTGCGGGCGGCTTGCTCGAACCATTCCTGGGCGGAAGCGAGGTTCAAGGGGACGCCGCGGCCCAATCGGTAAGCCTGGCCGAGGTTGAAGGCGGCGTCGGCATCCCCGGCCTCGGCCAGAGGGCGCCAGATCCCCACTGCGGCGGAATAATCGGCGCGCTGCCATGCCTCGATGCCCGATTTGACCGACTGGGCTTGCGCGGCACCGGCGCAAATCGCAGTCGCCAACACCGCCGCCAACGCACACCGCCACAGCATAACCGGCTCCCGATCCTCTTCGTACTGCATCCTAGCCGCGGTTCGCCGTCCCGCAATACGATCATGCAACTGTTAACCAGATTTTAGAGCCTTGAGTGTCACTCCCGCTACTCAACGCAGATCATCGGGCGGGGGAAAAGAATGCGCGTTCTGGCAATGGCATCGCAGAAGGGCGGGTCGGGCAAGACGACTCTGTCCGGACATCTGGCGGTGCAGGCGCAGATGGCGGGCGCAGGCCCGGTCGTCCTTATCGACATCGATCCGCAGGGAAGCCTCGCCGACTGGTGGAACGAACGCCAGGCGGACATGCCGGCGTTCGCGCAGACCACGGTCGCCCGCCTCGCCTCCGACCTCGAGGTCCTTCGCCAACAGGGTTTCCGCCTCGCCGTGATCGACACTCCTCCGGCAATCACCATGGCCATCCAGAGCGTCATCGCGGTCGCCGAGCTGATCGTCATCCCGACCCGCCCGAGCCCGCACGACCTTCGCGCCGTCGGCGCTACCGTCGATTTGTGCGACCGCGCCGGCAAGCCCTTGCTGTTCGTCGTCAACGGCGCGACGCCCAAGGCGAAAATCACTTATGAAGCCGCGGTCGCGCTGTCGCAGCACGGCACCGTCGCCCCGGTCACCGTCCATCACCGCACCGACTTCGCCGCGTCGATGATCGACGGGCGTACCGTGATGGAAGTCGATCCCAGCGGCCGCTCGGCCCGCGAAGTGGTCGAGCTGTGGGATTACATCTCCGACCGTCTCGAAAAGAATTTCCGCCGCACTGTGTTCGCAGCGCCCGGCGCCGCGGCGCCCAATTCACCTCGTCCGGTCGGCGGCTTCGGCCGCCGCGTGGCCGGCCAGTAACGGGGGCAACCAGTGAAGATCGAACCCAAGGCGAAAGGCGAACCCAAGGTTTTCGCGTCGCTCTCTTCGGGCCTGCTGGCCCGCAAGGGTGCCGCTCGTCCGGCGATGCGGCCCCAGGGCTTCGGCCAGGGTGGCGGCGGCGGCGCCTCGCTCGAGGATCTCGGCTGGGACGACATGGGTTTCGAGCCGCCTAAAGCGGTCGCAGCCCCGCTGCGCGATGAGACCCACGATGCCTTCGGCGAGGAATTGGAAGAGCAGCCGCTGCGCAATCCGGTCGCCGCGCTCACTCCGGTGCAGTCGCCGGTTCACAGCCAGCAGGCGGAAATCGCCGGCCGGCTCGGTGGATCGGACGAGGATTTCACCGAGGAAGGCGAGGACTTCGACGAAACCGCGGAGCTTTATGAGCCCGGGCCCGAGACCGAAACCGAAATGCCTTCAGTGGTCGTCGAGTCGCCGGCCCTTGACGTTCGTGCTGCTCCGGCTGCCGAATCGGCTTACGCTCCGGCGCCACGCCGTGCGCTGAGCCATCGCGCGCCAAGCCCGCGCGCCGCTCCGGGAAGCAAGGGCAAGGCGGCGTTCACGCTCCGCCTCGATCCGGCTCGCCACCTCAGACTCCGCCTGGCCTGCGCCGTCGGCGGCCGCTCGGCGCAGTTGCTGGTGACCGACGCGCTCGACGCGCTGCTCGACTCCATGCCGGAGCTCGACGCGATGGCCGCCAAAGCCAACCACAAGGGATAATCGAATGACCCAGTCGCACCGCATCCGTCCTGCGCTCACGGCCATCGCCATGGCCTCGGTCATCGCCGGTTGCGCCGCCCCGCAGTTCGGAACGCGCACCGCAACCAATTTCGGGGGTCACTTCGACAAGGCGAACGTCGGCATTGCGACGCGGGCGCTGATGGCGCTCAACGCCAACGATTTTCCGACCGCGGTGAAGCTCGCCGAGCAGGCCGTTGGAAACAGCCCGAACGACGCCGGATTTCGCGGGCTTTTGGGCAATGCCTATCTCGCCTCGGGTCGCTTCGCGTCGGCCGAGTCGGCCTATCGCGACTCGCTTTCGCTCATCAACAACCAGCCCCAGGTCATCCTGAGACTCGCATTGGTCGAGATCGGCCAGGGCAAGAACGCCGAGGCCCTGCAATTCCTCGCTTCCGCGCGCAGCATGCTGGACCCGGCCGACTATGGCCTCGCGGTGGCGCTGGCCGGCCAGCCGCAGGAAGCGATCAACGTGCTCGAGGCCGCAGCCCGCCAGGTTGATGCCGACGCCCGCGTCCGCCAGAACCTTGCGCTGTCCTACGCGCTGCTCGGCGACTGGGATTCGGCCCGAACCATCGCCGCCCAGGATCTTTCGGCCAATCTGCTCGACGCCCGCATCCAGCAGTGGATGACGTTGGCCAAGCCGTCGACCGCGTCCGAACAGGTCGCGGCGCTGACCGGCTTCAAGCCGGTGGCCGGCGATCCTGGCCAGCCGACTCGCCTGGCACTGCGTACCGAGAACGCTCGCACCGCCGAAGCCGCACCGGTTGCCCAGCCTGCGCCGCAGGTCGAGCAAGTCGCGCCGCAAGTCGCGCAGGTCGAGCCACAAATTGCTCCGCCGCCGTTCGCCGAAGTTGCGCCGCAGCGGCAGCCCGTTGCGGAGCAGGCTCCTGCGCCGCAATTCGCGCAAGTTACCGCAGCGCCCGCGCCGCCACCGGCACCGGCGCCCGTCGCGCGAGCTCCGAAGCCCACTGCGGCGCCGGAGCCGCAGCCGGCTGCCGTAATCATTGCAGCGGCCGCTGCGGCTGCGCCCGATGCGCCATCCGCTTATGCGGCGATGGCTGCGTTTGCGCATAGCGCCCAGGCCAAGAAGCAAGCCCAGCGCCCGCCGGTTCGTCGCGCGTCATTGCAGCGGGCAAGTGGCAATTCGACGTCGGTCGTGCAGCTTGGCGCTTACGGCTCGCCACAGCGTGTCGCCGACGCTTGGAACACGGCCGCCCGCCGTTACGCAATGCTTCGCGCTTACTCGCCGATGAGCGCGCGGTTCAACAGTCCGAAGGGGCTGGTTTACCGCTTGGCGGTCCACGGTTTCGCCAACGCCGACCAAGCGAAAGACCTGTGCGTGTCGCTGCACCGCGCCGGCGCAAGCTGCTTCGTGCGCACGGTCGCCGGCGACGTTCCGGTCCGCCTCGCCTCGCGCTAGTCGGGCCTTCCGGCCGGTAGGTTCAGCCGATTAGTAGCCGCAAGCAGGCCATCCGGACCGCGACTCCCGTTTCGACCTGAAGCGGGATCAGCGACCGTTCCGGGTCGTCGGCCACGGCATCGTCGATCTCCACGCCGCGATTCATCGGACCGGGGTGCATCACCACCGCATCCGGAGCCGCGCGTTTCAGCCGCTCGGCCGTCAGCCCGTAACGCGCCAGATATTCGCCGGGAGCATCGCCGAGATCCTCTTCGAGCCGCTCGCGCTGGACGCGCAGCATCATGATCACGTCGGCACCGGCGATGGCGGCGTCGACGTCGCCGGTGCCTTCGAAATCGTCGGGCAGCAGGGCCGGGGGCCCAGCCAGCCGCACTTCAGCGCCCAGACGCGGCAGCAGCTTGGCGTTCGATCGGGCCACCCGGCTGTGCCGGATGTCGCCGCAGATCGCGACTTTCAGCCCCTCGATCCGGCCGAACCGGGAGCGGATGGTCAGTGCATCGAGCAAGGCCTGGGTCGGATGCTCGTTGGTGCCGTCGCCGGCGTTGATCACCGGGCAGTCCATGATCCGCGCCATCCGCGCCGGCGCGCAATTTTCGAAATGGCGGACGACCAGTGCGTCGGGCCGCATCGCATTCAGGGTTCGCGCCGTGTCGTCGAGGGTCTCGCCTTTTTTCGCCGAGGATTGCTCGATCGGCAGGGTCACCACCTGCGCCCCCAGCCGCTGCGCGGCGACCGAGAAGGACATCAGGGTCCGTGTCGAATTCTCGAAGAACAGGTTGAACAGGATCCGTCCCGCCAGCGGCGTGGTCGCGGGTGCGCCCGACCGGTTCGCTTCCGCCCAGCGCTCACCCTCGTCGAGGATCGTCGCGATCTGGTCGTCGCTCAGCGAGTCGATGGAAAGGAGGTCCACGAGGCGGCGGCTTATTCGGGCGCGGGGAGATTGGCCAGAGCGTCGATTGCGCCCTGCAGGATGTGCGCGGCGGCGAGCTTGTCGACCGCCGCTGCCCGCTTGGCGCGGCTGACGTCGGCGGCGACCATCGCCCGCTCGACCGCCTGGGTCGACCAGCGCTCGTCCCACAGCAGGATCGGCAGTCCAAGCGGCTCCAGGTTGCGCGCGAACGCCCGCACCGACTGCGTGCGGGGCGAATCGCTGCCGTCGAGGTTGAGCGGCAAGCCGACGACCAGGCCGACGGCCGCCTCGCGTTCGACGAAAGCGCGCAGGGATGCGAGGTCGGCGCTGAATTTGGTCCTGCGGATGGTGTCGGCCGGCCCGGCAAAGCTCCAGCCCGGGTCGCACACCGCCAGCCCGATGGTCTTGGTCCCGACGTCGAGCCCGGCGAGCTTGCCGCCATCGGGCAGCGCCGCAGCGAATTCGGCGGGGCGGGTGCTGATCACTGCCGCGACGCCCACGCAGCCACGCGCCCCAGCGCGTCGGCCCGCACCGCATCCCAGAACAAGGCGTAATCGTAGACGTGGTAATTGTTTCCGGGGAGCACGTAGGGGCCGAGCGGCGGGATCGCGCCGTCGATCATCAGCAGCCCCTGGTCGCACCG
This sequence comes from Sphingomicrobium sp., assembly GCA_039934055.1. Classification (GTDB taxonomy): domain Bacteria; phylum Pseudomonadota; class Alphaproteobacteria; order Sphingomonadales; family Sphingomonadaceae; genus Sphingomicrobium. The sequence continues at coordinate 3,682 of JBDTMX010000056.1, read as the reverse complement.
TGCCCCGACCTGGCCCGGCTGGAGCGTCGCCGAGCGCAGGTCGGCGGTCGGGACCAGCGTCCCGCGATTGGCTTGGGGCGGCGCGACCCCGTCCTGCGTGCCGGTCAGCGGGTTGACGCACAGGATGTCGCCGCGCTTTCGCTCTCCGCCCGTCAATCCGGCCGATCCTTCGTAGCTGTTGGTGACCAGCTCGGGGTTTGCGGGTTCGGCAAAGCTCAGCCACGACAGGATGCAGCCGGCCTGGTCGGCCGCGCGGCACGGCGGTAGCCCGAGCGCCGGCAGGTCGGCGGTGACGCTCAGCGGCCAGCCGACGACATAAGCAGCGGCGATGCGCTTGCTGAGCGGCTTGCCGGCCACGCGTTCCTTGAGCAGCCGCATCAGGTGCAGCGCACCCTGGCTATGGCCGGCGAGGATGATCGGTTCGCCCGGCGGGACGCGGGCAAGGAACTGGTCGAACGCCCGCGCGATGTCCGCATAAGCAAGTTCGAGCGCCTCCCGCGCGTCCTTGCTGTCGAGCAGGAACGCGCCGAATGCCGCCTGGCGGTAGCGTGGCGCCCACACTTCGCCGGCGTCGCCGAACGCGCTGCCCTGGGTCTGGACGAACAATTGCGTGCGGAATTCGGTTTGCGCATCCGGGTGGAGCGGAGCGTTCCAGCGGTCGCGCTCGAGGTAGGTCGTCGGGTGGATGTAGAAGATCGCCGCCCGGCCGCCGCTGGCCACAGCAGCGGAAGCGCCGTCCGGGCGCCAGCGCGACGGGTCGCTGGTCAGGTTGGGCCGCGCGATCCAGCTGTCGGTATGCGTGTAATCGGGGCCGCTGTCCGGCGCCGGAGCAGCGTAATGACCCTGCGGGACGGTGGTCTCGATCAGCACGCGGTCGCCGAACTGGAAGATGGCGAACGCCCCCGCGACGGCGATCAACGTCAGCCAGAAGATCATCATGAGGAAGCGGCGCGCGCACATTGGCGCTGGGCCCTATTGGGCAACAAGCTGGGCGGCAAGGCGGTTGAAGGGCGGCATAGCGGTTGAAGGGCTGGGGGCGCCCTGCTAGCCGCGCCTGCATGTCCGTGAACACTGAACAAGTGCGCCACATCGCCAAGCTTGCCCGCATTGCGATGAGCGATGCCGAGATTGAGGCGCTGGTACCCGAATTGAACGCCATCATCGGCTGGGTCGAGCAGCTCGCCGAGGTCAACACCGACGGCGTCGAGCCACTGACCGCGGTGATCGACCAGCAGCTGCGCCTGCGCGACGACCATGTCACCGACGGCGAATGCCGCGATGCCGTGCTCGCCAACGCGCCGGCCGCCGAGCACGGCTTCTTCGCCGTGCCCAAGGTGATCGAATAGTGTCGTTGACCGCAAAGACCATCGCCGAGCTTCGCGAGGGCATGAGTGCCGGCGAATTCACCGCGCGCGAAGTGGCCGAGGCGTTCAACGCCGCCGTCGCCGGCGCGGGGGCTCTGAATGCTTTCACAGTCGAGACACCTGACGAAGCATTGACCGCTGCCGACGCGGCCGATGCGGCGCGCGGCAAAGGCGAGGCGGGATCGCTCGCCGGCATTCCGCTCGGGATCAAGGATTTGTTCGCGACCGAAGGCGTCGCCACCACCGCCGGCAGCCGCATCCTCACCGGCTTCAAGCCGCCCTACGAATCAACCGTCAGCGCCAACCTCCGCACGGCCGGGGCGGGGATGCTCGGCAAGTTGAACATGGACGAGTTCGCCATGGGCTCGTCCAACGAGACCAGCGCCTACGGGCCGGTGATCAGCCCGTGGAAGCGCAACGACGGCGGCAATGCGGCCCTGACTCCCGGCGGCTCTTCGGGCGGTTCGGCGGCGGCGGTCGCGGCCGGAATCGCGCCGGGCGCCACTGGCACCGACACCGGCGGCTCGATCCGCCAGCCGGCCGCTTTCACCGGCATCTGCGGCATCAAGCCGACCTACGGACGAGCATCGCGCTGGGGAATCGTGTCGTTCGCCTCGTCGCTCGACCAGGCGGGTTCGATGGCCAGGACTGTCCGCGATTGCGCGATTTTGCTGGAGGCGATGGCCGGGTTCGATCCCAAGGATTCGACGTCGCTCGACCTGCCGGTGCCGCAGTGGGAAGCGGGCCTGTCGAGCGATCTCAAAGGCAAGCGCGTCGGCATTCCCGCCGAATACCGCATCGATGGCGTGCCCAGCGACATCGACGCACTGTGGGACCATGGCGTCGAGTGGCTGCGCGACGCCGGTGCCGAGCCGGTAAAAATCTCGCTCCCGCACACCCAGTACGCGCTACCGACCTATTACATCATCGCCCCGGCCGAAGCCTCGTCCAACCTCGCCCGCTACGATGGCGTCCGCTACGGCCTGCGGGTCGATGGTGACGGCGGTTTGGACGGCATGTACGCCGCGACCCGCGCCGCCGGCTTCGGCGCCGAGGTCAAGCGGCGGATCATGATCGGCACCTATGTGCTCTCGGCCGGCTTTTACGACGCCTATTTCACCAAGGCGCAGCGGGTCCGCACGCTGATCAAGCAGGATTTCCGCAAGGCATTCGAGAGCTGCGACCTGATCCTGACCCCGACCGCGCCGTCGGCCGCCTTTGGCCTTGGCGAGAAGACCGATCCGCTGGCGATGTACCTCAACGACGTGTTCGCCGTGCCGGCGAGCCTCGCCGGGCTGCCGGCTATGTCGGTCCCTGGCGGGCTCGATGGGCAGGGCCTGCCGCTTGGCCTGCACCTGATCGGCCGCGAGCTCGACGAACAGGGCGTGCTCAACGCCGCCCTCGCCATCGAGGAACGCGCCGGCTTCACCCATCGCCCGGAGAAATGGTGGTGAACGCTCCCTATCGCATCGCAGGCAAAACGGGCGATTGGGACGTCGTGATCGGGCTCGAGGTCCACGCCCAGATCGTGTCCGATTCCAAGCTGTTCAGCGGCGCCTCGGCGGTGTTCGGGGCCGAGCCCAACAGTCATGTCAGCCTGGTCGACGCGGCGATGCCCGGCATGCTGCCGGTGCTCAACCGCGAATGCATTCGCCAGGCAGTCCGCACCGGCCTCGCGCTCGACGCCAAGGTCAACGCGTACAGCCGCTTCGATCGCAAGAATTACTTCTATGCCGACCTGCCGCAGGGCTACCAGATCAGCCAGCTTTACCACCCGTTGGTGGGCGAGGGTGAAGTCGAGGTGCTGCTCGACGACAAGGACGAAAGCAGCACCAAGGCAATCGGCATCGAGCGCATCCACGTCGAGCAGGACGCGGGCAAATTGATGCACGACCAGCACGCGACCATGAGCTACGTCGACCTCAACCGCTGCGGCGTTGCGCTGATGGAGATCGTGTCGCGCCCAGACATGAGTTCTCCCGCCGAAACAGGAGCATACCTACGAAAGCTAAGAGCAATTCTCCGCTACGTCGGGTCGTGCGACGGCAATATGGAGGAAGGCTCGATGCGCGCCGACGTCAACGTCAGCGTGCGCAAGCCGGGCGACGAATTGGGCACCCGCACCGAAACCAAGAACGTCAATTCGGTGCGCTTCGTGATGGCGGTGGTCGAGTTCGAAGCCAAGCGCCAGGTCGCGCTGATCGAAGATGGCGGAACGGTCGTCCAGGAAACGCGGCTCTACGACCCCGACAAGAATGTCACGCGCACCCTGCGCTCCAAGGAAGACGCGCACGATTACCGCTATTTCCCCGATCCCG
>JBDTMX010000055.1:0-28115 GCA_039934055.1 Sphingomicrobium sp. | reverse complement strand
GCGGCGACATCCTGGCCCGCACCGGCGGCAACGAATTCGGCGTGCTGGTGTCGCTGCGCCGCGGCGTCGAGGACGCGCTCAAGGCCGCCGAGCGCATCCAGCAGGTGATGACCACGCCATTCAAGCTGTCCGACCTCGAGATTCGCATCGAATGCGCGATCGGGGTCGCGCTGATGGACGCCAACCAGGACCCCGAGGAGCTGTTCCGCAACGCCCAGTTCGCGGTCAAGCAGGCCAAGCAGGCCGGCAGGCCGCAGGTTTACGAACCCAAGGAGGCGAGCCTCGCGCGGCGCCGTTTCTCGATCGAGACCGAACTTCGCCGGGCGCTCGAGAAGGATCAGCTGAAGCTGTTCTACCAACCGCTGATCGATTTGAAATCGGGCGAGGTCGCGGGCTTCGAGGCGCTCGCCCGCTGGATGCATGAGGACCGCGGCGAGATTAATCCGAGCGAGTTCATTCCGGTGGCGGAGGAAAGCGGGCTGATCCTGACGCTGGGGCGCTGGGCGATGGACAAAGCGACGCGGACGCTGGCCGACTGGGACCGCGCGGCCGGCGAGAAGCTGCCGTTGTACGTCGCCGTCAACCTATCAGCGATTCAGGTTGCGCGCGACGACATTGCCGCAGTGGTGTCGAGCGCTCTGAAATCGAGCGGGTTGCGCGGCGACCGGCTGACCCTCGAATTGACCGAAAGCTCGATCGTCCAGGACCCGTCGCGCGCGACCCGCGTGTTCGAAGCCTTGAAGGCGCTCGACACGACCGTGGCGATGGACGATTTCGGCACCGGCTACTCGAGCCTCGCTTATCTGCAGCGGCTGCCGATCGACATCCTCAAGATCGACCGCAGTTTCGTCGCCGGGATGATGGTCGATCCCGACAGCGTGGCGATCGTCCGCGCCATTTTGAGCCTCGCCGAAGCGCTCGGCATGTCGACCATCGCCGAAGGCATCGAGACCGTCGAGCTGGCGACGACCCTGGCGACACTCGGCTGCGCCAGCGGGCAGGGGTATTATTTCGCCAAGCCGCTCGAGCCCGACGCGGCGATGGAATATTGGCGCTCGCGCAAGCGCTAGGCCGGCCGATCAAGGTTTCGACGCGAGCTCATTGGCGACGATTTGCTCGAACGGGGCGCCATGGGGGAAGCCGGCCTCGATCCAGCGTTCCTCGATCCGGCGCAGCGTGCGAGCGACGGCCGGGCCTTCCGGCACTCCGCGCGCGATCAGCGTGCCGCCGCCGATCGGCAGCTTGGGAGACCGCCAACCGGTCAGCGACGAGGCTGATGCGGGCTCGCCGGCGAGCAGCAGCCGATCAATCGCGCACTCTGTCCCGACCCGATAAGCGAGCGTCTCGGGGTTGGCGCCCAGGCCCCGCTCCGCGGCGCAAGCCAGCCGCTTGCGGGCCTTGTTGGAGAGCTTGAGCCGAGCGGCGATCTTCTCGGCGGTCAGGGCGTCGGCGGGCAACAATGCCGAGAACCGTCGGATCGCATCGGCTTCGATCCCGGCCTCGCGCTCGGCGGCGATGACTTGATGCAGCGAGGCGAGGGCCGCCGGTTCGATCTCGGGCAGCACGGGCTTGAGGATCGCGCGGTCGAGCATGATCGCCACGGTCGGCGCTGGTTCGGGCAGGCCGAGCAGCTTCAACAGCTCGTCGGCGATGCGCTCGCGCGAAAGGGCCATCAAATCATTGGCGCGCGCGGTGCAGGCGTCGAGCGCTGCGGCGTCGGGCTCGCCGGAGCCGAAGCGGGCGTGGAAGCGGAACAGGCGCAGGATGCGCAGATGGTCCTCGGCGATGCGCGCCTCGGGGTCGCCGATGAAGCGCACCCGGCGGGCGCGCAAATCGTCGAGGCCGCCGAAATAATCGAAGATCTCGCCGGTCTTCGGATCGGCAGAAAGCGCGTTGATGGTGAAGTCACGCCGCGCCGCGTCTTCCTTCCAGTCGTCGGTGAAGGCCACAGTCGCCCGCCGGCCGTCGGTCGAGACGTCGCGGCGCAGGCTGGTGACCTCGACCGGATGGCCGTCGCTGACCGCGGTGACGGTACCGTGTTCGATGCCGGTCGGGACCGCCTTGATGCCGACGGCTTCGAGCCGTTCGACCACATCCTGCGGACGGATCCGGGTCGCAAGGTCGATGTCGTTGACTGCAATCCCAAGCAGCTCGTCGCGCACCGCGCCGCCGACGTAACGGGTCAGGCCCTCATCCGCGCCGAGTGCTTTCAACAGCCGCCGCACGCCGCGCCGGCGGCGCCACTTGGCGGCATCGAGCTTCAGCTCCATTGCAGCCTGCGCGAAAGATTGACGAGCATTGCCGCGGTCGCCCCCCAGATGTTCCGGCCGTTCCAGTCGATCCGGTAATAGTGGCGCGTTGCGCCCTCGAACAGTACGCTTTCACGCCGCTGGTTGGCGGGATCGAGAACGAAGCCGAGCGGGGCCTCGAACCAGTCGGCGACTTCGGGCTCGTGGGGCGCGAGGGCAAGGTCGGGCGGGATCACGGCGATCAGCGGAGTCACGGCAAAGCCTGTGATGGTGCGGTAGGGATCGAGGGTTGCAACCAGCGCGACCGCGGCCGGCTCGAGGCCCAGTTCCTCCCAGGCTTCGCGCAGCGCGGCGGCGGTCGCATCCTCGTCCGGGTCAATGCGGCCGCCGGGAAATGCGACCTGGCCGGCGTGGGTGCGCAAGTCGGCGTGGCGGACGGTGAGGATCACCCCCGGATCCGACCGGTCGGTGACCGCGATCAGTACCGCGGCCGGTGTTGCCATAGCCGTTTCGGACGAATCGTCGCCGGTGAGAAGCGGTTCGGAGGGCGGGCGATCGAGCGCCGCGCGCAACCGTTCGGCCAATTGCATCAGGGAAGGCGTCACTCCGGTGCGCCCAGCGGAAAGAACGCCCCGTCGCTCCAGATGCCCGGCGGCCGATGATCCTCGGCAAGCGCGATCTCGGCCAGCTCGTAATAGACCGGTCGCGCAAGCTCGGCTTCGAGCCCATGGCGGACGAGGACGCGCGGACTCGGCCCGTGCTCGTCGGCGACCAGCCGCAGCGGATGATCGGGGCCGAGGAACAGTGCGTCGCCGCTGTTGAGGCGAAGCGCGATGCGGCGCTGCTCGCGCTCCCCCTCGCTGTCCATCTCGACCGCCCTGAACGCCGTCGCCTCGACGTCGATTTCGAGCTTCTCGACGGGCGTGACCAGCATGTGGCGGCCGTCGGCTTCGCGGCGCAGGACGGTCGAGAACAGCCGCACCATCGCCGGCCGGCGGATCGCCTCGCCATCATGATACCAAGTGCCGTCGCGGGCGATGCGCATGCCCGAATGGCCGCAACGCTCGGGGTTCCAGCGGTCGACCGGAGGCAAGCAGCGCTGGTCGATCAGCGCCTGGAGGTCGGTGAGGTTGAGGCCTCGAAGCTCGATTGGAGGGCGGCTCTCGGGCATGGATCGTCATTGCGGGGAGCGGAGCGACGAAGCAATCTACTTATGCTGTCCGGATTGCTTCGCTCCGCTCGCAATGACAACAGGGGGTGGATGAGTCCCCAACCCCGAACCGCGATCGTAACCGGAGCCGGCAAACGCGTCGGGGCCGAGATCGCGCGCGCGCTGGTTGCAGACGGGTGGAACGTTGTCGCTCACGTTCGAAGCGAGGGGAATTCGGTCGCCGAAGGCGCGGTCAAGGTCGCGGTCGACCTCGCCGATGCGGGGTGCGCCGACCGCATCTTCGAGGCCGCCGCGGGGCTGCCGCCGGTGCGGTTGCTGGTCAACAACGCCGCGCGCTTTGCGCAGGACGGTTTCGGCGCGTTCGATGCCGGCGAATTCGACGCCCACATGGCGGTCAATGTCCGCGCGCCGCTGCTCTTAATGGAAGTGTTCGCGGCCGCGCATGACGGCGCCGGCGACGCGCTGGTGGTCAATTTGCTCGATGCCAAGCTCAGCGCGCCCAATCCCGACTTCCTGAGCTATACCGTGTCGAAGCAGGCGCTGGCCGGGCTCACCGAATTGGCCGCGCGGGCGCTTGCGTCCAAGGGCATCCGGGTCAATGGCATTGCGCCGGCGCTGATGTTGCGCTCGGCCGGGCAGGGCGAGGAGAATTTTGCGACGATGCGCCAGGCCAATCCCTTGCGGCGCGCAGTTGAGCCGAGCGACGTCGTCGCCGCGCTGCGTTACCTGATCGCATCGCCCGCGGTGACCGGCGAGGTGCTGACCATCGACGGCGGGCAGCGCTTCTGGTCGCTTGAGCGCGATGTGCAATTTTTGGAGCGGCGATGAGCGAACCGAAGCTCGACGGCCTGGTCCCCGATCATCTGCGGGTGCGGACCAGCCGAATCCTGCTCGACGCGCTCGAGGTCCAGGCGGACATCGGATTTCATGAGTTCGAGATCGGCAAGCCGCAACGGCTGCTGGTCACCGTCGAGATCTGGCTCGAGGATGTATCGCCACCGGCCGACGACGATCCTTCCGGGGCCTGGGACTATGATTATCTGCGCACCGAGGTGCAGGCGCTGGCGAGCGCGCAACGCTATAACCTGCAGGAAACGCTGGCCCACGCCATCTATCAGCGGTTCGCCGCAATGCGCGGCGTCAAGGGACTCCGGGTGGCGACCGCCAAGCCCGACATCTACGACGAAGCTCGCGGGGTCGGGGTCGAGATCACTTCATTCAATTAAATCTCGGCGGCACTTATGCGGCATACCTTGCGGATGTGGAACAAAATCCGTTGCACGGCCTTTGAGCGGGTTATAAGGAAGCGCGCTTGTGGCCGATGATATTTTGATACATCGGCAAGTTTATTCCTACAGACGGGGCGCGCGTCCGATCGCCCAGTCTGACCGCTTGTTGAGCGGCTCGGTGAGGAGAATTTCGGCTTAATGTCCTACGCCAATCGGAAACAGATGAGCAGCAACCGCACGGCGGCGATCGTCGTTGTTGCGCTGATCCACCTCGCGCTTGGTTACGCGCTGGTCACCGGACTGGCGTATAATGTGATCAAGCAAGCTGCCGACGATCTGAAGACGTTCGACGTCACCGAAGAGCCGCCGCCCCCCGAGGAGCCGCCGCCCCCTGAAAAGCAGCCCGACGTGCCGCCGCCGCCGCAGGTCGCCGCGCCACCGCCGCTGGTCCGGACCAACATCACGACGCCGCAGATCCAGACGACGCCCAACCCACCGCCGTTCATTCCGGTTGTCCGCCCGGCACCGCCCGCGCCGCCGGCTCCGCCGCCGCCGAAGAGTGAACCGCAGAGCGCTACGGGAGACGTGCGTAACCTGTTCAATGGGGCGAGCGATTATCCGCCTTCCGCTATGGACTCTGGAGCCGAGGGTGCCAACCGGGCACGCCTCGACATTGGTGCTGACGGCCGTGTGACCAACTGCACGATCATCCAGTCGGCGGGCAATCGCGCGCTCGATCAAGCGACTTGCAGCGTGCTCAAGCGCCGTGCTCGATTCACGCCCGCCAGGGACTCCAGCGGCAGCCCGACAAGCGGTTCTTACACTACGCCAACCATCCGCTGGAAACTTTCAGAAGGCTGAACCCAATTCCACGCGACATAAATTTTTAAGAGGAAAGTAGACGAACATGCAAACAGCCCCTCCACCCGCCGCCGCCAACCCTTATGGCCTGATGCAGGCCCTCTCTGAGGGCGGCCTCATCTCCTGGTCGGTTTTCATCATCCTGGTGATCATGTCGCTGGGCACGTTTTACATCCTGTTCACGAAGCTGATGCAGCAGCAGAAGATCATGAGCCAGGGCCGCAAGGTCAGGGCCAGCTTCTGGAACTCGCCGAATCTTCGCGAAGCGGCAACCAAGCTCGAAACGCGCAGCGCCTATCGTTCGATCGTCGACGATGCGCTGGTCGCCCAGGACCAGCACGGCAAGCTGACCGATCCGATCGACCAGCACGACTGGATGGCCAACAGCCTGGCGCGCAGCCAGGGCTCGATCGGCGCCCGTCTCGGTGAAGGCCTGGCCTTCCTCGCGACGGTCGGTTCGACCGCTCCGTTCATCGGACTGTTCGGAACCGTCATCGGCATTTACCGGGCGCTGATCAAGATCGGCGCATCCGGCCAGGCTTCGATCGACGTCGTCGCGGGCCCGGTCGGCGAAGCGCTGATCATGACCGCGCTCGGCCTCGTCGTCGCGGTGCCGGCGGTGCTCGCCTACAACTGGCTCATCCGCCGCAACAAATCGATCATGGAGGACCTTGCTGCGTTCACCAACGACTTGCACGGCTACCTGATGTCCAATGGCCAGGTGAAGCCGCGCATGGCCGGTATCGCCGGCTCCGGAGCCCAGGCCAAGTCGAGCGCCGCGCCGCCGCAGCGCGGCAGCGAGCCGGTTCGCACCGGGGCTCCCAGTCCGACCACCGCCGACCGCGTTTAATCGGGAAACCCGCCTCGGACCGGCCCTGGACGGCCGGTCCGGGCGCGGGCTGCGGAACAGGTAAAGAGAAGGCCAAAACCACATGGCAATGAGCGTAAGCCCAGCGGACACCGGCGACGACGAAGTCCCGATGTCCGACATCAATACCACGCCGCTGGTCGACGTGATGCTGGTGCTGCTGATCATCTTTCTGATCACGGTCCCGGTTGTTCTTCAAACGGTCCCGGTCAAGCTGCCGAGCGTCCGCTTCGAGCCGACGACAACCAAGCCGGAGAACGTCAACCTGTCGGTCAAGGGCGAGCCGGATGGATCGTGCGGAGTCTACTGGAATCTGACCAAGGTCAGCAGTGCCGAACTGCTCGACCGGGCCGTGAAAAAGCTCGAAGAGCAGATTAAGGCGGTCGGCGGAGTCGACAACATCAACGAAGAGAACATGCCCGAAGCGCATATCCGCGGCGACATCAACACGCCGTACAGGTGCGTCGGCGGTGCCATCTACACCATGCAGCGCGCGGGATTCGCCCGGGTGGGGTTCATTTCCGAACCGCCTCCTGGCGGCGTCACCCGGCGACTCTAGGGACTTAGGAGCAAGCCGCCATGGCAATGCAAACCACCACCGACAATGAGTCGGGCGAACCGATGATGGACATCAACACGACGCCGCTGATCGACGTCATGCTGGTGCTCTTGATCATGTTCATCATCACCATCCCGATCCAGACCCACGCGGTTAAGCTTGACCTGCCGCAGAACAGCAATTCGCCGCCGCCGCCGGTCGAACCGATCAAGAACAAGGTGGTGATCACGGCTGCGGGAGACGTCCTGTGGAACGGAACGCCGGTGAGCTTGACCCAGCTGCGGCAATATCTCGATGTTTCGCAGCAAATGAATCCGGTGCCCGAGCTGCACCTGCAGCCGGAGCCCAATGCGCGCTATGAGACGGTCGACCAGGTCCTGGCAGTCACCAAGCAGGCGCACGTCGACAAGATGGGATTCGTCGGCAACGAGCAGTATGCGAACTTCTAGTTCAGACGGTCATTTCCAATCACCAAGGGCGGTCCGGACGGGCCGCCCTTTTCGTATCGGCTAGCCGCCTCTGGCGCTGGCGAAATCCTCGTGGCATTGCCGCCACGTGAGCCAGACACCCGATTTCGCCGTTGTCATCCTCGCCGCCGGGCAGGGGACGCGCATGCGCTCCGACATGCACAAGGTGCTGCACCCGATCGCCGGGCGGGCCCTGTTGCTGCACCTGCTCGACCGGGTCGATGGATTGGGCGCGAAGAAGCGCGTGGTGGTGGTCGGCAAGGGCCGCGAGCAGGTCGAGGCCGCGCTCGAAGGGCGCGACACGGCGGTCGCCTTCCAGGCCGAGCAGAAAGGCACCGCGCACGCTGTCCAGCAGGCCGCGCAGGCGCTGAAAGACTACGACGGCGCGGTCCTCATCCTCTATGCCGATACGCCGTTCGTCGAGCCCGGGACGTTGCAGCGGATGCTCGACCGGCTCGACGGCGCCGACGGGCCCGGGGTGGTCGTGCTCGCCTCGCGCCCGACCGATCCCGCGGCCTATGGCCGCATCATCCTGGGTGAGGGCGACCGCATCGCCAAGATGGTCGAGTTTCGCGACGCGACCGAGGAGGAGCGGGCTGTGACCTTGTGCAACAGCGGCATGATGGCGCTCCGCAGCGGCGACCTGTTCCGCTGGCTGGACAAGGTCGGCAACGCCAATGCGGCGCAAGAATTTTACCTGCCCGACGTGGTCAACATCGCCGCCTCCGAAGGGCGCGAGGCCGTAGTGATCGAGGGCGATCCGTATGAGGCGGCAGGCGTCAACAGCCGCGCCGAGCTCGCCCACCTCGAGCTTGAGTGGCAGCGGCGGCGTCGCGAGCAGGCACTCGAGGAAGGTGCGACCCTGATCGATCCCGAAAGCGTATGGTTCGCCTACGATACCAAGCTTGGCCGCGACGTAACGGTCGAGCCGCACGTCGTGTTCGGTCCGATGGTCGAAGTCGCCGACGGGGCGTACATCAAGGCGTTCAGCCATATCGAGGGCGCGGTGATCGGCGCTCGGGCGAGCGTCGGGCCGTTTGCGCGCATCCGCCCGGGCACCTGGCTCGCCGACAATAGCCGCGTCGGCAATTTCGTCGAGCTGAAGAACGCGCGGGTCGGGCGCGGCGCCAAGGTCAATCATTTGAGCTATGTCGGCGACGCTGATGTCGGCGAGGGCGCCAATATCGGCGCCGGCACAATCACCTGCAATTATGACGGGTTCGACAAGCACAAGACGGTTATCGGCGCGAAAGCGTTCATCGGCTCGAACAGCGCGCTGGTGGCGCCGGTCATCATCGGTGACGGCGCGGTGGTCGGCGCGGGATCGGTCATCTCCAAGGACGTCGCCGCCGACAGCCTCGCGGTCGCCCGCGGCGAGCAGAAGGGCATCGCCGGCTGGGCCAAGAAATTCCGGGCCGCCAAGGCAGCGAAACGAGCCACCGACTAATGTGCGGTATCGTCGGGATTGCCGGCACCAGCGAGGTCGCGCAGCGGCTGTTCGACGGTTTGAAGCGTCTCGAATACCGCGGTTATGATTCGGCCGGTATTTGCACCATCGAGGGTGGCAAGCTTGAGCGGCGGCGCGCCGAAGGCAAGCTCGAAAATCTCGCCGCGGAGCTGGCGCTGCACCCGCTCGGCGGGGTCATCGGCATCGCTCATACGCGCTGGGCGACGCATGGCGCGCCGACGGTCGGCAATGCGCACCCGCACATCGCCGGGCCGGTGGCGCTGGTCCACAACGGCATCATCGAGAATTTCAAACCGCTGCGCGACGAGTTGATCGCCGACGGCCGTAAGTTTGCCTCCGAGACTGATAGCGAAGTGGTGGCGCACCTGGTCGCGCGCGAGGTCGAGCGGGGATCGACGCCCGAACAAGCGGTGGCGACGGTGCTGCCGCGGCTCCACGGCGCGTTCGCCATCGCCTTCCTGTTCCGTGACCACCCCGAACTGATCATCGGCGCGCGGATGGGGGCGCCGCTGACGGTGGGTTACGGCAAGGGCGAAAATTACCTTGGTTCGGACGCGCTGGCGCTGGCGCCGCTGACCCAGCGCATTGCCTATCTCGAAGAGGGTGACTGGGCGGTCGTCCGCCGCGACTCGGTCGAGATTTTCGACCGCGACAACCGGCCGGTCGAGCGCGCGATCGTCGAGTCCGGGGCGTCGTCGGCGCCGATCGAGAAGGGCAATTACCCGCATTACATGCTCAAGGAGATCTTCGAGCAGCCGGTCGTCGTCGCCCAGACCCTGCAAAGCTACGTGCGGCCGTTCGAGGGCGAAGTCGCGCTGCCGACCGGCGACCTCGATCTCTCGGCCATCAACCGGGTGACGATCGTCGCCTGCGGCACCTCTTACTACGCCGGCATGGTCGCCAAATATTGGTTTGAGCAATTCGCCCGGGTGCCGGTCGACATCGATGTCGCGAGCGAGTTTCGCTATCGCCAGCCGGTGCTCGAACCGGGCGGTCTGGCCTTGTTCATCAGCCAGTCGGGCGAGACCGCCGACACACTCGCTGCTGTGCGCCACGCGCGGGCCGAGCGGCAGCGGATCGCGGTGGTGGTCAACGTGCCGACCAGCTCGATGGCGCGCGAGGCGGACCTGCTGCTGCCGACCCATGCCGGGCCGGAAATCGGCGTTGCTTCAACCAAGGCGTTCACCTGCCAGCTGGCGGTGCTGGCGGCGCTGGCGGCAAACCTCGCGCGGGCCAGGGGGCGGCTGACCCGCGACGAGGAACGCGAGATCGTCGGCCACCTCCAGGAGGCGCCGGCGGCGATCAACGCAGCGCTCGGCCACGACGACCAGATCGCCGCCATGGCGCACCTAATCTCGCCGGCCCGCGACGTGCTCTACCTCGGCCGCGGCCCGGACTATCCGATGGCGCTTGAAGGGGCGCTGAAATTGAAGGAAATCAGCTACATCCATGCCGAGGGCTATGCCGCGGGCGAGATGAAGCACGGGCCGATCGCGCTGATCGACGAGCTTGTGCCGGTGATCGTCCTGGCGCCGTCCGGGCCGCTGTTCGAAAAGACCGTCAGCAACATGCAGGAGGTCCGCGCGCGGGGCGGCCAGATCGTCCTGATCAGTGATGCGAAAGGTATCGCCGCGGCGGGCGAAGGGACGATCGCAACAATCGAAATGCCGCAGGTTCACCCGCTGATCGCGCCGCTGGTTTACGCGGTTCCCGTACAGCTGCTCGCCTATCACGTCGCGGTCTTGAAAGGCACCGACGTCGACCAGCCGCGCAACCTGGCGAAGAGCGTGACAGTGGAATGATCACGTCGCCAGATTTAGTTCGCTGACCAGGCGTTTGAGGCGTTCGTAGAGGAAATCGATGGTGGTACGGACGCGCGGGGCGTGGCGGACGCGCTCGTGGGTCAGGAGCCACAGTACGCGGCCGTGGTCCTCGCGGGGCGGCAAGCAGCGAATCAGGTCCGGGTCGCCGTCGCCGACCATGCACGGCAGGACGGCGATGCCGAAGCCCGAGCGCACCCCAGACAGCAGGCCGCTGGATGAGCCGTGCTGGACCGCCACCTGATCCTCGAGCCCCAATTCCTTGATCCAGGCCGAGTAAGCGCGCCACAAATTGCCACCGCCGCCACCGACCAGCGCGTGGTTCTTGAGATCCTCGACGCCCTTGGGAATGCCGCGTCGCTGGGCATAATCGCGGCTGCAATAAAGCGTCCAATCGTCCTTGCAGAGGCGGCGGCCGACCACGCCCGCGGCCTGCGGCTTGCTGGTGCTGCGCAGGGCAATGTCGGCTTCGCCTGCTCCGAGATCGCGGATGGTTTGGGCGCTGTCGAGCTCGATGTGGATCTTGGGGTGGAGCTCGTGGAGCTCGCGCAGCAGCGGCGCAAGCACGGTCATCGCCAGGACTTCTTCGGTGGTCAGCCGAACGGTGCCGCTAACGTCGCGGGTGCTGGCCCCGGCAGCGCTATCGAACTTGTTCGCCGCCGCCTCGACCGATTGGGCATGGCCGAGAAGCTCGTCGCCCGACGGGGTCAGCGCGTAGCCGGCCGGGCGCTTCTCGAACAATGTCAGGCCTACCGCCTCCTCGAGCGCGGCAATGCGGCGGGCGACCGTGGTCTGACTGACGCGCAGCTCCCGGCTGGCGGACAGCGTGCTGCCGCCGCGGGCAACGGCGAGGAAATATTTGAGGTCGTTCCAGTCGAGCATTCTTGTCCCCTCTACAAGGGCGCCATTCTGCATTATTGCAGAACGGGTGCGCAACATCGTTGCTCACATTGGTTGCGATTTGGGACTAATTGGATGGTCGCGCCGGAAAAACCCGGCCCTCAAACAGGAGGAAGCGACCATGAAAGCCATCCATATCATCATCACGTCATTCGCCATCACCGCGGGTGTGATGAAGGCCGCGCCCGCGCTGGCCCAGGAACCCATTGCTGTGAACGTCAGCCTGGTCCGGACCGCCGATCTCGACCTCGGCAGCAGCGACGGTCAGCGCAAGCTCGACCAGCGGCTGGCGAATGCCGCGCGGGAAGTCTGCGGGACCGCGTCGGATGTCGACATCGAAGGCAAGAACGATGTCCGCAAGTGCCGCGACGAGACCCTGACCAAGGCGCGCGGGCAGAGCGACGCGGTTCTCGCCGCTGCGCAGCGCGGCGCCTTCATCGCCGTGACCGCGTCCCGCTAGGCTCCACTTGTCCGCGTCGCCCAGCCGCCCTAGCCTCGAGAGATGATCGAGGCGAAGGGCGGCTGTCATTGTCGAGCAGTGCGGTTTACCGCGCAGCTGCCGGACCCACCGGTGCCCGCGCTCGATTGCAACTGCTCGATCTGCCGCATGTTCGGCTTCATCCACATCATGGTTCCGCATGACGATTTCACGCTGGAAAAAGGCGGGGAGGCGCTCACCAGCTACCGCTTCGGCACCGGGGTGGCCGACCATCTGTTCTGCTCGAAGTGTGGGGTCAAAAGCTTTTACCAGCCGCGCTCGCACCCGAATGCGTGGAGCGTCAATGCGAGCTGCCTCGACGAGCAGCCGGAATTGATCGTCGACTGGTTCGACGGAAAGAATTGGGAAGCTGCCGCAGCGCGCCTCGACGCGCAGCACTAGCGCAGTTACGGCGCGCCCATGCACCGTCCGCTTCGCCTGACGCTCGACCGCAGCGCACTCCAGCACAATTGGCGCTGGCTGGCGGAGCGGGCCGGGACTGCCTGCGGAGCAGCAATCAAGGCCGATGGTTATGGCGTCGGCGCGTGCGAGGCGATGGCCGCGCTGTTCGAGGTCGGCTGCCGCGATTTCTTCGTGTCGACCTGGGCGGAAGCGGAAGAACTGGGGCCGGTGGCGGAAGGCGCGAGCCTGGTCGTGCTCCACGGAGTGGGACCGGAGGATTCCGAGACGGCGCTCGGTTCGTCCGCCCGCCCGACACTCAACAGCGTCGAGCAGGTGGCGCGGTGGAAGGAGATCGCCCCGGAGCGGCCATGCGACGTGATGATCGACACCGGCATGAATCGGCTCGGTCTGCGGGCGGACGAGATCGGCTCACTTGAAGGCCTGCCGATCGACACGCTGATGAGCCATCTGGCCTGCGCCGACGAGGACCACCCGCTCAATGCCAAGCAGCTTGCGCGATTTCGCGAAGTTGCCGCGGCCGTGCCGGCGAAGCGCACCAGCCTCGCCAATTCGGCCGGCATCTGCCTTGGCCGCGATTACAGCTTCGACCTCGTCCGGCCGGGGCTGGCGCTGTACGGCGGCGTGCCGCGGCGGGAGGGCGCCGATCATATCCGCCAAGTGGCTCATGTCGAAGCGCAGATCGTCCAGCGCCGCACCATCCGCGCCGGCGAGAGCTGCGGCTATGGCGCGACCTTAGTGGCTGAGACGGACACCGAAGCGGCGATCCTCAACATCGGTTACGCCGACGGCTATCTGCGCGGCTTTTCGGCGCGGGGCAGCGCCTTTGCCGGCGAATTTGCGCTGCCAGTACTGGGGCGGGTGTCGATGGACCTGATCGCGGTCGAATGCGACGCCGGGTCGGACCTCAAGGAAGGCGACTGGGTCGAGCTCGATTACCTCCTTCCGGACGCGGCGGCCGCTTCTAGCCTGTCGCAGTACGAGCTGCTGACGACCCTAGGACACCGTTTCGAGCGCAACTGGCGCTGAGCCTTTCGGCGGCGGTGTCTTGGGCTTGTAGCGGCACAGATCGATCACCGGGCATTTCCAGCACAGCGGCGTCCGCGCCTTGCAGGTGTAGCGGCCGTGGAGGATCAGCCAGTGGTGGGCGTCGCGGCGGAACGGCTGCGGTGTCACTTTGTCGAGCTTGAGTTCGACCGCGAGCGGGTTTTTGCCGGGCGCGAGGCCGGTGCGATTGCAGACGCGGAAGATGTGGGTGTCGACCGCGAAGGTCTCCTGTCCGAACGCCGTGTTCAGGACGACGTTGGCGGTCTTGCGGCCGACGCCGGGGAGCTGCTCGAGCTCGTCGCGGGTGCGCGGCACTTCACCGCCGAAGTCGCGGATCAGCGCTGCCGACAGCGCGATGACGTTCTTGGCCTTGGTGTTGAACAGGCCGATCGACTTGATCTGGTCGCGCAACGCGTCTTCGCCGAACGCGACCATTTGCTTGGGCGTTTGCACTCGCTTGAACAGTCCACGGGTAGCGAGGTTGACGCCGACGTCGGTGGACTGGGCGGACAGCACGACCGCCACCAGCAGTGTGTAGGGGTTGGAGTATTCGAGCTCGGTGGTCGGCGCCGGATTGGCTTCGGCAAGCCGCGAATAGAATTCGAAAACCTGCGCCCTGTTCACAGGGAATCGATGACGTCGCGCATCGAGTAGAGACCCGCGGGCCGGCCGGCGAGGAAGCGCGCCGCGGCCAATGCGCCGCGGGCGAAGATCGCGCGGCTCTCGGCACGATGGGACAAGATGACACGCTCCTCGGGGCCGAGAAACAGCACGTCATGGTCGCCGGCGACCGTGCCGCCGCGGATCGAGGCGTAGTGGATTTTGGAGGAGTCGCGGCCGCGTGACGCCGCTTCGCCCAGCGCGAGCGCGGTGCCTGACGGAGCGTCGACCTTCTTGGCGTGATGGATGTCCTGGATTGCGATGTCCCAGTCGGGCCCGAGCACTTTTGCGGCCCTTTCGATGAGGTCGGCGAGCACGGCAATACCGAGCGATGTGTTGGCGGCGCGCAGCACCGCGACCCGCTCCGCGGCGGCGGCGATTTGGGTGTCGGCGCGGTTGTCGAGTCCGGTGGTTCCGACGAGTATCGGTATACCCGCCGAAACCGCTCGGTCGAGGCTCTCCTGCAACCCCGACGGAGCCGAGAAATCGACCAGAACGTCGCCGTGATCGGGATCGAGCGCGAAGGCGGGATCCGCGGCGACGGCGGCGGCGATCGCCCGGCCCAGGCGGCCGTCGGGGGCGAACAATGTGATGCGGAGCGTCTGCTCTTTGGTGCGCATCGCGGTGTCATGCCCGAGAGCTACGCGCCCGCGCAACCACGGCGTCGGAACGATCGGGAACAAAATAGTCATTACAGGTGCTTTCTTAAGTTCGAGTGGGGCTTCGCGAGGAATTCATGGCCGAGAAGAAAGCGAGCATGGGAGTTGCCGGGTTGGACGATGTGCTAGCCGGTGGACTGCGCCCGCGCCGCGTCTATTTGCTCGAGGGCAGCCCCGGCACCGGCAAGACGACCATCGCCACGCAATTCTTGCTCGAGGGCTCGCGGCAGGGCGAACGCGGCCTCTATATCACTTTGTCGGAGACCGAGGCCGAGCTGCGCGAGACCGCGACCTCGCACGGCTGGGACCTCGGCAAGGGCATCGAGATCTTCGAGCTAGTCCCGCCGGAGAGTTTGCTTGACGAAGATCAGCAACAAAGCCTGCTCTACTCCTCCGACCTCGAGCTCGGGGAGACGACCCGGCACATCTTTGAAGCGGTTGAGAGAATCAAGCCCAAGCGGGTGGTGCTCGACAGCCTGTCGGAAATTCGGTTGCTCGCGCAAAGCTCGCTCCGTTACCGCCGGCAGATACTCGCGCTCAAACATTTCTTCTCGCATTACGACGCGACCGTCATGCTGCTCGACGACCTTACCACCGAAGCGCTCGACAAGACCGTCCACAGCGTCGCCCACGGCGTCATTCGGCTGGAAGAGCTGGCGCCGGAATACGGCCCCGAACGCCGTCGCCTGCGGGTTATCAAATACCGCGGCCAGAAATTTCGCGGCGGATATCACGACTTCATCATCAAGACCGGCGGAGTCGAGGTGTTTCCACGGCTGGTTGCGTCCGAGCACAAGGGCTGCTTCAAGCGCGAGGTGGTGCAGAGCCAGTCTCCCGAGCTCGACGCCCTGCTCGGCGGCGGGATCAGCCGCGGGTCGAGCACCCTGATCCTCGGCCCCGCCGGGACTGGGAAATCGCTCCTGGCAATCTCTTTCGCCGTGGCCGAGGTCGAACGCGGCGGTAAAGCGGCATTGTTCATCTTCGACGAGGAACAGGGGCTTCTGACCGAACGCGCGTTGGGGCTCGACATCGATCTCGCCCAGATGCAACAGGGCGGCAATTTGATGCTCGAACAGATCGACGCCGCCGAGGTCGCCCCGGGCGAGTTCGCCCATCGGGTGCGCTGCTGCGTCCAGGACACCGGCGCCCGCACGGTCGTCATCGACAGCCTCAACGGCTACCAAGCGGCGATGCCGGAGGAGAAGCAGCTGATCCTCCACATGCATGAGCTGCTGCAGTTCCTCAACCGCCAGGGCGTGAACACATTCCTGACGGTCGCGCAGCACGGGCTCGTCGGCGACATGCACGCGCCGGTCGACGTCACCTATCTCGCCGACACGGTCATCCTGCTGCGCTATTTCGAGGCGGCCGGACGCGTGCGGCGGGCGATCTCGGTGATCAAGAAGCGCACCAGCGCGCACGAGGACACGATCCGCGAATATCGCATCGGCGGCAAGGACGGCATCTCGCTCGGCGCGCCGCTGAGCAATTTCCAGGGAGTGCTGCGCGGCGTTCCCGAGCTGATCGGATCGCCCAACGACGCAGGGTTCGAGGCTGCGACTTGAACGGCAATCGCTCGGAACAGGCGCTGATCCTCGCCCCGCTCGGGCGCGACGCCGAGATCGCGTCGGCGATGCTGGCCGAAGAAGGGATTGAGGGCGTTGCCTGCGCCGATCTGGGTGACGTCGTCGCCAAGCTGGCCGAGGGCGCCGGCTTCGTGGTCGCCACCGAAGAGGCGCTGGCGCGCGCCGACCTGCGGCCGCTCAGCGACTTTATCAACCGCCAGCCGGAATGGTCGGACCTGCCGTTCGTGCTGTTGACCAGCCGTGGCGGGGGCCTCGAGCGCAACCCGGCGGCCGGGCGTTATCTCGACCTGCTCGGCAACGTCACGTTCGTCGAGCGTCCGTTCCACCCGACGACGCTGACCAGCGTCGCGCGCTCAGCTTTGCGGGGACGTCGGCGCCAGTATGACGCGCGGGCGAGGCTCGAGTCGCTGGCGATTAGTCAGCGCGAGCTGAAGGAGGCCAACGAGACCCTCGAGGCGCGGGTCGAGGAACGCACACGCGAGCACGAGGGCGCGCTTGCCCAGCTGCACGCCGCGCAAAAACTGGAGACGCTCGGCCAGCTGACCGGCGGGGTCGCCCACGACTTCAACAATTTGCTGACGCCGATAATCGGCAGCCTGGACCTGCTGCGGCGCCAGCTTCCGGACAACGACAAGGCGCTGCGCCAGATCGACATGGCGCTCCAAGCCGGAAGCCGGGCGGCGAGCCTGGTCCAGCGGTTGCTGGCTTTTGCGAGACGCCAGGATCTGCAGCCGCGCTCGGTCGATGTCGCGGAACTGCTCAAAGGAATGGAGGATCTCGTTTCGCGTTCGATTGGACCCTTGATCCATGTCGAGTTCGACCTTCCCGAGGAGATCCCGCCGGCGCTGATTGACCCCAACCAGCTCGAGCTTGCAGTGCTGAACCTGGCGATCAACGCCCGCGACGCGATGCCGAGCGGCGGCACGCTGCGCATCGCGCTCGAGACGCGCTCGGCGAACCGGTCGCTTGGCCTTGCCCCTGGCACCTATCTTTGCCTGTCGATTGGCGACAATGGCGTCGGCATGGACGCGGCGACCCTGGCCCATGCGGTCGAGCCGTTTTTTTCGACCAAGGGGCACGGGCGCGGCACCGGACTTGGTCTGTCGATGGTCCACGGCCTTGCCGCTCAGCTCGGCGGCTCGCTGCTTCTCAAGAGCGCGCCCGGCAAGGGGACGACGGCCGAGATCTGGTTGCCGGTCACCGACAAGCCCGTGGACCTCAGCACCGCCAGCCCGTGGACGATGGCGATGGCTCCGCGGCCGGCGACGATCCTGCTGGTCGATGACGAGGACGTGGTGCGAATCGCCACCGCCGACATGCTCGAGGATGTCGGCTACGAGGTCGTCCAGGCGGATTCGGGAGCTGCCGCTCTGGGCCTGCTGCGCGGCGGTCAGCCGATCGATTTGATCGTCACCGACTATCTAATGCCGGGCATGAACGGCGTCGAGCTTATCCGTCATGCGCGGAATATCGTCCCGTCGATCCTGGTGCTGATTATCAGCGGTTATTCGACGATCGCCGAAGGGCCCGGAGCCGACCTGCCGCGGCTCGGCAAGCCGTTCCGCCAGGTCGATCTCGCCGGGCGCATCGCCGAGCTGCTGACCGGCCAAGAGGCGACTCAGCTCAAGTTCCCAAGCAAGCAGGAGCGAGCCTCAAAGTAACCGGTCAGCCGTTGGCGAGCCTTTCCTGCAGGGCCAGCGCGGCGGCGGGGGCGCGCAGCTTGGCGCCGTTGATCATGAAGATGTAGCTGTCGCGGCCGGCCTTGCTCCAGCGGCGCGCGCGCTCGGCAAAGGATTTGAGCGCAACGTCGTCGTAACCGGTCGGAACCTCCTCGCGCATGCGCTGCAGGCGGGCGTAGGCGAAGCTCGCGGTGTCGGCGTCGATGCACGGGAATTCGTCGACATCGCCGAATACCACCGCGACATCATGGGCGCGGCAGAGATCGAAGAAACGCTCGTCGCGGAAGCTGTCGTGGCGGGGTTCGATCGCGTGGCGCAGGGGCAAGCCGTCGAGGTCGCGCGGGAGCAGCGCCAGGAAGGCGGCGATGTCGTCGGGATCGAACTTGCGGCGCGCGGCGAGCATCCACAGGATCGGGCCAAGCTTGGGGCCAAGCGCGGAGAGGCCCTGGGCGAGAAAATTGCCGACGCCTTCGCCGGCATCGGCGAGCTTGGGGCGGGTTACGCAGAAGCGCGAGCCCTTGATCGCGAACTGGAAGCCGTCGGGCGCCGCCGCGGCCCACGCCGCCCAGCTCTTGGGGCTCTGGCGGCCGTAGAAGGTGGCGTTGATCTCTAGTCCGCCGAAGGTCCGCGCAGCGAACTCGAGCTCCTTCGATTGGGCGAGCCCAAGCGGGTAGAAGGTCCCGCGCCACGGCGGATAGGTCCAGCCGCCGATGCCGACGCGGATCGTTCCATCCCTGGTCGGGCGGGCGTTCAGCCGGTTTTCGCCGTCGCCGGAGCAGCCGCCGGTGCACCCGGGATGATCGCGTCCTCGACTGCTTTCCAGCTGCCGTCGGCCTGCTTGCGATAGACCGTCAGATAGGTCCCGCTTTCGGTCTTCGGTTGCTTGGTCGCCGGGTCGGTCATGTGCATCGTGTAATGGCCGCGGCTGGTCGCGAGGTCGCCAGATTTGGCGACCAATATGCGATCGGAGGCGAAAGTGAGGTTGAGGTTGGGGTCGGCGACGAGCTCGCCAAGCACGGCGCGGCGGGCGGCGGCATCAGTCGCCAGCGCAGCGCCGGGGTCAATGAGCGCCGCATCATTGGCATAATTGCCGGCAAGGGCGTCGGCATTGCGCGCCGCATAGTCGGCTTGCCACTGCGTCTCGAAGGCCCGGATCTGCTGCTCGATCGCGGCCGTGTCGGCGCCATGCCGCTCGTGGTGCCAGCCGCCGCGATGGCAGCCCGAAACGAGGACGAGCGCGGATGCCGCAATGGCGATCCCAGTGACGTGTTTCATGTTTCCCTCCCGGGGATTTGAGCCATCGCCGTAACAACCACGGCCGCCTGAGTCGCGCAAGCACGCCGGCTCGGTTAGGGGCGGCGTCATGGCTTCGGACATCCGCAACATCGTTATCCTGACTGGCGCCGGCGTCTCGGCGGAGAGTGGGCTCGCCACCTTTCGTGGGCCGGACGGGCTGTGGGAGGGGCATCGGGTCGAGGATGTTGCGACGCCCGAAGCGTATCGGCGCGATCCGGCGCTGGTCCACGCGTTCTATGACGCGAGGCGGGCTAGGCTCGGTACGGTTGCGCCCAACGCGGCGCACGTGGCTTTGGCGCGGCTCGACGCCGAGTGGCCGGGCGAATTGTTGCTGGTGACGCAAAATGTCGATGATCTGCACGAGCGCGCGGGGTCGCAGCGGCTGCTGCACATGCATGGTGAATTGAAGAGCGGGTGGTGCCTGGCTTGCGATGAATGCTTCGCGTGGGATGGAGCGATGGGTGAAAGGGCGGTTTGCCCGAGTTGCAGCCGGGCGGGCGAGGTCCGGCCCGACATCGTGTGGTTCGGCGAGATGCCGTACGCCATGGAGCGGATCGAGGAGGCGCTACGGGGTTGCCACCTGTTCGTGTCAGTGGGCACTTCGGGCGCGGTCTATCCGGCGGCGGGGTTCGTCCAGACCGCGCGCCATTGCGGGGCGCGGACATTGGAACTGAATCTCGAGCCGAGCCAAGGCAGCCTGTTCTTCCACGAGAGTCGGATTGGGAAGGCGGGGGAGTTGGTGCCGGCGTGGGTAAGCGAGGTGCTAAACTCTTACTCCGCCCATTCGAGACCGATGTCGCGGTAGAGGGAGCGATCTTCGTCCCAGCGGGGGTTCACTTTCACGTGCAGAAACAGGTGAACCTTGCGGCCGAGGTGATCGGCGATTTCCGCGCGGGCGGCCTGGCCGATGCTTTTGAGCCGTTGCCCGCCCTTGCCGAGCACGATCGCCTTCTGGCTGTCGCGGTCGACCAGGATCTGCTGGTGGATCACGGTCGAGCCGTCCTTGCGGTCCTCCCATTTTACGGTCTCGATCGCCGACGAGTAAGGCAGCTCGGCGTGGAGCTGCTGGTAGATCTGCTCGCGGGTCAGTTCGGCCGCGACCATGCGGTCGGTGGCGTCGGATAGCTGGTCGGCGGGGAAGTGCCACGGCGCCTCGGGCATCGCTTCGGCCAGCGCGCGCTTCAAGTCGGCGACGCCGTCCCCGGTGGTGGCGGAGACCATGAACAATTGTAGCGGGTTGAGGCGCTCGGACAGCTGGGAAGCGAGGCCGAGCAGGTCCTCCCGCCTCGCGATGTCGACCTTGTTGAGGACGATCATCAAGCGTTGAGCGCCCCCATCGAGGCCGGCAAGCATGGTTTCGACGCGGTCGCCGAGCCTGGCCGCGGCGTCGATCACCAGCAGGACGAGGTCGGAATCCTCGGCCCGGGCCCAGGCGGCGGCGACCATCGCCCGGTCGAGCCGCCGGCGCGGCGCGAAGATGCCCGGGGTGTCGACCAGCAGGATTTGCGCGTCGCCGAGGATGGCGATGCCCATCAGCCGCGCACGCGTGGTCTGGGCCTTGGCGCTGACGATCGCGACTTTCTGCCCGACCAGCGCATTGACCAGGGTCGATTTGCCGGCGTTCGGCGCGCCGATGACGGCGATAAAACCGCACCGCTGACTCATGTGAGCTGCTCCAGCAGCGCGGTGGCAGCGGCGGTTTCGGCTTCCTGCTTGCTCGACCCTTCGGCGGTGGCCTCACCGGCGCCGTTGATCGAGACGCGGACGGTGAAGCGCGGCGCGTGCTGCGCGCCGCTGCGGCTGACGATCTCGTAGGCCGGCGTCTTGAGGCGGCGCGCGGCGGCGAGCTCCTGCAGCTCCGACTTGGCGTGAATCGGGGCGCGGCCCTGGCGGTCGAGGTGCGGCGCCCAGGCGCGGCGAATGAAGGCGTCGGCCGGCTCAAGGCCGCCATCGAGCAGGAGTGCGCCGATCAGGGCTTCAACCACGTCTCCGACGACGTTGCCGCTGTCGCCGGCACCGTCGTCGCGGGCCTGTTTGCCGAGCCGGATCAGCGCCGGAAGCCCGAGTTCGCGGCCGATCTCGGCGCAGGTCTCGCGCGCGACCAGCGCATTGTAGCGGCGCGACAATTGGCCTTCGGGCTCGACCGGGAAGCGTTCGTAGAGCCAGCGGCCGACAACCAGGCCGAGCACCCGGTCGCCGAGGAATTCCAATCGCTCATAGCTGTCGCGGCCGAGGCTCGAATGGGTCAGCGCGCGCTCGAACAGGCCAAGATCCTTGGGCTGGTGGCCGAGCGTGGCGGCGACGAACTTGGCGACGGAGCTCATTTGGGATCCCCGGTGTAGGCATTGCCGACGCGGTCGCCGCGCAAAGCGGTGAACCAGGTCCACGGCTTGACGTAAGACGCGCTGCCGTCGGTCGACCAGAAGGTGACCAGCGCCCGGCCGACGAGGTTCTCGACCGGCACGAAGCCGATGCCGTCCTCGGCCACGGAGAAGCGGCTGTCGAGGCTGTCGTCGCGGTTGTCGCCCATCATGAAAATGTGGCCGGGGGGGACTTTGACAGCGGGGAAGTCGTCGGCACGCGGGTTGTCGACTTGGTCGAGCACGGTGTAGCTCGGCCCGCCAGGCAGGGTCTCGCGATAGGCCGGGTAGAGGCAGTACGCGCGGCCAACGCCGAGGCTGGTGACCAGCGGGCTCGCCGGCGGGACCACCTTGCACGGGCTGTTGTCGCTGATCGGCATGGCGAACGGCGGCAGTCCCTGGCGCGGCAGCGGCTGACCGTTGAGGACCAGCATCCCGTCCTGAACCGCGACGGTATCCCCGGGCAGGCCGATGACCCGCTTGATGAAGTCGCCCTCGCCGCCGGGCCGGCGAAACACCGCGACGTCGCCGCGTTTGGGCAGATGCGCGAAAATCCGGCCTTCGATGGGCGGGAAGGCGAACGGGAAGCTGTAGCGCGAATAGCCCCATGGCCATTTGGCGACGACCAGATAGTCGCCGATGTAGAGCGTCGGCAGCATCGAGCCCGACGGAATGTAGAAGGGCGCGACGACAAAGCTGCGGAACGCCCAGGCGGCGAGCGCGAGGAGCAACAGGAAGCGGAGCAGGCCGGAGTCCCTGGTTTTGCGGATCGCGGGCGGCTGGCCGGTGTCTGTGGGGCGGGTGCGGCGCATGAGCCGGTGCTTCTTTCGGTCCGGCGCGTGCCCGTCAAGCGGCCCGTCGAGGGCGGGGGTGGCAAAATGAGGGCCGCCGACTATGAGGCCGTTGCATGGCGGGCAAGCACTGGCAGGCGATCGAGGCTCACGGCGTGAAGCCGCTCGAGGCGCTGTTCACGGCCGAGCCCGACCGCTTGGGCCGGCTGAGCTTCGAAGTCTCGGGAATCTATTTCGACTGGTCGAAAACGCACCTCGACCAGGCGTTGCTCAAGCAATTCACCGGTCTGAGCGCGGCGCAGGGCTTCTCCGCCGCGCGCGAGGCGCTGTTTACCGGCGGGATCGTCAATCCGAGCGAGGGCCAGGCGGCCGAGCATATCGCCGAGCGCGGCAGCGGCGCCCCCGACGCGGTCGACCTCGCCGCCGCCCGGCGCCAGCGGATGCGGGCGCTGATCGACGCCATCGAAGCCGGCGCGTTCGGCGACGTCACCGGCGTGCTCCACATCGGCATCGGCGGGTCGGTGCTCGGACCGGCGCTGCTGATCGACGCGCTCGGGCGGCGGCGCGCCGGCTACAAGGTCCGCTTCCTGTCGAACATCGACGGCGAAGCGTTCGACGAGGCGGTGGCGGATCTCGACCCGGCGACGACCCTGGTGGTGGTCGCGTCGAAAACCTTCACCACGACCGAAACTCTCGCCAACATGGCGGCGGCGATGCGCTGGCTGGATGGGGCCGGGGTCGAGGATCCGGACGGGCGGCTGATCGCGGTCACCGCGAGCCCGGAAGCGGCGGTCGCGGCGGGGATCGACGAGACCCGCGTTTTGCAGTTCGCCCAAGGCGTCGGCGGCCGTTATTCGCTGTGGAGCTCGGTCGGCGTGTCGGCGGCGCTGGCACTGGGCTGGGGTGCGTTCGAGGAATTGCTCGAGGGCGCGGCAGAGATGGACCGCCACTTTCGCTTTTCGGAAGGGACGGAGAATGTGCCGTTGGTCGCGGCCTTCGCCGACCGGCTGTATGTCCGCAAAATGGGGTGCCAGACGCGGGCCGTGTTCGCCTACGACGAGCGACTGCGGTTGCTGCCATCCTATCTCCAGCAGCTCGAGATGGAATCGAATGGCAAGTCGGTCACGGCGGACGGTAAGGAGCTGGGCCAGCCGAGCGCGCCGGTGACGTGGGGTGGGACCGGGACCGATGCTCAGCATGCCGTGTTCCAGCTGCTCCACCAGGGGACGGTCAAGGTGCCGGTCGAGTTCGTCGCCGTCGGCGACGGCGAGGATGCCCAGGACGACGAGCATCACCGGCTGCTGCTGTTGAACGCGTTCGCGCAAGGCGCGGCGCTGATGCAGGGGCGGCCGAGTGACGATCCGCAGCGCAGCTATGCGGGCAACCGGCCGAGCGCGACGGTGCTACTGGAGCGACTCGACGCGCGGTCTCTGGGGGCGCTGATCGCTTTCTACGAGCATCGCACGTTCGCCAATGCGGTGCTCATGGGGACCAACCCGTTCGATCAGTTCGGGGTCGAGCTGGGCAAGGAGATCGCGCGCGAGCTCGGCGAAGACGCTGAAGATGCGGAACTCGATCCTTCGACCCGCGCACTGATGGAAAGGGCAGGGGTCTGATGGCGGATTTCGACCTGTTGGTGATTGGCGCCGGATCGGGCGGAGTGCGCGCGTCGCGAGTGGCGTCGGCGCATGGCGCCAAGGTCGCGATCGCGGAGGAGTATAAGGTCGGCGGGACCTGCGTGATCCGCGGCTGCATCCCCAAGAAGCTATTGGTCTACGGCGCGCACTTCGCCGAGGACATCGACGACGCCGCGATGTTCGGCTGGGACCTGCCGAAGAAGCGGTTCGACTGGGCGGTATTGCGCGACAATGTGCTGGCCGAGGTCGGGCACCTCGAGGATGCTTACACCGAAACGCTGACCAACCACGATGTGAAGATCATCCACGAACGGGCGGTTCTTGCGGGGCCGAATTCGGTGCGGCTGGCGTCGGGCAAGACCGTCACCGCGGACAAGATCCTGATCGCGACCGGGGCGCGGCCGCTGATGCCCGGCATTCCCGGCATCGAGCATGCGATCAGCTCGAACGAGGTGTTCCATCTCGACGCCTTGCCCAAGCGCATCGTGATCGTCGGCGGCGGCTATATCGCCAACGAGTTCGCCGGCATCTTCCATCAGTTTGGAAGCCGCGTGACGCTGGTCAACCGGACCGAGATGATGCTGCGCCATTACGACCAGCAACTGGTCGATCGGCTGATGCAGATTTCGGTCTCCAAAGGCATCCATTTCGAATTCAACTCGACTTTCAAGTCGATCGAGAAGCGCGATCATGGGTCATTGAGGCTGACGATGGACGGCTGCGACGACATGGACGCCAATGCGGTGCTGTTCGCGGTCGGCCGCAAGCCCAATGTCGAAGGGCTGGGCTGCGAGGAGGCCGGCGTCGAAATTGGCGATAATGGGCAGATCAAGGTCGATGCCGACAACCGGACTTCGGTGCCGTCGATTTTCGCCGTCGGCGACGTCACCGACCGCGTCCAGCTTACTCCGGTCGCGATCCGCGAGGGACAGGCGTTCGCCGATACCTTTTTCGGGAATACGCCGAGCCGGGTCGATTACAGCTGCATCCCGTCGGCGGTATTCAGCCACCCCCCCCTGGCCGGCGTCGGCATGACCGAGGGCGTGGCGCGCAACACCCTGGGATCGGTCAAGATCTTCACCTCGGATTTCCGGGCGATGAAGAACGTCATGGCCGGGCGCCTCGAGCGGTCGCTGTACAAGTTGGTGCTGGACGGCGAGACCGACGTGGTGGTTGGCGTCCATATGATCGGCCCCGACGCCCCCGAGATCCTGCAGGCCGCGGCGATCGCCGTGAAGGCCAAGCTCAAGAAGAGCGATTTCGACGCCGTGATCGCGCTCCACCCGACGATGGCCGAAGAACTGGTGCTGATGCGGTGAGCCACGACGCGATCATCATCGGCGCGGGGCACAACGGGCTGACCTGCGCTTTCTACCTCGCCAGGAAGGGGCTCAAGGTCGCGGTGCTCGAGCGCGCCACAACGGTTGGCGGGGCGGCGGTCACCGACGAATTCCTGCCGGGCTTCAGGAACTCGGCGGCGAGCTACACCGTTAGCCTGCTGCAGCCCAAGGTAATCCGCGACATGGCGCTGGAGCGCCACGGCCTGAAGGTGGTGCTGCGCAAGATCGATAATTTCCTGCCCGGCGACGGCGATTATCTGCTGTCCGGCCGCCAGGGCCTGACGCGCAAGGAGATCGTCCGCCACGTCGAGGGTGATGGCGAAGCCTACGACCGCTATCTGGCCGAGCTGGCGATCGTGGTGCCGATCATCCAGAAATGGATCCTGCGGGCGCCGCCGGACATCGGCGCTGGGGCTCGCGGGCTGCCCAAGATGATCCAGCTGGCGCGCGACCTGGTTGGATTGTCATTGGCCGAGAAGCGTATCCTGCACGATTATGCGACGCGCAGCGCCGGCGACATCCTCGACCGGCATTTCCGGGGCGACTTCGCGAAAGCCCTGTTCGGGTTCGATGGCGTGGTCGGCAATTTCGCGTCGCCCTACACGCCGGGCACCGCCTACGTGCTGCTCCACCATCTGTTCGGCGAGGCGGCGGGCGTGCCGGGCGCGTGGGGCCACGCGATCGGCGGCATGGGCTCGATCACCCAGGCGATGGCCCGCGCCGCGCGCGAAGCCGGCGCCGACATCCTGCTCAACACGCCGGTCGAGGAAGTGATCGTCGACAAGGGCCGAGCGGCGGGCGTGGTCGCCGGCGGGCGGGCGTGGCGAGCGAAGCAGGTCATCGCCGGGGTCAACCCCAAGCTGTTGTTCGATAGACTGGTGCCAGCGGGCGCGGTCGAGCCCGAAGTCGAGCGGCGGATGACCAACTGGAAGTGCGAAAGCGCGACCTTCCGGATGAATGTTGCCTTGTCGGAGCTGCCCAAATTCACCGTGCTGCCCAAGAAGGGCAATCATCTGACAGCCGGGATCATCATGGCGCCGAGCCTGGCCTACATGGAACGCGCCTATGTCGACGCGGCGCGGGATGGCTGGGCGCAGAAGCCGATCATCGAGATGCTGATTCCGAGCACATTGGATCCAAGTCTCGCGCCCAAGGGCAAGCATGTCGCAAGCCTGTTCTGCCAGCATTTCCGTTTCGACCTCGGGCCGGGGCGGAGCTGGGATCACGAGCGCGAAGCCGCGGCGGACGCGATCATCGCCACGGTCGAAAGCCATGCGCCCGGCTTCGCCAGTTCGGTGCTTGGGCGGCAGGTCCATTCGCCGCTCGATCTCGAGCGCCGCTTCGGGCTGATCGGCGGCGACATCTTCCACGGCAAGATGGGGCTCGACCAATTGTTCAGCGCGCGGCCGATGATCGGCGCGGCCGATTACCGGATGCCCTTGAAGGGGCTTTATCTGTGCGGGTCGGGCGCGCACCCGGGCGGCGGCGTGACCGGGGCGCCGGGGCATAATGCAGCGCGCGCGGTGCTCGCCGACCGCCGGCTGTGGAAGCGCAGGCATTGAGCGCGTCGCTCGAAGGACTGCGCGTGCTCGACCTGAGCCGTGTTCTCGCGGGGCCGTGGTGCACGCAATTGCTCGGCGACCTCGGCGCCGACGTGATCAAGATCGAGCGGCCGAGAGTCGGCGATGATACGCGCCATTGGGGGCCGCCGTGGCACGGCGAGGGGGAGGGGCGCGTCGCGGCTTATTTCCTCAGCGCCAACCGCGGCAAGCGTTCGGCGGCGATCGATTTCGCGACTCCGGACGGAGCGGCGCTGGTCCGGCGGCTGGCCGGGCAGTGCGATGTGGTGGTCGAGAATTTCCGGGTCGGCGGGCTCGCCAAGTTCGGGCTCGACGCCGCGTCGCTGCGCGCCGCCAACCCGAAGCTGATCGTCGCCTCGATCACCGGCTTCGGCCAGGACGGGCCCTATGCGACACGCGCCGGCTATGACTTCATCATCCAGGGCATGGGCGGGATGATGAGCATCACCGGCATCCCCGATGGCGAACCGGGCGGCGGGCCGATGCGCGTCGGAGTGGCAGTCGTCGACCTGTTCACGGGCATGTACGCGTGCGTCGCGATCCTCGCCGCGCTGCACCAGCGCGAGAAGACCGGCGACGGCGCGCACATCGACATGGCGCTGTTCGACACCCAGCTGGCGATGCTCGCCAACCAGGCATCGAACGCGCTCATTTCGGGCGAGGAGCCGCCGCGGCAGGGCAACACCCACCCCAATATCGTGCCCTACCAGCCGTTCGACGCGGCCGACCAGCCGATCATCATCGCCGTCGGCAACGACCGCCAGTTCGCGCGGCTGGCCGAAATTTGCGGCCATGCGGAATGGGCGAGCGACGAGCGCTTCGCGACCAACGGCGCGCGGGTCGCCCACCGCGGCGCAATCGTGGGGTTGGTGGCCGAGTCAATCGCCCAAAAGCCCGCGGCGGAATGGCTCGGCAAGCTCGAGGCGGCGGGCATCCCGGCGGGGCCGATCAACCGCGTCAGCCAGGCGCTGGCCGACGTCCAGGCGCAGC
>JBDTMX010000054.1:0-13200 GCA_039934055.1 Sphingomicrobium sp. | reverse complement strand
CAAGCTCAAGCAGTGGTCACAAGAGCTTCGGCTTTCCTCCACCGGTTCGGGGCCCCTCCAATGGGTCTTCGGCGGTTTCTATTCGAACGTCGACCGGACGTATCACCAGCGCTTGCCGACCCCCGGATATCAAGCCGCGACCGATTTGGTGTTTGGCGCCGGCACGTCGGCAGCGGTCGCCAATGGCTTCCCCGATCTCAATTCGCCGTACAACTCGGATCTTCCCTACAAGATCAAGCAGGAAGCTTTGTTCGGCGAAGCGAGCTACGACCTCGGCCAGTTCAAGATCACCGGCGGCGGTCGCTACTATAACTTCAAGGAAAAGCGCAGCTTCACCTCTGGCGGCCTCTTTGCGAACGGCGACAATCGAACCGACCAGACCAAGTCGAGCGGTTTTAGCCCACGCGCCATCCTGACCTACGAGCCGAACCGCAACTTCAGCGTCAATGTACAAGCGGCGAAGGGATTCCGCTTGGGCGGCGTCAACGACCCGCTCAACCTGCCACTCTGCACGCCTGAGGATGAAGCGCTGTTCGGCAGCTTTCAGGCCTACGACGACGAGACGCTGTGGAACTACGAAGCCGGGATGAAATATTCAAAACTCGGTATCACCTTCAACGCGGCCGCTTTCTACACGCGGATCAAGAACCTGCAGGTGACGCTTGACGCCGGCAGTTGCTCGTCTCGCATCGTGTTCAACGTTCCCAAGGCGCATACCAAGGGCGTTGAGGCGGAATTTTCGGCACACCCGATTCCGGGACTGGATTTGTCGCTGGCAGGAAGTCTGATTCAAGCCGAATTCGACTCCACCCTACCTGAGCCACTGGCGGCGAGTACCGGCATCCGCTCTGGTAACCGCCTACCGACCGTGCCGAAATTCCAGATGGCCGCGACGGCAACCTATGAGCAGCGTTTCAATGATTCCGCCGATTGGTACGTCTCCGGCAGTTTCCAGCACGTCGGCAATCGCTATACACAGCCGGCTGACCAAGAGAGAAATCCCCGCACGTTTGTGTCGGGCCTGCCATTCAATGGCGCTTCCGGCCTCGATGGAACGACGGTTGATCTGCTTCTCAAATCATACAATCTCGTGAACCTGTCGGTTGGCCTGAAATTCGACAGCGGGCTCGATGTCGTTCTCTACGCGAACAACGTGTTCGACGTGGATGCTAAGCTTTCGTTCGACCGCGAGCGCGGCGGCCGGGCACGGCTCGGCTACAACATCGGCACACCGCGGACGATCGGGCTGACGGTTCGCCAAAGCTTCGGTGGGCCGCGTGCGGCCCCACCGCCGCCGCCGCCGCCACCGCCGCCGCCTCCACCGCCGCCTCCAGCGACCCAGACCTGCGGTGACGGCTCGGTCATCCTCGCAACCGACTCGTGCCCGCTGCCGCCGCCTCCACCGCCGCCGCCGCCGCCCGAGCCGGAGCGCGGCTGACCGTCTGAGTAATGCCACGAGCGAGCGGCCAGCCCGGAGATAAGCCGCCGCCCGGAATGACACGCCGCTCGCTCCTCACAGCTTCGGCTGTCGGAGCGGGCGGCGTTGCTTTATCGCCCGCCATCCTCAAGGCTGCGTCAATGGGCTCCAAAGGCCACATCGCGGTAATCGGCGCCGGCGTGTTCGGCGCCTGGACCGCGCATCATCTGCTTCGCTCGGGCCATCGGGTGACCTTGGTCGACGCTAACGGCCCGGCGCACAGCCGCGCCTCCTCGGGCGGCGAATCCCGCCTGACTCGCGCCGCTTACGGCAAGGATTCGATCTACACCCGGATGGCGCTCGACAGCCTGGTCCAATGGAAGCAGCTTTCCGCCATCGCCGGCCTGCCGATCTTCATTCCCGCCGGAGTCTTGTTCTTTTTCCCGACCGAGGAAGCCTATTTGGCCGATTCGGTCGCGGCGCACCGCAAGCTCAAACTCCCGAGCGAGCTCCTGGCCCCGCGCGAGATGGCGCGGCGCTTCCCGATGATCGACTTCGACGGCGTCAAGGCGGGCCTGTTCGAGCCCGGCTTCGGAGCGCTGATGGCGCGTCGCTCGGTGCAGACCCTGGTCCAGCAGTTCGTGCGCGACGGCGGCACTTACCTGCGCGGCGCCGCACAACCGGTCCCGCCCCGCTCCAACCGCAGCCTCGACGGCGTGAGCCTCGCCTCGGGCGGGCGCGTCGCTGCTGACCGCTTCGTCTTCGCGCTCGGGCCGTGGCTGCCGAAATTCTTCCCTGATTTGCTCGGCCGTCGAATCGTTGCGACGCGCCAGGAAGTGTTCTTCTTCGCGCCGCCCGCCGGCGACCGCCGCTTCCTGCCCGGGGCGATGCCGGGCTGGGCCGATTTCAACGGCGGCGACATTTTCTACGGCTTTCCCGATCTCGAGAACCGCGGCGTCAAGTTCGCCCATGATCAGCACGGCGCCGTCGTCGATCCCGACACCCAGGACCGCCGGCCGACCGAAGCGGCGCTGGCCGAGATTGTCGCCTTCCGCGACCGGCGCTTCCCTTCGCTCCGCGGCGCGCCGCTGACCGAAGCCCGCGTCTGCCAGTATGAGAACAGCTCGAACGGCGATTTCCTGGTCGATTTCCACCCAGAGCTCACCAACGTGCTGCTGGTCGGTGGCGGCTCAGGGCACGGCTTCAAGCACGGCCCCGAGGTCGGACGGCATGCCACCGGACGGCTGCTCGGGAAGGCCAAGCCCGAGCCCCGCTTTTCACTCGCCACCAAGACCGAGACCCAGAACCGCGAAGTGCACTAGACAAATCGCTTCGACCCCTCACGGGTCACCGCGACGCGCATTCGGTTGATAGGGAGGAATGATGGCGCAATATTCGGACGCTGAACTTGCACAGTCGCGCACGGACATGTCCGAAGATCGGACGATCCTTGCCAACGAACGCACCTTCTCCGGCTGGCTGCGCACGGGCTTCGGCGCAATTGGCGTGGGCCTTGCCGCCAATGTCCTGTTCAATCGCATCGAACCGAGCTGGGTACCCAAGAGCATTGCCACGGCTTTTCTGGCGATCGCGATCCTGATCTTCGTCGCCGCCGAGCGCCGCGATTTGCGCGTCCTCGTTCGACTTCACGCGCACCGCATCGAAGCAGAGAAGCTCAGCGCTATCCGCGTCATCACGATCGTCATCGTGACGGCGACAGCTTTGCTGATCGCCGCGATCTGGCTGCTCGAGTTCAAATAGCCCAACGGCTTGCCCAGATCAGCGCCCGCCCCAGTCCCCGAGCTCAGTTCCAGTGACCGGATTTTCGATCGAGACCGTGTCTATCTTGACCGAGATCAGGCAGGCCGGAGCGTCGCCAGTGTCCGTGCAATGTATCACTCGGCCATCGGCGAGCGCCGACAGGCGGCCTGAAATCACCAGGTCCAGGCCCTTCGTTGGCACGTCCTCCAGCTCGGTTTGCTTGACCAGCTCGTAAGTGGCCGCGGGCCGCTGGATTCTTGAATCGTCCTTGGTGAACAGCTGCGCGATTTCGATCGTCGGCTGTTGTTGGGGCATTGCAGCTGCGAGCGGCTGGGCCGGACAACCCGCGGCCAACAGCCACGGCCGAGCGACTGTGATGCCCCACATGCTCTCAAAGCCCTGGTCAAGATAAGGCTTCTCGAGCAGATGCTCCGGTCCCAAATTTGGAGTGACCTTCACTCGAAGTACCGACTTGTCCTGGTTGTACTGCCACGTTCCCAGATCCGGTTGGGCGCCAGGCTTCGGTTGAGTGCCGGGATTTGGTTGGGCGCCGCCCCCACATCCAAAGCGAGTTCGGAACTGGAATCGGCTTCCTGCCAGCTTGGACTGCACTTCGGCGTCGTCGTTGCCCAAGGCCTGGGCTGTCGCTGCCCTCAACGCCGCCAGCAGCACTTGCTCCCGATCCATTGGCGGCTCTGGGAGTGGAAGAACAATCGGCTTCTTCTCAACTTCGTTCTGAGTATTGACGGCGCCGGTGTTGTCTTCGCCGGTGGCTCGCGGAGCGCAGGAGATCATTAGGCCTGATCCCATGATCGCAACGGCAATCTTCACTCCGCTCGCGAGGCGTCTGTGCATCATCGCAGCACTGTGCCAGAGTAGGCTCGGCTCTGCGAGCTTTGATTGGCTGGCGGACTTCTTCGAACGCATTCGGGAGGCCATCATCGTTCGCGGATGCACTCGACCCGGACCGGCTCGGTGACCTTCTATCAGTTGGTCACGCTTGCGGTGCTGGCCGCAGTGGTCGCCGCCCTGATCTTCGACAAAGCCCGGGCCGACGTGGTTGCCTTGAGCGGCGCCGCGGTCCTGTTGATGAGCGGCGCCGTGCGCCCGGTGGAAGTCCAGGGCGCTTTCGCAAGTCCCGCGATTATCGCTCTCGCGTCACTGTTTGTCATCGCCTACGCACTGGAATTGTCGGGCCTTCTCGACAGCGCAATCAACAAAGGCGTTGGGCTCTGCCGCCGGATCGGCAAGGTCGGGCTCTGGATTCTGATTGGCTTGTGCGGAGGGGCGTCGGCTTTCCTCAACAACACTCCCATCGTTGTGCTTGGGGCACCGGTCGTCCGGGATATTGCCAAGGCGCTCAATCTGGCTCCAAAACGATTCCTAATTCCGCTGTCCTATGCGGCGGTGCTCGGCGGCTCGTGTACACTCATCGGCACGTCCACCAACCTCCTCGTCAACGACATGGCGATGGTCTCGGGGCAGGCGCGCTTCGGCATGTTCGAAATCACTCCGGTGGGTTTGTGGGTGGCGCTTGCCGGAGGACTCTATTTGATGTTGTTCAGTGGCCGACTGATTCGGCACGCCGAGCCTGAGCCGAATGACCCCGGTGACGAACGGACTCACGCGGTCGATGGCGAGCCCGGCCTCGCCGCGGGCCAGCTCGGCTCGGCCAAGGTGTTCGCGGTCCCACGCCCGCTGCGTCCCTTGAAGGCATTGCTGTCGGGAGGGGTCTTCATCGCGGTTGTCATCCTTGCCAGCCTCAACGTCGCCCCGATCGCCGCGTGCGCGTTTGCAGGCGCAGTATTGCTGATCCTGTTGCGGGTTATCACGGCCGACGAAGCCTATCAGGGCCTGAGGCCCGAAATCCTGATGCTCATCGCCGGAATGGTCGTGCTTGGCATCGCGCTGCAGGTAACCGGGCTTGCAACATTAGCAACTCACGGAATCATCGGCTCCCTTTATTCGCTGCCGCCCCTATGGGCGCTGATCGGATTGTACGGGGTCACCCTGTTCCTGACCGAAATACTTTCCAATGCCACAGTCGCAGTGCTGATCACCCCGATTGCAGTGGCCATGGCCGAGGCGCTTCACGTCAGCCCACGCCCGTTCCTGATTGCCGTGATGATGGGAGGAAGCGCAGCATTCGCAACGCCGTTCGGCTATCAAACCAATGTGCTGGTCTACCAGATTGGTGGCTACAGCTACGCCGATTTCGTGCGCGTCGGCCTACCGCTCAACCTCCTCACATGGGCCGTCGGCGTGTTCGCGATCTCGATTTACTTCCCGTTCTAGTCAGGGCGCTTTCGCCACTCCGACCAGCGCCGGCCGCAGCAGCCGGTCCTTGAGCATGTAGCCGGGCTGCATTTCCTCGACGATCGTGCCGGGCTCGGCGTCGGCGGTCGGCACCTCCATCATCGCCTGGTGGCGGTGCGGGTCGAGCGCCTCGCCGATCGAGTTGATCCGGGTGATGCCGTTGCGGGCGAACGCCGCTTCGAGCTCGCGCGCGGTGGCCTCGATCCCGGCGAGGAAGTTGGCCGCCGTCTGGTCGGCGCGAAGCTCGTCCGACACCGCTGCCAGCGCCCGGTCGACATGGTCCTTGATCGCCAGCATGTCGCGCGCGAACGCGGTCGCCGCATAGGCCGCCGCCTGGACCTTCTCGGCCTCCAGCCGGCGGCGCACATTCTGGGTCTCGGCGGCCGCATACAGCGCCTTGCTAGTGGCATCCTCGAGCGCTTTCTCGAGCTCCGTCAGGCGGTCGTGCTCGGCAAGCTCGGGCGACGACGCCGCGGTCTCCTTGCGGATTGCGTCGGCTTCGTCGTGCAGTTTGTCGTCGTCGTTGATACTCATCGTCATGCCATCAATCTGGTTAGTGCCTTGGCCGTGAAATCCACCATGGGGACCACCCGTGCATAGTTCAACCGGGTGGGCCCGATCACGCCGACAACGCCGACCACCTGCCCCTGGCTCCCGCGATAGGGGGCGGCGATGACCGACGAACCGGACAAGGCGAACATCCGGTTCTCCGAGCCAATGAAGATCCGGCAGCCCGGCGCATCACGCGCGCCCTCCAGGAGCCGGACGATCTCCTGCCGGTCCTCGAGCTCGTCGAGCAGCCGCCGCACGCGTTCCAGGTCCTCGCCGGCGCTTTCGTCGATCAGATTGGCCTGGCCGCGGACGATCAGCACCGGGCGCCGCGCATGGTCCTCGCTCCACGCCGCCAGCCCAGAAGCGATCAGCTCGGCCGCAGCATGGTCGAGCGCCTCCTTGCGCTGCGTAATCTCCTTGCGAAGAACAGCCTCGGCCTCGCCCAGGGTCATGCCCGACAGCCGTGCGTTGACGTAATTGGCAACTTCGTTGAGCGCCGCCGGACCGGTTCCGGGGTCGAGCGGCACGATCCGGTTCTCGACGCTGCCGTCGGCGCCGACCAGCACTGCCAGTGCGCGGCCCGGGTCGAGCGCGACGAAATTCAATTGCTTCAGCCGCAGCTCCTGCTTCGGCGCCATCACCACCCCGGCGCAGGACGACAGCCCGGACAGCGCCGACGAGGCCGCTGCAAGCGCCTGCTCGATCGGCTGGTCGCGGTCGATGTGGGCCTCGATCGCCGCCCGCTCGCGCGCATCGGGCAGCGAGGCCTGCATGATGCCGTCGACGAACAGCCTCAACCCGCTCTCGGTCGGCACCCGGCCGGCGGAGGTATGCGGATGGGTCAGGAGCCCGCGCTCCTCCAATTCCTGCATCACCCCGCGGATCGAAGCCGGCGACAGGCTGATGGTTCCGGCCAGGGCCTTTGACCCGACCGGATGCCCGCGCTCCAGATACGCCTCGACCACCAGCCCGAAGATCGAGCGCATGCGGTCGCTAAGTTCACCAATCGGCTGGTTCATGGCCATGCATCTAGGATTGCCTCGCCGCCCGGTCTAGTGAACGCCGCGAACCCAATTTCATGAGGAGTCCCGAATGCGCCCCAGCGGACGCACCCCCGATCAGATGCGCGAGCTGCGCTTCGAGCCCGGCTTCACCCGCCACGCCGAAGGTTCGTGCCTGGTGAGCTTCGGCGACACGCGCGTGCTGGTCACCGCCTCGGTCGAGGACAAGGTGCCGCCGTTCCTGCGCGGCAAGGGCCAGGGCTGGGTGACCGCCGAATATGGCATGTTACCTCGCGCCACCCACACCCGCGGCAATCGCGAGGCGGCGAAGGGCAAGCAATCGGGCCGGACCCAGGAGATACAGCGGCTGATCGGTCGTTCACTGCGCGCGGTGGTCGACCTGCCCAAGCTCGGCGAGCGCCAGATCATCGTCGATTGCGACGTCATCCAGGCCGATGGCGGCACCCGCACGGCGGCCATCTCCGGTGCCTGGGTGGCGCTGCGCATCGCGGTCGACAAGCTGCTCGCCACCAAGTCGATCGCCGCCGACCCGATCCGCACCCAGGTCGCCGCGGTCAGCTGCGGCATCCACAACGGCGGCGCCGTCCTCGACCTCGACTATATCGAGGATTCGACCGCTGGCAGCGACGGCAATTTCGTGCTCACCGCCGACGGCGCAATTGTCGAGGCGCAACTCACTGCCGAGGGCGAAACTTTTGACGAAGAAGGCCTTTTGCGGCTGCTCCGACTCGCCCGCATCGGCTGCGCGGAGATCTTCGAGGCGCAGTTGAAAGCGGTCGCGAAATGAGGAGCATCGGCGAAAGGCTGGTCATCGCGACTCATAATCCGGGCAAGCTGCGCGAGATCGCGGAGCTGCTCGAGCCCTTCGGCCTCGCCTGCGTCGGTGCCGAGGAACTCGGCCTTCCCGAGCCCGAGGAAATCGGCAACACCTTCGTCGACAATGCCGATTTGAAGGCGCGCGAAGCCGCGGACCTGTCGGGTCTGCCGGCGCTCGCCGACGATAGCGGCCTCGCGGTCGATGCGCTCCACGGCCTGCCCGGCATATTCGCGGCGCGCTGGGCCGAGGACGAGGACGGCAACCGTGACTTCAACCGCGCGATGGAGCGGGTGTGGCGCGAGGTCGAGGCCGCCGGCCCGGAAGCCGGCCACGACGCGCACTTCGTCTGCGTGCTGTCGCTCGCCTGGCCCAACAACGGCCAGACCGAGGCGTTCGAAGGCCGCGTCGACGGCACTTTGGTGTGGCCGTCGCGCGGCGGCAACGGCTTCGGCTACGACCCGATGTTCGTCCCCGCGGGCTACGAGCAGACGTTCGGCGAAATGGACCCGGCCGAGAAACATCGCATCAGCCACCGCGCCCGGGCGTTCAAGAAACTAGTCGCCGCCCTGCGCTAGCTGAAATCCGTCCTTGTTGCCGGTCGGAGAATAGCGACAGACGAAGTAATCCGTGGTTGCGCTCGAGGCCAGCGCACAGCCGACACGGGTCGTCGTCGGCCACACGATCTGGGTGTAGTGGGCGACATCGTGCCACTCGCCGGTCCGGCTATTGTCGGGAAACACGCCAGGCCGGAAATTCTGCGCTTCGCGGATCATCACACCGATCATGGTTTCGTACGAAAAGACGCCACGCGGCCCCCGCCAAAGATTCTCGCCCGCCACTTTGCGGCGACCGGGCGTCTGGTCGTGGATGAACTGGCCGGAGCTGACCATGAATTGCGCATGGTTCATGGCCTGGACGGCGAGCTCGTCGCTCCACGCCAGCCGCGCAACGCCAAATCGGTCGCGGGCCTGGTTGTGAGCGTCGAGGACGGTCTGGCGAAGCAGATTGTCACCACGGTCGGCCGGTGCCGGCCAATTGGGGCTCGGCAGCGTCGCCGCCGACGCCGATGAGGCGATCAATGCAGCCAGGACAAAAGCGCGCTTCATAGGCGAGGATATTGCCCCGCCGGTGGTTAACAAGCCGGCGATTTGGCTTGGTAAACATCGGCGCAGGACTGTTCCGGCCAACTTGGCTAAGAAGGCCGCGCAATATGGCCACCGTTGTTCTCGATCAGCCAGTGAACCACGCTCCGACGGCGGAGCAGCTGGCGCTGTACGTCCACTGGCCGTTCTGCGTCAGCAAATGCCCCTATTGCGACTTCAACAGCCATGTCCGCGCCGCCATCGACCAGGACGAGTGGCGCAAGGCGCTGCTTGCCGACCTTGCCCATGAAGCGCGCCTGCTTCCCGGCCGCCGCCTGACCTCGATCTTCTTCGGCGGCGGCACTCCGTCGCTGATGGAGCCGGCCACCGTTGCCGCACTAATCGACGCCGCGCGTCAGCATTGGACGGTGTCGGACGACCTCGAGATCACGCTCGAGGCCAATCCCAATTCGGTCGAGGCGGCGCGCTTCGCCGATCTCGCCGCCGCTGGAGTTAACCGCCTGTCGCTCGGCCTGCAGAGTTTCGATGACAAGAGCCTCGCCTTCCTCGGCCGCGCCCACTCCACGCGCGAGGGACTCGCGGCGCTGGCCATCGCCCAGCAGCAGTTCGCGCGCGTCAGCTTCGACCTTATCTACGCGCTGCCCGGGGACACCGAGGCCTCGTGGAGCGCCGCCCTCGACCGCGCGCTGGCGTTCGGCACCGGCCATCTC
This sequence comes from Sphingomicrobium sp., assembly GCA_039934055.1. Taxonomy (GTDB): domain Bacteria; phylum Pseudomonadota; class Alphaproteobacteria; order Sphingomonadales; family Sphingomonadaceae; genus Sphingomicrobium. Next base: position 3,502 of record JBDTMX010000054.1, on the reverse strand, counting down.
TCGCTCTACCAATTGACCATCGAGCCCGGCACGCGCTTCGCCGCGCTCGAGGTCGCGGGCGAGCTCCAACCGCTCGACAGCGACGCTGCCGCCGCGCTCTATGAACTGACTGCCGATCGCACTTCCGCGGCCGGCATTCCCGCCTACGAGGTCAGCAATCACGCCCGCCCCGGCGCCGAGAGCCGCCACAACCTCACTTACTGGCGCTATGGCGATTATGCCGGCGTCGGCCCCGGCGCCCACGGCCGTCGCCTCGGCGCGCGCACGGTGCGCCACCGCAAGCCCGAGAACTTTCTCGCCGCGCTCGCCCGCAACGGCCACGGCATGGCCGAGGAAGCGCCGTTGAGCCCGATCGAGGCGGGCGACGAGGCCCTGGTCATGGGCTTGCGGCTGGCCGAGGGGATCGATGCGGCGGCGCTCGCCGAGCGCTTCGGGCTGGCGGCGATCGTCGACTGGCCGGCGGTCGATCGGCTGGCGTTGAGCGGCCATCTGGCCTGCACCGGCACGCGTATCGCGGCGACGCCTGTCGGGCGCCTGGTGCTCAACCGCGTGCTGGCCGAAATCGCGGCCGGCTGAAGCAGCTTACCTCGGCGCGGTTATCAGCCGGTAGCGCTCGACCGACGAGGTAACGAAATCGTCGACCTGCAGCTTCGCATCCGACGCCGCCTGCTTGCGCGGCACCTTGTTCTTGACATCGAAGGCGATCATCGACGCTTCGAAAGTCGCCTCGATCGCCGCGCAATTCTCGCGGAGATAGGCCTCGAACGAGTCGGCCGGCATCTTGTTCGACTGCGCACTCGTCATCCCGGTTTTGAGACACGCAAGGTAACTGGTGCGCTGGCCATCAATCGCGGCGCTCTGCATCATTACTGCGACGAAGACTGCTGTGATCATGTGCATACGCCCTAAGACACGGCAATGAAGGAAGAATGACTTCTTTCTGGGCGGTTGAAAAGCGGAATGTTTGGCTTGTCCGGACGGCCATCGCTTGCGGCTCGCGCGGTGATGGTGCGATGCTCGGTCCGAGCTAATGGATCAGCGCCTTCCCCCTGGCCTCTACGTGGTCGCAACCCCGATCGGGAACCTCGGCGACCTGTCGCCGCGCGCCGCCGAGACCTTGCGCGGCGCCGACCGCATCCTCGCCGAAGACAAGCGCGTCAGCGCCAAGCTGCTCGCCCACGCCGGCGCCAAAGCGCGAATGTCGACCTACCACGACCACTCGAGCGAGGCCGAGCGCGCCGCAATCGTCGCCCGTCTCGGCAGCGAAGCCATCGCCTTGATCTGCGATGCCGGGACTCCGCTGATTTCCGATCCGGGCTACAAGCTGGTCCGCGCCGCCCGCGCCGCCGATCATGCGGTGCACACGGTCCCCGGTCCCTGCGCGGCGATCGCGGCGCTGACACTCGCCGGCCTGCCGACCGACCGCTTCCTGTTCGTCGGTTTCCCGCCCGCCAAGGCGAAGGCGCGCAGCGATTTCATCGCACAAGTCGCGGGCATCCGCGCCACGCTCATCTTCTACGAAAGCGGGCCGCGGCTCGGCGCTACGCTGGCGGCGCTCGCAAAGAGCCTCGGACTGCGCGAGGCAGCGATCGCGCGCGAGATCAGCAAGCTCCACGAGGAATGCGTAACCGGCACCCTCACCGACCTTGCGGCGCGCTATGCGACCGCGGCTCCCAAGGGCGAAATCGTCGTCGTCGTCGGTCCGCCGGCTGCGAGTGAAGCGGCAAGCGAGGCCGATCTCGATGCCGCGCTCGACGAGGCGCTCGCCCGGCTGTCGCCGTCGCGCGCCGCGGCCGAGGTTGCCGTACGGCTCAATGTGCCGAAGAAGCGCGCCTACGCCCGGGCCCTGCAACTGGCGGCCAAGTGAACCGCCACCAGGCCGAGAAACGCGGCCGCGGCGCCGAGACCATCGCCGCCTGGTGGCTTCGGCTGCACGGCTGGCGGATCCTCGCGCGGCGCGCCCGCGTGCCCGGCGGGGAAGTCGACATCGTCGCCCGCCGCGGCCGCACGCTGGCGTTCGTCGAGGTCAAGGCGCGCGCGACCGCCGAGGCCGCCGCTTTCTCGCTCGACGCCTACCGCTTGCGACGGGTGGCGGTCGCAGCCGAGCGGCTGGCGCAGCGCTTAATGCGCGACGGCGACGAGCTTCGGATCGACGCCGTCTTCATCGTCCCCCGCAGCCTGCCGCGCCACCTCCCCGACATCTGGCAAGGGTGACAAAGCAAGACGCCTCCCCTAGTCGCCCGGCCATGCCGCTCCGCGTTGCATTCCAGATGGACCCGCTCGAGGGAATCGGCATAGCCGGGGACTCGAGCTTTGTCCTGATGCTCAAGGCGCAGGAGCGCGGGCATCAGCTCTACCATTATCTGGCGGACGCTCTGACCTACACCGATGGCCGCCTTTACGCCGGTGCACATGAGGTTAGCGTGCAGCCGGTGCCAGGAGATCATTTTCGCCAGGGCGAGTTCGCAATCCTCGATCTCGGCACCGACGTCGATGTGGTCATGATGCGCCAGGACCCACCGTTCGACCTCGGATACATCACGGCAACGCACCTGCTCGAGCGGATCCAAAGCGAGACACTGGTGGTCAACGATCCCGGCGCGGTTCGCAACGCCCCGGAGAAGCTGTGGGTGCTCGATTTTGCGCGGTTCATGCCGCCGACCGCCTTGACCCGATCGCTTGGTTTTGCCCGGAAGTTCCTTGCCCAGCATGGCGAGGTCGTAATCAAGCCGCTGCATGGTTTTGCCGGCGGATCGGTGTTTCGGATCGGCCCGGACGGCCGCAACCTCGCCTCGCTGATCGAAATGTTCAACCTGAGCTATCGCGAACCGCACGTGATCCAGAAGTTTCTGCCTGAAATCGCCGAGGGCGATAAGCGGATCGTCCTTGTCGATGGCGAGATTGCCGGCGCAATCAATCGAGTCCCCGGCGAAGGGGAAATTCGTTCCAATCTCGCGGTTGGCGGCACGGCCGCGAAAACGGAACTCACCGCGCGCGAGGAGGAGATCTGCGCTGCTCTTGCTCCCGAGCTCAAGCGCCGCGGACTGCTGTTCGTCGGCATCGACGTGATCGGCGGACGCTGGCTGACCGAGATCAACGTCACGTCACCGACCGGCATCGTCGCTATCGACAAATTCAACGGCTCCGACACACCCGGCCTGATCTGGGACGCCATCGAAGCCCGCCTCGCCACTCGGTCCAAAGGCTAATCCAAATGAGCGTCTGGGTCGTCCGCCTGATCGAGCAATCGGGCTATCTCGGGGTTGGCTTCCTGATGTTCCTCGAGACCATCTTCCCGCCCATTCCATCGGAAGTGATCATGCCGGTGGCCGGCGTCGCCGCGGCGCAAGGCAAGCTCGGCTTCATCCCCGTCGTCGTTTCGGGCACCGCCGGGGCGATGCTCGGCAATACTGTCTGGTACCTCGCCGCTCGCGCGCTCGGCATTCTTCGCCTGAAACCGTTCATCGATCGCTACGGCCGCTGGCTGACGATCAGCTGGCCC
>JBDTMX010000053.1:0-12479 GCA_039934055.1 Sphingomicrobium sp. | reverse complement strand
GCGGGTGGGAAGCGGACCAGCCCTGTTATCGCTGCTTCGTCGGCGATGCGTTCGACCGCGACGATTGCGACACCTGCGCCGAATTGGGCGTGCTCGGCGCGCTGACCGGCACGGTCGGCCACTTCGCCGCGCTGGTCACGCTGAGGGCGCTGCTCGGGATCGGCGACAATGCCGCCGGAAAGCTGTTCGTATTGGACGCGGCCGCGCTAAACTGGCGATCGGTCAAGCTTCCCAAGGAGCGCGACTGTAGGGCCTGTGGGGTAGGAAATGCGGCGACTGCATGATCTGGATGCCAAGGACCGCGAGATCCTCGGCCTGCTCGAACGCGACGGTCGGCGCGCCCATTCAGAAATTGCCCGGCTGACCGGATTGTCCGCGCCGACCGTCGCGGAGCGGATCGCACGGCTGCGCGATATCGGCGTGATCCGCGGCTTCACGGTCGACATCGATCCCGGCCGCATTGGCTTGTCGATCGCGGCGATCATCGAGTTCCAGCCGCGCAGCAACGACGACGAGCGCGCGATTGCGGCGGTTACCCACCACCCGGCAGTCCAATCTTGCTATCGGGTCACCGGCCCGGCGCTGCTGGTGATGTTCGTGCGCGTGGCCGACAATGCCGCATTGAAGGACCTGCTCGCGGAATTCACTCGCTTTGGGGACACCAAGACCGCGGTGATCCTTTCGGCGGAATCCGAGAACCGCCACTTCTTCGCCGAGCCGCCCGATCCGGCGACGCCTTAATTCCTTAGGGTCAAAGCCCCAGTGGAGGCTATGTTTCGACAAGCGATCAGGTCCTTTTGGCAGCGAAATCCTCTGGCTGCGGCGCGTCGCCCATCAGATAAAGGGCAATGGCCCAGGACGGCGCCCCAAGCGACCTGGTGTCCTATCGCCGGAGGATTCACGCCTTTCGGCGGCGGGCCCCGCGGGAACCCCTTTTCGCGGGGCCTTTTGCTGCCTTGGCATCGATCCACTCGACCGCCTGCTCGAGCGTCACCGACTTGGTGTCGGTGCTCTTGGGCAGCGTAGCGTGGACGCTGCCGTCGCTGACGTAAGGCCCGTAGCGGCCTTCGAGCAGCTTGATCTCTTTGCCGCTTGCCGGGTGGTTGCCGAGCACCGCGAGCGGTTCGCGCGAGGCGCCACGCTTGCCGGCCCCGGCCGCGGCGTCGGCGAGCTTGGCGACGGCCGCGTTCATGCCGGTTTCGAACACCTCGGCGGTTGAGGCGAGCCGCGCATATTTGCCGTCATGCAGCAGGTAAGGGCCATAGCGACCGATCGACGCCGTGATCGGCTTGCCGCTCTCGGGATGCGGGCCGATCTCGCGCGGCAGCGACAGCAATTTCTCCGCCCATTCGAGCGTCAGCCCGTCGGCCGGAACATCCTTGGGCAGCGAGGCGCGCTTGGCATCCTTGCCCTCGCCCTGCTGGACGTAAGGCCCGAAGCGCCCGGTACGCAGCGTGATGCCGTTGCCGAGCTCGGCCGGGCCCTCGCTCGATCCCTCGCCCGCCGCCGCCTGCCCGAACTTCTGGGTGTAGCGACATTCGGGATAATTGGAGCAGGCGACGAACGCGCCGAACTTGCCGCCGCGCAAGCTCAGCCGACCATTGCCACACGCCGGGCACAGCCGCGGGTCGGACCCGTCCTCGCGTTCCGGATAGAGCCACGGCGCGAGGAATTCGTCGAGCGCGGCGGTGATTTCTGACGGCTTCTGCTCCATCACTTCGCCGGCCAGGGGCTTAAAGTCGCGCCAGAAGGCGGCGAGCAAATCCTGCCATCCGGCACGGCCACCGGAGACGTCGTCGAGCCCCTCTTCGAGCTCGGCGGTGTAATCGTAGCTCACATAGCGCTCGAAGAACCGCTCGAGAAACGCCGTCACCAGCCGCCCGCTCTCCTCGGGCACGAAGCGGGCCTTGTCGACGCGGACATACTCGCGGTCCTTCAGCGTCTGCAGAGTCGCGGCATAGGTCGAAGGGCGTCCGATGCCGAGCTCCTCGAGCCGCTTGACCAAGCTCGCCTCGGAATAGCGCGGCGGCGGCTGGGTGAAGTGCTGGGTCGCCTCTACTCCGGTCTTGGCCGGGGCGCCGCCCTCGCGCAGCGCCGGCATCCGCGCGCCCTCCTCGTCGTCCGCCTTCTCGTCCCTGCCCTCTTCGTAGAGCGCGAGAAAGCCGGGGAAGAGCACCACCTGCCCGCTCGCCCGAAGCACTGCACGCCCGGCGCCGTCGGTCAGCTCGATGGTCGTGCGCTCCAACCGCGCCGACGCCATCTGGCTTGCCAATGCCCGGTTGTAGACCAGGCTGTAGAGCCGCGCATGGTCCCCGCCCGCCGCATTGGCGAGGCTGAAGTCGGTCGGCCGAATTGCTTCGTGCGCTTCCTGCGCGTTCTTGACCTTGGTTGTGTACTGGCGCGGCTTGTCGGGGACGTAGCCGGCGTCATAGCGATGGGCGATCGCGCGGCGCGCGTCACTGATCGCTTCGGGCGCCATGTCGACGCCGTCGGTGCGCATGTAGGTGATCAGCCCGTCTTCGTAGAGCGACTGGGCGACGCGCATCGTGTGGCTGGCCGAAAAGCCAAGTTTGCGCGCCGCTTCCTGCTGCAGGGTCGAGGTGGTGAACGGCGGCGGCGGGTTGCGTCCGAACGGCTTGGTCTCGACCGATGCGACGGTGAAGCGGCCGGCCTCGACCACCGCTTTGGCGGCATCGGCGTCGCCCTTATTGCCGATCGACAGCCGGTCGAGCTTGTTGCCGTCGAGCTGAACCAGGCGGGCGCCGAATGTCTGCCCATCGGCTTCGAAGGTCGCTCCGACCTGCCAGTATTCCTGCTCACAGAAGAGTTCGATCTCGCGTTCGCGGTCGACGATCAGCCGCAGCGCAACCGATTGCACCCGCCCGGCCGATTTCGCCCCCGGCAGCTTGCGCCACAAGATCGGCGACAGGGTGAATCCGACCAGATAATCGAGCGCCCGGCGGGCGCGGTAGGCGTCGATCAGGTCCTCGTCGAGCGCCCGGGGGTGCGCCATCGCGGTCGTCACCGCCGACTTGGTGATGGCGTTGAAGGTGACGCGCTCGACCTTGGCCGGCAGCGCTTTCTTGGCCCGCAACACCTCCTGGACGTGCCAGCTGATGGCCTCGCCCTCGCGGTCGGGGTCGGTGGCGAGAATCAGGGTATCGGCCTTGCGCGCCTCGTCAGCGATGGCCTTCAGCTGCTTGGCGCGATCGGGCGACGGCGTCCACAGCATGGCGAAGCCGTCGTCCGGATCGACCGAGCCGTCCTTGGGCGGCAGGTCGCGGACATGGCCGTAGCTGGCGAGCACGCGGTGCCCCGGCCCGAGATATTTCTCGATGGTCTTCGCCTTGGCCGGCGATTCAACGACAACAAGCTTCATGTCTGGCCCTCACGCATACGCGTATAGGGTGGTGATCCACGGCTGCGCCCGTCAAGTGCTGGTTGCCGATGCGGGCGGAACCGCCTTAGGGCCCACCCATGACCGAGCTTCGTACCGACCGCCTGATCCTGCGCAACGCGCGCCCCGGCGACCTTGAAGCGATGCACGCCGTGCTCTCGGATGGGCAGGCGATGGATTACTGGTCGACCGGACCGCACTCGGACCTCTCCCAGACCCGGGACTGGCTCGAATTGATGATTGCGGCTCCCGGCGAGGACAGTGACGACTTCGTCGTGACGCTGGACGGCAAGGCGATCGGCAAACTCGGCGCGTGGAAACTGCCCGAGATCGGCTTCATCTTCGGTTCTGGCCATTGGGGCCGTGGCTATGCGGCGGAAGCGATGCGAGCCTTCCTCGACCACATGTTCCGGACGCGTGCCGTGGAAATCCTCACCGCCGACGTCGATCCGCGCAACACCCCTGCGCTGAAGCTGCTGACCGGCCACGGCTTCATCGAGACCGGCCGCGCCGCCGGCACCTGGAATACCCACATCGGCGTGTGCGACAGCATCTATCTGCGGCTCGACCGCGGGACCTGGCTCAGCGCAAGCTGACCTTGCCGCCGGCGTGGCGGTCGAGGCGGCCGGCGAGGTCGAGCTCGAGCAATGCCATCTGGACCGCGCCGCTGGGCACGCCCGACAAGCGGATAAGCTCGTCGACCGGGACCGGGCTCGGCCCGAGCAGCTCCTCGACCGTGCTGGTCGCGGACTCGTCTCCCTCCGCGGGAGGCGCGGTGGATGTAGATTCATACGGCACGGGCGCGGATTCGACCTTGCCCTCGAACGGCCGGATGGCTTCCATCACGTCGGCGGCCGACTGGACCAGCGTTGCGCCGTCGCGGATCAGCTGGTTACAGCCCTGGGCGCGGGGGTCGAGGGGCGAGCCCGGCACCGCCATCACCTCGCGACCGGCCTCGGCCGACAGGCGGGCGGTGATCAGCGAGCCCGAGCGCGGCGCGGCCTCGACCACCACGGTGCCAAGGCTGATGCCGGAGATGATCCGGTTGCGTCGGGGAAAATCCTTGGCCCGCGGTTCGAGGCCGGGTGGCCGTTCGCTGATCACCAGGCCAACTTCCCACATCTGGCGCTGGCGCGCCTCGTTCTCGGGCGGGTAGAAGACGTCGATCCCCCCAGCGACAATGCCGATCGTACCGGTCTCAAGCGCGCCGTCATGGGCGGCGCTGTCGATACCGCGGGCAAGGCCGGAGACGACGACGGTGCCCTGCTGGCCGAGGCCGTGCGCGAGGCCGCGGGCGAAGCGGCAAGCGGCGGCCGAGGCATTGCGCGCGCCGACGATCGCGACCGCGGTCCGGTCGAGCAGGCTGAGCTGGCCCTTGGCCATCAGCAGCGGCGGCGCATCGTCCATCTCGGCCAGCAGCCGCGGATAGAGCCCCCGTCCGAGCACCAAGTAGCGCGCGCCGAACGCCTCGACGGCGGCGATCTCGCGCTCGGCGTCGGCGCGGCTGGTGAGGCTTGGCGCCCGCCCGCCGCCACGCCGCGCCAGGTCGGGCACCGCCGCCAGCGCCGCCGCGGCGTCGCCGAAACGCGCCATCAATTGCCGATAGGTGATCGGGCCGATGCCGGGCGAGCGGACCAACCGCAGCCGATCGATCAGGTCGCCGCTCAAACCCTTCCCTTCCCAATGCGAGGCTCAGTTCCCGCCCGGAGGCGGGAGATGTTCGTCCGATGTTTCCAAAGGACGAGCAATGCGAAACCGAGCAGCATTGGGAAGAGTGAATCGGCGCCGAGGATAGCGGCGGAAATCGGCGCGCTGATGGCGGCGGCCATCCCGGCCACCGACGAGATTCGGATCGTCAGCAGCAGGCCGAGCCAGACCATTGCGTAAATCGCCGCGGCGACCGGCAGCAGCGGAATGAGGATGCCGAGCAGGGTCGCGACACCCTTGCCGCCGCGGAACTTCAGCCAGACCGGATAGAGATGGCCGATCAGCGCCCCGGTGGCAGCAAAACTCTCGGCGGCGGAGCTCTCAAGGCCGGGCCACAATCTCCCCGCGACGAGGATCGCCACGGTCGCTTTCAGGCAATCGAGTACCAAGGTCGCCGCGGCGAGACCCTTACCGCCCGCCCGCAGCACGTTGGTCGCGCCGATACTGCCCGAGCCGACGTCGCGCACGTCGCCCTTGCCCGCCAGCCGCGTCAGGATGAGTCCAAACGGGATCGACCCGAACAGATATCCGAGAAGCCAGGCGTAGAGCAGTTCGGGGGCCATCGGCACCGTCGTAGCAAATGGAGCGGCCCCGCAACAATCCCGCCCTTGCGGCAGGTGGGCCGCCACGCCACACAGGCGCGGAAATGGACTCTGCGGCGCCCCTTTTATTCTTCGATTCCGGCGTCGGCGGGCTGTCGGTGCTGCGCCCGACCCGCGCGTTGCTGCCCAACGCGCCAATCGTCTACGTCGCCGACAACGCCTGGTTTCCGTATGGCGAGCGCAGCGAGGAGGACATCGCCGCCCGCGTGCCGGAATTGCTTGGCCCCGTGGTCGAGCGCTTTCGCCCGCGGCTTGTCGTCGTCGCCTGCAACACCGCCTCGACCATCGCGCTCGAGACGGTGCGAGCCGCGATCGATCTACCCATCGTCGGCACCGTCCCAGCGATCAAGCCGGCGTCCGAAATTTCGAAAACGCGGGTGATCGGCGTGCTGGGGACACAAGCGACCGTTCGCCAGCCCTATGTCGACGACCTCGCCGCGCGCTTCGCCGCCGACTGCACGGTTATCCGCCACGGCTCGCCCGAGCTGGTCGAGCTGGCCGAGGCCAAGCTTGCCGGCAAGGCGGTCGGCGTCGAGGCGGTCCGCGCAGCCGCGCAGCCGATGTTCGACGCGGAATGCGGCGGCGAGATCGACGTCATCGTCCTCGCCTGCACGCATTTTCCTTTGCTCGACGAGGAGCTGCACGCGGCGTTCCCGGGCGTTGCACTGATCGATGGCGGACCCGGCATCGCGCGGCGCATCGCTTATCTGACTCGCGAGCAGCCGTGGCCGGCCGAGCCGTCATCCGGCATCGCATTATTCACCGGCGCTCCGCCCGCCGGCCCGCTGCTCCAATCCCTCGCCGAATTCGGCCTCGAGGACGTCCGCGGCGCATGAGTACTTGCGAGTCGTTCGCAATGGCAATCGCCTACCTCCAAAGCTAAAGGGCGCGCGAGAGCCAGGAAAGCTTCGAAACACTTGGACTACGACCGCATCTTCCGATCCGCGATCGAGCGCCTTCATGACGAAGGCCGCTATCGCGTGTTCATCGACATCCTGCGGACCAAGGGCTCGTTCCCGGACGCCCGCTGCTTTGCCGGCCACAACGGCCCCAAGCCGATCATAGTGTGGTGCTCGAACGACTATCTCGGAATGGGCCAGCATGCCGCCGTGGTCGAAGCGATGGAAACCGCGCTGCATGACGTCGGCGCCGGATCGGGCGGCACCCGCAACATCGGCGGCAACACCCATTACCATGTCGACCTCGAAGCCGAACTGGCCTCGCTCCACGCCAAGGAAGCGGCGCTGCTGTTCACCTCGGGCTATGTGTCGAACGAGGCGGCGCTGTCGACGCTCGGCAAGCTGCTCCCGGGTTGCGTGATTTTCTCCGACGAGCTCAATCACGCGTCGATGATCGCCGGAATCAAGAATTCGGGCTGCGAGAAGCGCCTGTTCCGCCACAACGACCTGGCGCACCTCGAGGAGCTGTTAGCCGCCGAGGATCCCGACACGCCCAAGCTGATCGCGTTCGAGAGCGTCTATTCGATGGACGGCGATATCGCGCCAATCTCGGCGATTTGTGACCTCGCCGACCGCTACAGCGCCCTCACCTACCTCGACGAAGTCCACGCGGTTGGAATGTACGGAGAGCATGGCGGCGGCATTTCCGAGCGCGACGGCGTCGCCCACCGCGTCACCCTGATCGAAGGCACGCTGGGCAAGGCGTTCGGCGTAATGGGCGGCTATATCGCGGCCGACCGCAACATCGTCGACTGCATCCGCAGCTACGCACCGGGCTTCATCTTCACCACTTCGTTGTCGCCGGTGCTGGTCGCCGGCGCGCTGGCGAGCGTGCGCCACTTGAAGCAATCCTCGGCCGAGCGCGACGCCCAACACCAGATGGCGACGATGCTCAAGGCCAAGTTCACCGCCGCCAGCCTGCCGCTGATGCCCAGCGTGACGCACATCGTGCCGCTGCTGGTCGGTTGCCCGGTCCGCGCCAAGCGCATCAGCGATATCCTGCTCGCCGAGTACGGTTTGTACGTTCAGCCGATCAACTACCCGACCGTCCCGCGCGGCACCGAGCGGCTGCGCTTCACCCCGGGCCCGTGCCACACGGCCGAAATGATGGATGAACTGGTCGGCGCGCTGGTCGAGATCTGGGACCGGCTGGAGCTGAAACTCGCCGCCTGATCCTGCGAACTGCCCTTAGGGCGCCTCGCTTTTGGTCGACGCCAACGCCCAGCGCAATTGGACGCTTTGACCCCGCTTTGCACCGCTGACGATGCGTGCATCGGCGCCGCCCTGGCGAAGCAGGCCTGCGATCTGCTCGCCATCCGCGTCGCTGCCGGCGACGACCGCAACCGGCAGACCGAGCCGCTTGGCGGCCCAGATGATCGTGTCGACTGCGCCTTGGTCGACGGTATCGCCGTCGCTGGACACGTCCGGCAGCGGTAAGAACGGCGGTATCAGTATGACCTTCCAGCCGGTGTCGGCGGCGGCAACCCGTTCCTCCAACGCGCGATAAGCAGCGAGGTCGGCGCCAGCCAACGGCGCCGCCCTGACGATCGCAGTCTTCGAAGAGCGATCAACAACGACATTCTCGATCGGAACTCCAGCGACCAGCGCAAGGCGTTCAGCCGTCCGTGAGGCATTGCGCTGTGCCGAGGTGACCGCGGTCGAGTCCTTCGCGACGTTGCCGGGGCCGTTCTCCGTGCGGATCTGGTCGAGAGTGACCGCCGCGGGGCGGCCAAGCACCTCCGACAGGCGCTTGGGCAGGTCGTGGCTAACTTCGCGATACTGCGGGGTCAGCACGGTCCCGGTGATTTCAATGGGAGTGGCGTGATAATTGATGTCGAGGTCGTTGACCCGCGAGCCGCGCGGGAATTGCGCGGCGATTGTGGCGCTCGCCTCGCGTCTGGCCAGCGCTTCCCAGGCGATCTGGCGAAGCGTGAAGCCGAGCGGAATCGCAAGCGCGATCAGGGTGACAATGATCAGCGCCGCCTGCAGCCGGGTCTGGTGCGGAGACAGGCCGGGAGCGAAACCGTAGAACCTGGCCAGGACTGCCGCCGATGCCGCGATCGTCATCAAATTGGTGAAAAACAGCAGCGTCGAACCACCGAGGACCTGCCAGTTCATCGTCGCGAGTCCGAAACCCATAACGGCCAATGGCGGCATCAGCGCGGTAGCGATGGCGACCCCAACGATCGCTCCATGGCGGCCCCGGATCATGGCGTAGGTGCCCGCCAGGCCCGAGAATAGAGCGATCAGCAGGTCGAAAAGATTGGGCCGGGTCCGCGAGGCAATCTCGGTCGTCACCGACTGCAGTGGCGAGACGGTAACGATCATCGCACAAAAGACGACTGCGAGCACCGCGCCCCCGGCCATCGACCGTCCGGTCTTGCGAAGCTCGGCGGCGTCGAACGTCGCGAGCGCGAAACCGAAGCCGATAATCGGGCCCATCAGCGGCGAAATAAGCATCGCGCCGATGACCACGGCCGGCGACGACAACAGCATTCCAAGCACCGCGATGCCAGCCGACATCAGCACCATGAACGCGAAGTGGCTGGACCAGCCCGAATCCTCGCGGACGGTGGCAACGACGTCATGATGGTCGATGCCCTGGGAGATGTGACCGAACCACAAGCGGGCGAGGGGCATCGTCATCGGCAATCCGTCTGCGATAAGCTATTCGCCGGTGCTACGAACAATCGCAAAGCCGCGCAATCGCGATTGCGGACCGGCCGGCGGCCTTCGAGGGACTGGCGAATTCGGCGCGCTTGGCCTAGGCAGCGGCCATGCACATTGCCCTTGCCGCCGACCATGCTGGCTACATCCTCAAAGACGAACTTGTGGCATGGCTGCGCGAGGCCGGACATGACGTCACCGACCTCGGCACCAACGGGCCCGAAAGCGTCGATTACCCCGAATATGGCGCCAGGCTGGCTCTCGCGGTTGCGGCCGGCGGGGCGGAGCGCGGCATCGCCGTGTGCGGATCAGGCATCGGCATTGCCGTCGCCATCAACCGCTTCGCCGAGTGCCGTTGCGCGCAGGTCAACGAACCCTTGTCGGCCGAACTGGCGCGGACCCACAATGACGCCAATGTCATTGCATTGGGCGCGCGGCTGATCGGCAGCGACATGGCCAGGGCGTGCGTCTCTGCCTTCCTCGACACCGACTTCGCCGGCGGGCGGCACCAGCGGCGCGTCGACCAGCTTTCATCCCTCCTGCAGGACAGCGACTGATGGCCACCGCGGCGAACTTGAACGACGTCCAGCCCGAAGGCTTTTTCACCCGGCGGTTGAGCGACGCCGACCCGGCGGTGGCCGACGCGGTTCGCGCCGAGCTGGAGCGCGAGCAGACCCAGATCGAGCTGATCGCATCGGAGAATATCGTCAGCCGCGCGGTGCTCGAAGCGCAGGGCTCGGTGCTGACCAACAAATATGCCGAGGGCTATCCTGGCCGCCGCTATTACCAGGGCTGCGGGCCGTCAGATGCGGTCGAGACGCTCGCGATCGATCGCGCCAAGCAATTGTTCGGCTGCGGCTTCGCCAACGTCCAGCCGCACTCGGGCGCGCAAGCCAACGGCGCGGTGATGATGGCGCTGCTCAAGCCCGGCGACACCATCCTCGGCATGAGCCTCGCCGCGGGCGGGCACCTGACCCATGGCGCTCCGCCGGCGCAGTCGGGCAAATGGTTCAACGCCATCCAGTACGGCGTCCGCCCCGACGACCATCTGGTCGATTTCGACGAGGTCGAGCGCCTCACCCGCGAGCACCAGCCCAAGCTGATCATCGCCGGCGGATCGGCCTACCCACGCATTCTCGACTTCGCGCGCTTCCGTGCCATCTGCGACGAGGTCGGGGCCTATCTGTTCGTCGACATGGCGCACTTCGCCGGGCTGGTCGCGGCCGGCGAGCACCCGACCCCGTTCGGCCACGCCCATGTCGTCACCACCACCACCCACAAGACTTTGCGCGGGCCGCGCGGCGGCATGGTGCTGACCGATGACGAGGCGATCGCCAAGAAGGTCAATTCGGCGGTGTTCCCGGGCTTGCAGGGTGGGCCGTTGATGCATGTCATCGCGGCCAAGGCGGTCGCCTTCGGCGAAGCGCTCGAGCCCGGCTTCAAGACCTATGCGAAAGCGGTGATCGCCAATGCCAGGATGCTTGCCGGGCGGTTGAAGGACCGCGGCGCCGACCTCGTCGCCGGCGGCACCGACACGCACCTCGCGCTCGTCGACCTCAGGCCATTGAAGCTCACCGGACGTGACGCCGACGAGAGCCTCGAGCGCGCCGGCATCACCTGCAACAAGAACGGCGTGCCGTTCGATCCGCTGCCGCCGATGCAGACCAGCGGCATCCGCGTCGGCTCGCCCGCCGGGACCACACGCGGCTTCGGCGAAACCGAGTTCAAGGACATCGCGGATATGGTCGCTGACGTGCTCGACGGACTCGTTGTGAACGGCCTCGAGGGCAACGGTGCGGTCGAGAGCGAGGTCAACGTTCGAGTCCGCGAACTGTGCGCCCGTTTCCCGATCTACCAGGACTAAAGGATGCGCTGCCCGTTCTGCGCTCACGAAGACAGCCAGGTAAAAGACAGCCGCCCGTCGGAAGACGGCGCGGCGATCCGGCGACGGCGTCAGTGCGAAGGCTGCGGGGCGCGCTTTACGACCTTTGAGCGGGTCCAGCTGCGCGACCTCACCGTGGTCAAGAAAGACGGCAAGCGCGAACCGTTCGACCGCGCCAAGCTGGAGCGCGCTATCGGCCATGCCTGCCGCAAGCGCGAAGTGGATGCGGCCCGGATCGAGCGGCTGATTTCAGGCATTCAGCGGCAACTTGAAACCCGCGGCGACGAGGTTACCGCCGACATGATCGGCCAAGCGGTGATGGATGGTTTGAACGCCATCGACCATGTCGCCTACATTCGCTTTGCCAGCGTCTACAAGGACTTCAGCGAGCCCGGCGACTTCGCGGAAATTGCGGAAAAAGTCGGCGAGCAGCCGGCACCCGAATCGGAGAAAAGCCCGGCGGACGACAAGCTGCTTTAATTGACCGCGCTGAGCAGGTGAAAACGCGGGATCGCGACGTCGAACGCGGTGCCGTCTTCGTCGACCATGCGATAGGCGCCGCTCATCGACCCCAACGGCGTGTCGAGCGGGCAGCCCGAGACATAATCGAAGCTTCCGCCGGGCGCGATCAGCGGCATTTCGCCGACCACGCCTTCGCCGTGCACTTCGTGAACCGAGCCGCGGCCATCGATGATCCGCCAGGTGCGCGACAGCAACTGGATCGCGCGGTCCGAGCCGTTCTCGATCCGCACATGGTACGACCAGAACCAGCGCTCCGACGACGGGTCCGACTGCTCGGCCAGGTAGCTCGCCGCGACCCGCACCGTGACGTCGCGGGTCGTCGCCACATTGGGAAACAGCATCGCCATGGTGTCGGTGGTTTCGGTCACAATTGCCAAGCTAGGCGAGCACGGGCACGCAAACAACCGCCGAAGCTAGTCGAGACCGCCGGCGCGCCGCAGCCGGTCGACCAGCCGCGACCGCGCCTCGCCCAGAACCGCCGATTTCTGGGTCAATAAATCGCGCATCAGGAAGTGGCCGGTGAGGTCGAGTCCCTGCGCGATCTCGGACCAGTTTGCGGGTCCGCCTTCGCGCATGAAACGCGGCAGCGGCAGCAGCTTGTCCGCATAGGGCTCGGCTTCCCCAGCGCTGACCGCGCGGCCCGAGCGCGGGCTGACCGCGACCAAATCGTCGGTTGAACCGGTCACCGCGCAACGCGCGAGGTCGAGGCCGAAGCCCAATTCGGCGAGCAGCAGCAGCTCGTA
>JBDTMX010000052.1:0-5577 GCA_039934055.1 Sphingomicrobium sp. | reverse complement strand
GCGACGAATTCAGCGCGACATACATGTCGGCGACCTTGGCCTGCATCAGCTGGAAGCTGCCGATCGGCTTGCCGAACTGCTTGCGCTCGCGGACGTAGGGCAGGACGACATCGAGGCACGCCTGCATGATCCCGATCTGGATCCCGGCCAGCACCGTGCGCTCGTAGTCGAGCCCGCTCATCAGCACGGCGGCGCCGTTATTCTCCTCGCTTATGACATTCTCGGGCGGGACGAAGCAGTCGTCGAACACTAGCTCGCTGGTCGGCGATCCGCGCATTCCCATCTTGTCGACCTTCTGGCCGGTCGAGAAGCCTTCCATGTCCTTTTCGATGATGAAGGTGGTGATGCCTTTGCTGCCCTCACCGGTCTTGGCGTAGACCACCAGCACGTCGGCGTCGGAACCGTTGGTGATCCAGAATTTGGTGCCGTTGAGGCGGTAGCCGTTGCCGCTCTTCTCGGCCTTCAACTTCATCCCGATGACGTCCGAACCGGCGCCGGCCTCGCTCATCGCCAGCGATCCAACATGCTCGCCGCTGATCAGCTTGGGCAGATATTTGCGCTTCTGCTCGTCGTTGCCCCAGCGGCGGATCTGGTTGACGCACAGGTTGGAATGCGCGCCGTAGGAGAGGCCGACCGAAGCCGACGCTCGCGCCACTTCCTCCTGCGCGACGACATGCTCGAGATAGCCCAGGCCAAGCCCGCCCCACTCCTCCTCGACGGTGATGCCATGCAGGCCCAATTCGCCCATCTTCGGCCACAACTGCCTCGGAAATTCGTCTTTTTCATCGATTGCCGCGGCGATCGGCGCGATCTTGTCCCGGGCGAAGCGCTGGGTGGTGTCGCGGATGGTGTCGGCCATCTCGCCGAGGTCGAAATCGAGACCGGGTTCGGACATCGCGGAGGCTCCCTTTGTATCGAGCGGTTAGCACCCGCTTCGAGACTTGGACAAGCGGACCCGAGTCACTATGTGCACTGCAACATCGTCATTGTGAGCGAACCGCAGCAATCCAGCCGGATTGTCGCGTCGCTGTCGCTCCTCGCAATGACGTAACCAGGAGCACCACATGGCCACGACCGCATCCGACCCGACCGTTATCCTCTCCTACGCGCGCACGCCGATGGGGGCGATGCAGGGCGCGCTGGCCGATGCCTCGGCGACCGATCTCGGCGCCACCGCGGTCAAGGCGGCGGTTGAGCGCTCGGGCGTCGACGGCGGCGACATAGACCGCATCTACATGGGCTGCGTGCTGCCCGCTGGGCTCGGCCAGGCGCCGGCGCGCCAGGCGGCGATCAAGGCCGGCCTGCCCAAGTCGGTCCAGGCGACGACCGTCAACAAAGTTTGCGGATCGGGCATGCAGAGCGTGATCATGGGCGACGAAGCGCTGAATGCGGGCAATGCCAACTTCATCATCGCCGGCGGCATGGAATCGATGACCAACGCGCCGTATCTGCTCAAGAAGCACCGCTCCGGCGCGCGGATCGGCCACGACATCGCCTACGACCACATGTTCCTGGATGGGCTCGAGGACGCATACGAAGAAGGCCGCGCGATGGGCAGCTTTGCCCAATGCACCGCCGACGAATACCAGCTGACTCGGCAGCAGATGGACGATTACGCAATTGAATCGCTGACTCGCGCCAAGGCGGCGATCGATAATGGCGACTTCAAGACTGAGATCGCCGCGGTGACGATCAAGAACCGCGCCGGCGAGACCATCGTCGACACCGACGAATCGCCGGGCCGCGGCCGCCCCGACAAGATTCCCCAGCTGAAGCCCGCCTTCGCCAAGGAAGGGACGATCACCGCCGCGACCTCGTCGTCGATCTCCGACGGTGCCGCCGCGGTCGTGCTGTCGCGCGAATCCACCGCCAAGGCCGCCGGCCTGACGCCCATTGCGCGGATCGTCGCCACCGCCGCCCATGCGCAGGAGCCGTCCGAATTCACGATCGCCCCGATCGGAGCGATCAACAAGGTACTGACCAAAGCCGGCTGGAAGGTCGGCGACGTCGATCTGTTCGAGGTCAACGAGGCCTTCGCCTGCGTCGCCATGTTCGCGATGAAGGACCTCGGCATCCCGCATGCCAAGATCAATATTCACGGCGGCGCGACCGCACTCGGCCACCCGATCGGCGCCAGCGGCACCCGCATCCTCGTCACCCTGGTCAACGCGTTGAAGCAGAAGGGCCTCAAGCGCGGCGTCGCGTCGCTGTGCATCGGCGGCGGCGAAGCAACCGCCGTGGCGGTGGAGCTGGTCTAGCTAGCGCTTGCCCGCATACGCTAGGCATTCCACCTCAACCAGCGCGCCCAACGCCAGTCCGTCCGCACCGAACGCACTGCGCGCGGGGAAATTGCCGTCGGGGAAATAGGACGCGTAGACGGTATTGAACGCCGGCCAGTCGGCCATGTTGTCGAGCATCACCGTGCATTTGACGACGTTGCCCCAGCCGAGTCCTCGCTCCTCCAGCACGCCCGCGATATTGTCCATCGCCTGGCGCGCCTGGGCGTCGATCCCGGGCGGCAGCTTGCCGTCGGCACCGATCCCGATCTGGCCCGACAGATAGAGCGTGTCCCCGGCTCGCACCGCGCTGGAAAAGGGCAACCGCTGGCCATTGACCATCGGCTTGCCGAAGCGCTCGATCGCGAGACTAGCGGGCGCCTTCGCCGCAGTACCGCTGGCGGCGACGCTTGCAATCGCTGCGGCCACATAAACCAGGTTCATTGCAACCTCCCCTCAAACTGACGTCACGGAGCCAGATTCGCAACTGCCCCGATATCCTGTTAGGCCCGCGCCACCAAAAGGGGAGAAAAATGATGCGGAAACTGATCCTGGTCGCGGCCGTCGTTGCGCTCGCCGGCTGTCAGCAGAAAGCGGCGGCGCCCGCCAACGACGCCAATGTCGCGATGGACGCCAATGTCACGACCGACGCCAACGTCGCCGCCAACACGGCCGGCACCGCGCTTGCCTCGATCAACGAAACGAGCTGGGAATACACCGACAACAAGACCCACAAGCCGATCCAGGA
The DNA here is from genome assembly GCA_039934055.1 of Sphingomicrobium sp. Lineage (GTDB taxonomy): Bacteria > Pseudomonadota > Alphaproteobacteria > Sphingomonadales > Sphingomonadaceae > Sphingomicrobium. The sequence goes on along the minus strand of JBDTMX010000052.1, from coordinate 2,553 downwards.
ATCGGTCGACGCCACCGGCAAGTACATCGCCGTCTCCGGCAAGGAGCATATCGATCACGGCACGGCGGTGATGAAGGACGGCAAGGCCTGCTTCACCAGCGCAATGACCAAGGACGGCGAAGTGTGCTGGACCGATCCGATGGTGGCCGTTGGCGGATCGGGTGAAACCACCAGCGACAAGGGCGAGAAACTGACCGTCAAGCGCGTCGCATACGTCCCGCTGACGATGTAATGGCCTCGATCCGGCGGTTCGCAAACGTGCGCCGCCGGATCAGTTGAGCGTTTCGCTCTCGCCAACGCCCCACAGGTCGCTCGTGCGGATGTAGCCTTGACGCTTGCCGACCGCGATCCGGCACCAGCCGCCGCTGCATTTGTCGATGCGGCCGACGACGCCTGGCTCGGCGCGGTAGCGGAGCCTGCTTGAATCCGACGCTGCCAGGTGGATCGCGCGCGGCTCGCCCGGCTTGACGATCGCCGTGCGCTGGTCGCTCAAGAGCGTCACCAGCATCCAGCCCTTGGTCCCGTCGGGGTCCTCGATCATCCGCCAGTTGGGGTAGGTCTTGACCACCCGCACCGGCAGATCGCGGCGCTGGTACAGCCAGGTGCCGGGATAATTGCGGCCCGGGCCGGTGCGCATCATCGCCTCGCCGCTGGCGATTGAGGCCCAATATGGCGGCTTCTTCTCCTGGGCGCTCGCGGCGGTCGTGAGCAACAGGAGCGCGGCCGCGGCAAGCCTTCGCATCACGCTCCCGTCAGGATGCGGTCGACGAGCTGCTTCACGGTCGGCACGAAGCCGTTCGAGTAGAAGGGATCGCTCTGGAAGCGGAACGCCGAGTGGCCGGCGAACATCAAATTATGCTCGGTTGGCCCGCCGTGGGCGATCTCCTGAAGGGTCTTCTGGATGCAGAAGCTGCGCGGGTCGGCGAGCCGCCCGGTGGTGTTCTTTTCATGGTCGGCCCAGGACGAAAAACCGCATTGCGACAGGCAGCCCATGCACTCGGCCTGGTCGGTGCGGATGTGCTTCTTCTCGTCCGGGGTGACAAACACCAAGGTCTCGTCGGGCGTCTTGAGCGCGTCGGTGAAGCCCGCCGCAAACCATTCGCGCGCGTGCTGCAAATCGCCTTTGGTCACCCAGTAATGACGCTTTCCGGCAAGGCCAACGTCGAGCTCGAACGCGTGATCGCCGAGCGGCTCCTTGGTAAACGCGATCTGGCGGTGCGAGCGTTCTTCCAAATTGCGCAGGAACGCGTTGCGAACCGCTGACGAATAGAAGCCGGTTGGCGAAAAGCGGTGGAGAAGGATGTCGCCCTCCTCGAGCGTCATCAACCGCGCCTTCCACTCGGGCGGGATCGGGCTTTCCTGGGTCAGGAGCGGCCGCGTTCCGAACTGGAAGGCGATCTGCCCAAGCTCGGGATTATCGATCCAGTGCGCCCATTCATCGAGTCGCCAGACGCCGCCCGCCATGACGATCGGCACATGGTCGGGAATGCCGCCCTCGCGCATCGTCTCGCGCAATTCCTTGACGCGCGGATACGGGTCCTGCGGCTTGCGCGGGTCCTCGGCGTTCGACAGGCCGTTGTGCCCGCCGGCCAGCCAAGGGTCCTCGTAGACCACCGCGGCGAGCCACTCGGCGGCTTTGGAATAAGCGCGCTTCCACAATGCTCGAAATGCTCGCGCCGAGCTGATGATCGGCAAATAATTGACGCCGTAGGACGCAGCGATCTCGGACAGCTTGTACGGCATGCCGGCGCCGCAAGTGACCCCGGTGACCATGCCCTTGGTGCGCTCGAGCACGCCGTGGAGGACGCGCTGCGCGCCGCCCATTTCCCACAGTACGTTGATGTTGATGGCACCGCGGCCGCCCGCGATCTCATACGCGCGCTGGACCTGCGCGACCGCTCCGTCGATCGCGTACTGGACCAACTCTTCGTGCCGCTCGCGGCGCGTCAGCGCCTTGTAGACTTGGGGGATGATGCGGCCTTCGGGATCATAGCTGTCGGCGTTGACCGCAGACACGGTTCCGACGCCGCCGGCCGCCGCCCACGCCCCTGAGCTGGCGTGGTTGGTGGCGCTGACGCCCTTGCCGCCTTCGATCAGCGGCCACACCTCGCGGCCGCCGTAGAGGATGGGCTGAAGCCCCTTGAACAACTCAACTCTCCCAACGCTGGACGTCATATAATGGCGAAACTCGCCAGAAGCGAAATAAATCCATGTTATGCCGATGTCCCTGTTCGGCACTTCGTTAGACCAAAGATTCCTTAATGCGGCTGGATAAACGAAACGGGCCAGGGAACGCATCCCCGGCCCGCCCGGTTTCCTCGGCCTCGCCTGGAGGGCTTAGCAGTTGCCCTGGGCGATGGCGCTGCCGACGACTGCGCCCAGCACGCCGCCAATCAACGTCCCCGCGGCGCGGTCGTTGCTGCGACGATAGTAGCGACGATGCCCGCTGTCTGCGATCTGGTTGCCGATCACCGCACCGGCAACGCCTCCGACGACCGCACCTGCGGCCGGATTGCCGCAGCGATAACCGTTGTAGCCGTAGCCCCCGTAACC
>JBDTMX010000051.1:0-4846 GCA_039934055.1 Sphingomicrobium sp. | reverse complement strand
GACCGAGCGCTTGCGCGAGGCGCACATTGCTCATCGGCGCCAACGGCATCATCGCCCGCGCGCGGTCATATTGATCGACCGCTTCTTCACTGCGGCCGACGGATGTCAGGAAGTCGCCATACGCCTGGCGCTCGCAACCGCATTCGGTCGGACGTACGCTAATCGCCTTTTTTAGCAGCGCCTCGCGGTCGGCGAATCGGTTGCTGGGCAACAACCCCGCTTCCGCCATGTAACCTTCCGGATTCTTGGCATCGAGGCGGATGGATTTCTCGGCAGCCGCCCAACCTTCGCGCCCAACATCCTGCGCGTCTGCGAATCCTGCACGATGACTCACCGGCACTGTCGATAAAGCCAAGGCGGACCATGCGAAGGAGAAATCCGGAAGAGCGGCAGTGACCCGGCGAGCCGCGTCGAGGATCCGGTCCTCATCCGGTGAACCGCCCCAATATTCGTTACACCAGTCGACATAGAGCGAGAGTCCTCGGTCGCTCATCGGCTTGCGGTAAGCGGATGCGCCCCATATTCCGCAGCGCACGACTTGGGTGGCGGCGACCGCGACCTGTCGCGGCGCCAGCGTGTCGCCAAGCGCGCGGTCAAAAGCGTGAGACCAGACTAGGCCGCCGCTGCCGGAGTCGCGAAGATTGACGGTGAAGCGCAGTGCATTCTGCGTATTCTGTATGCTGCCATCGAGAAGGAACGGGGCCGCGCGATCCTTGCCGGTAACCAGCGAGATTTCATGCTCCGACCCGAAGGCCGAAAGGATCTCCTCGTTCATCGCTTGCGGCAGCTGATTCGGTACATTTGAGGATAGGATGGCGAACGCACCCAGTGCCACTTTTGGAGTGACGGCCGCGGACGCCGGTCCGGAAGAAAACCGGAAGAACAGTCCCCCAGCCACCAGCAACAGGAACGCCCCGGCACCCAGTCCGAGGTGCCGGCGATCGATCTGCCCGTGAGATGAAGGCACAACTCGCCCGGGTTCAGCTTTGACCTCTCCTGCTCGGGAGCCGACGGCCAATTTCAAGGGTAGCAGAAGTTTCGAGTCCGGCCGGCCGGACCAATTGGACAAGTCGATCGTCTGATATTGCCGGAAACCTAGCGGCGGTTGGGAGCCATCAAGGGTGACCGGCACAAGTCGGCCGGTGTCACGACCGGTCGCTGCTTCGTCGCGTACCCAGGCCGACCGAACCGAAGCCTTGGTCCAAAGGACGACCACCACGTCGGCACCGGCCAGCGCTTTCTCTATCACGTCGGCGTATTCGTGGCCGCCGGGAATCTGCTCATCCCACCACAGAATATTGCCGTCGCGTTCTAGTGCCATCGCGAGCGACCGTACGCGGGCGCCATCTTCGCGGGCATAGCTCAGGAAAACGCTGGCCATGGCCACCACCCCGTTGAGGCGCAGTCTGCGCCGATCCGCGTCAGCCTGCAAGTTTCAGAAATGGAAGCTGCCCACCCAAAGGACACATGCGGTCGAAGTCGCCCGATGCTCGCCGGCGCAACATCAAAGACCAAATGAAAACCGCTGGTCGCCGCGCCCGCCTACACGTCCGCTGACCTGAAGAATTCGCTGTCCTACAGGCGCCCGGCTGTGAGACACTCCGCGCCGAGCTGATTCGATGTCCTACAGCGCTGTCCTTTTTCGCCTGCCCTTTGGCGGCGGCGACCAGCAACCCATCGGACCACCAGGTTCCCGAAACTCACGAAACTCACACACCCCCGAATCGACCTGGTGTCCCCGACCGCGACTGTGTCCTGCCAGTCACAAGGCATTAGGATTTGGCGGCTAATTTTGAGTAAGAGGGACCGCGACGCGGCGGTTGGCGTTGGGCGTGTTAAGGACACGGCCCGAAGATCACCGGACCAAGACACAGGAACACAGATCAGGTGCAGTTGAAAACGCAATTTCTGACTCTGGCGGCGGCGGCGCTGCTGTGCGGCGCGGCGCCCGCTGTTGCTGCGCCCGCACCCGCGCCTATCCGCACGCCGTCAACGACCCTCGCCCCCGCCCCGGTCACGACCACCTTGCCCTCGACCCACGCCGTCGATGCCTTTTACCAGGCGCACGGCAATTCCCCGATCTGGTTCCGCACCGCCGCCACCGCCGCGGCTGCCAGCCTGCTGCCGGATATTCTCGACCGGGCGCCGCTCGACGGGCTCGCCAACGGCCCGACCCTCGCCCGCTTCGTCGAAGGCGCGCTGGCCCGTGCGCGCGCAGCAATGGCGGCGCACAAGCCCGTCCCCCTCGCCGACGAGAAATTGCTGTCGTCGGCCTGGGTGCAATATGTCCAGGCGCTCAAATCACCGGTTCCCGGCATTACCTATGGCGACCCGGCGCTGGCGCCGCGAGTACCGGCGGTCGATCGGGTGTTGACCGACGCCTGGCTGGCCCCGGGCCTCGCCGGCCACGTCGCGGGAATCGCCGCCGTCAATCCGATCTATGGCCAGCTGCGCGACGCCGCCTGGCGCCAGCTGCGGGCCGGCGAAGCGGTCGATCCGCGGCTCCTGACCAACCTCGAGCGGGCGCGCATCCTGCCGTCGCGCGGCCGCTACATCATCGTCAATGCCGCCACGGCGCGGCTGTCGATGTATGAGGACAGCCGCGTGGTGGACTCGATGAAGGTCGTCGTCGGCAAGCCCGCGACCCCGACGCCGATGCTCGCCGGCACCATCCATTATGCGACCTTCAACCCCTATTGGAACATTCCCACCGATACCGCCCGCGAAGAAGTCGCGCCGATCGTGGTCAAGCGCGGCATCAAATATCTCAAGCTCGCCCGTTACGAAGTCGCTTCGGACTGGTCCGACCATGCGACCGTGCTCGATCCCGCGGCGATCGACTGGAAAGCGGTCGTTGCCGGCACCACCGAGGTTCACGTCCGCCAACTGCCCGGGCCGGACAATATGATGGGCCAGATCAAGTTCGGCTTCGCCAACGAGCTCGGCATCTTCCTGCACGACACGCCGCGCAAGGAATTGTTCGGCAAGGACAGCCGCAATTACAGCCACGGCTGCGTCCGGGTCGAAGACGCCATGCGCCTCGGCCGCTGGCTGATGGGGAGCGAGCCGGTCGCCCCCTCAACCGCGCCCGAGCAATTCGTCCAGCTGGCCAGGGCCGTCCCGGTGTACATCACCTATTTGACCGCCGTGCCTGGCTTGGACGATGCCCAGCTGACCTTTGCCGACGATGTCTACGGCCGCGATCCCAAGCCGGATGCGGGGTTGGCCGAGGTCACGCTCTCGACGGCACCCGGCAGCGCCGCGACCTCCGCACACCCTTAGAAGGGCGGCCTATTTCCTGGCTGGCGAAATGGTTGCGACCAGCCGCTGGCCGTGCCAAATCTCGCACGCCATCGGCTTGTCCAACGCCTTGGCCTGCGCGATCGCCTCCTTGTCGGATTTCGCGCTGATCACTTCCGCGGCGCGCTGGATGCGCTTGGCCCCATCAAGGCAGTAGAGCTTGTAGTCCGACATCCCCTCTCCCCGGATAGAGAGTATAGCCGAAACGATCGCGTCCCCCGAGTCCGCCGGACGACAGTAGGAGCTATTTCCTGGGGCGCTGCTTGAGGCGCTTCTCGACCAGGCGGATCGCCGCGGCGACCGCGGCCTCGACATCGAGGTCGGTGGTGTCGAGCACGTCGGCGTCGTCGGCCTGCCGCAGCGGCGCCGCCTCGCGGCTCATGTCGCGCTCGTCGCGGGCCCGGATGTCGGTCAGCACGTCCTCGTAATGCGCCGGCAAGCCACGCTCGAGCAGCTCGCGGACCCGCCTTTGCGCCCGCACCTCGGGAGACGCGGTGACGTACAGCTTGGCGTCGGCGTCGGGCGCAACCACCGTGCCGATGTCGCGCCCGTCGAGGACTGCCCCGCCCGGCTGCTCGGCGAACTGGCGCTGACGTTCGAGCAACGCGCTGCGGACCGACGGATAGGCCGAGACCCGCGACGCGATGCTCGACACTGGTTCGCTGCGAATCTCGGGGTCTTCAGGGTCGACCGAGGCGACATCGCACGCCCGCAGCGCCTCGAACTCGCTTCCCAGGTCGCCGCCCCAGCGCCACAGGTTCAATGCGACCGCTCGGTAGAGCAGCCCGGTATCCATGTGCGGCACCTTGAAGTGGTTGGCGAGCGCCCGGGCGATAGTCCCCTTGCCGCTCGCTCCGGGACCGTCGACGGCGATCAGGATCCGCGCCTGCGCCACGTTCTCGTTATCGGAATGCTCGGTCAAGCGACGCGCTTTGACAGGGCACCAAGCCTATGGCAAGGCGCCCGCCGCACGGTGCGGAGCATTCCCGAGGACATCCCAGGGGACCCCGCCGAACCGACCAAAACTGGAGTGATACTCACCATGGTGAAGCCCGAATGGGGCGCCAAGCGCACTTGCCCCAAGTGCTCGACCCGCTTTTACGATCTCGGCAAGGACAATCCGGTCCATTGCATTGAATGCCACAACGAGTGGGTGCCCGAGCCGGTGCTGAAGTCGAAACAGCCGGTGGCGTTCGAGCCCGCGCCGGTCGCCAAGGAGCCGGTCGCCGACGCCGATCTCGAGGCGGAAGAGCTGGCCAACGCCGAAGCCGAGGAGCCGTCGGCTGACGACGAAGTCGATCTCGCGACCGGTGATGACGGAATCGGGGTTGAGACAAAGGGCGACGAAGACGAGGCTTAAGCGCCTTCGCCGGTGGAATTTCGAGTTTTCAGTGGAATGAAGTTCGCCTAAAGCGCGAACGGACGGGGCCGTAGCTCAGCTGGGAGAGCGTCGCAATGGCATTGCGAAGGTCAGGGGTTCGATCCCCCTCGGCTCCACCATCCCCTTCCCCGGTACGGAGAGGCGCGGACTTGACATGGGATAGTT
>JBDTMX010000050.1:0-7416 GCA_039934055.1 Sphingomicrobium sp. | reverse complement strand
GTCGCCAAGGTCAGCATCGTCGGCGTCGGCATCCGCTCCAACCCCGGCCTTGCATCCAAGATGTTCGAGACCCTCGCCGAGCGCCAGATCAACCTGCTCGCGGTCTCTAGCAGCGAGATCAAGGTCAGCGCCCTGATCGCCGAGGCCGAGCTCGATCTCGCCGTGCGCGTGCTCCACACCGCCTTCGGACTGGATGCCGACGCATGAGCCGCGGCCACAAGCGTCTGAAACAATTGATGCATCGCGGCACCGAGTTTCTCGGCTGCGACATCGCCATCATGGGCGGCGCGATGAGCTGGGTTTCCGAGCGCCACCTGGTCGCGGCGATCTCCGACGCCGGCGGCTTCGGCGTCATCGCCTGCGGCGCGATGACCCCCGACCTCCTCGACACCGAGATTGCAGAAACCAAGAAGCGCACGGCCAAGCCGTTCGGCGTCAATCTCATCACCATGCACCCGCAGCTGACCGAGCTGATCGACACCTGCGCCAAGCATAATGTCACGCACATCGTGCTTGCCGGCGGGCTCCCGCCCAGCGGCTCGATCGACCGCATCAAAGGCGGCGGGGCCAAGCTGGTCTGCTTCGCTCCCGCGCTTTCGCTCGCCAAGAAGCTGATGCGGTCGGGCGCCGACGCCTTGGTGATCGAAGGTATGGAGGCCGGCGGCCACATCGGCCCGGTATCGACCTCGGTGCTAGCCCAGGAGATATTGCCCTACGTCGCCCACGACATCCCGGTGTTCGTCGCCGGCGGTATCGGCCGCGGCGAAGCGATCGCCGCCTACCTCGAAATGGGTGCGGTCGGGGTCCAGCTCGGCACGCGCTTCGTCTGCGCGACCGAAAGCATCGCCCACGCCAATTTCAAGAAGGTCTTCATCCGCGCCTCGGCCCGGGACGCGATCCCGAGCGTCCAGATCGACCCACGGCTGCCGGTGATCCCGGTGCGCGCCTTGAAGAACCGCGAGATGGAGAATTTCGCCGCCAAACAGCGGCAGGTCGCGCAACTGCTCGACGAGGGCGCGATCGAGATGACCGAGGCGCAGCTCCAGATCGAGCATTACTGGGCCGGCGCGCTGCGCCGCGCGGTGATCGACGGCGATGTCGATTCAGGCTCGGTGATGGCCGGGCAATCGGTCGGCATGGTCACCCGCGAGGAGCCGGTCGCCGAGATCATCAAGGAGCTCGCCGACGAGGCCGCCGCGGCGCTGGAGAGTCGCGGCTAGCCGCCTCACTCAACGCGAAAGTAAGTGACGACCAGCCGCGCCCGTCCGGTCGCGAAGACCCCGTGCCCATAGCCGTCGCCGCCGCCGAGGACGAAGCCGACCTGATCCGCGTTTGCCAATGCGTCGCGGAATGCCATGGGATTGCTCCGCGCACTCGAGGTCTGAATGGCCGTCCAGTTGCCGTTGAGCGGCGCGACGATCTGATGCGAGCCCGGCGCGATCGGTGATTGGGACGCGAACGTCGCATACCAGCGGAACGTCTCGAACCTCCCCGCGCCGCTCCAATTGTCCCCGCCGCGCTGGAAATAAAGTGTGATGACCGAGGGCAATTGTGGCGCGGTAATCGGCAAAATCCGCGCGCCCGGATCCGCCTCGATGCGGTAGCGCATGACGATCTGATTCTTTCCCGCCAGCGAGCCATGGCGGACGGTCACGTAATGGACGCTGCCGGGGGCTTGCGGCAGATCGATGTGCCAACCGTCCGCGGGGCCCCGCGACGGATGCAGCGGCACGCCTTGCGAATAGTTTCGCCCATCGACGATCGGGCCGATTGTCCAAGCGCTCGGGTTCAAACCAGCTGCCGGTGCTTTCGCCTCGGCACCACCGCATGAGGCGGCCGACGCGAGCGTGATCATGATTGCGGCACGAACGAGCATCGATCGACTCCTGAAATTCCCAATAGCTATGATCCTACCGAGCCGCGGCCTTCACGAACCTGAACTTGGGGCCCGGCGGATTGGCGCGGCGCGACTCCATCTGATAGCGCTCGGCCATGCCGTCGACCGCCGCCACGTCTGCTCGCGAGATCCTCACCGGGCTTCATGAAATCATGGCCGCGCGCGGCAACGCCCAGTCCAAGCTCGACCGCGTCGTCGACCTGATCGCCGAGGCGATGAAAAGCGAAGTCTGCTCGATCTACCTGCTGCGCGACAACAAGCTCGAGCTGTTCGCCACCCACGGCCTTCGGAAGGAGGCGGTGCATGTCACCCGCCTGGCGATGGGCGAGGGGCTGGTCGGCAGCATCGCATCCGAAGGGCGCATCCTCAACCTCGCCGAAGCTGCCAGCCATCCCGAGTTCGTCTACCGGCCTGAAACCGGCGAGGAGAGCTTCCACAGCTTTGCGGGGGTGCCGATCGTCCGATTGGAAAGCCCGATCGGAGTGCTGGCCGTGCAGCATGCCGAACCGCGCCGCTACGAAGAAGTTGAAATCGAGGCGCTGCAGACGGTGGCGATGGTGCTGTCGGAAATGATCGCCGCGGCACGGCTGGTCGACGGCTCGCGCCGCGGGCGGATGCGCAGTGCCGGTCCCTTACGCCTTTCGGGGCTCAAGCTGGTCACCGGAATGGCCAAGGGCGAAGCCGTCTTCCACCAGCCAAGAGTCATAGTCGAACACACCGTCGCCGATGACACCGAAGCCGAGCGCGCGCGGGTCTACGCCGCTTTCCGCCGGATGCGCGAGCAGATCGACACGATGACCAAGGAAGCCGAATTCGGCACCGTCGGTGAGCATCAGGAGATCCTCGAGACCTATCGCATGTTCGCCTATGACGAAGGCTGGTCGCGGCGGATCAACGAGGCGATCGACAGCGGCCTCACCGCCGAGGCGGCGATCGAGCGGGTTCAGCAGCGCACCCGCGCGCGCATGCGGGAGATCGACGACCCGCTGCTGCAGGAGCGGATGCACGACCTCGAGGATCTGTCCAACCGGCTGCTGCGCATTGTCTCGGGGCGGATGGGCACCGCCGCCCAGACCGGCCTGACCCGCGACACGGTGCTGATCGCCCGCAACGTCGGGCCGGCCGAGCTGCTCGAATATGATCGCCGGCGGTTGAAAGCGGTGCTGCTCGAGGAAGGCTCGCTGACCGCGCACATGACGATCGTCGCCCGGGCGATGGGCGTGCCGGTGGTCGGCCGGCTCCAGGACATTCGCCACAGCGTCAACGAGCGCGAGACCATCCTGGTCGACGGCGACAACGGCAGCGTCATCCTCCGCCCCAACCGCCAGCTGACGTCGGGCTTCGATCACCGCATGGCATTGAGCCAAAAACGCCGCGCGCAATATGCCGCGATCCGCTCGCTGCCGGCCGCGACCAAGGACGGTGTGCAGGTCAGCGTCATGGTCAACGCCGGCCTCGCCGAGGACGCCGCGGCGCTCGAAATGACCGGCGGCGACGGCATCGGCCTGTTCCGCACGGAATTCCAGTTCCTGGTCTCGGCCACTTTGCCCGGCCGCGAACGGCAACAGCGGCTCTACGCCAAGGTGCTTGAATCCGCCGGCAACAAGCCGGTCACCTTTCGCACGCTCGACATCGGCGGCGACAAGGCCCTGCCCTACCTCGCCGACACCAAGGACGAGGCCGAGAATCCGGCGATGGGCTGGCGCGCACTGCGTCTGTCGCTCGACCGCTCGACGTTGATGAAGGCGCAGGCGCGGGCACTGATCGAGGCCTCGGCCGGCCGGGTCCTGCGGGTGATGTTCCCGATGATCTCCGAGCCGTGGGAGTATGAGGAAGCGCGCAGCCTGGTCGAGGATCAGATCGAGTGGGCGCGCAAGTCCAAGCGCAAGCTTCCGTCGCGGGTCGAATTCGGCGCCATGCTCGAAGTGCCCGCTCTAGCCGAGATGCTCGACCAATTGCTGCCGCGGGTCGACTTCCTGTCGATCGGCACCAATGATTTGACGCAGTTCCTGTTCGCCGCCGATCGCGCCGACCCGCGGCTGGCCGAGCGGTACGACTGGCTGAGCCCGGCGATCCTGCGGTTCTTGAAGCGGGTAATCGACGCCGCCCGCGCCGCCAATGTGCCCGTCCGGCTGTGCGGCGAGATGGGCGGCCGGCCCTTGGAAGCGATGGCGCTGATCGGTATCGGCGCCGAGAATTTCTCGATCACCCCGGCGGCTGTGGGGCCAGTCAAGGTGATGGTTCGCTCGCTGGACGCCGGCGCCGTCCGCCAGCGGCTCGACCAATTGCTCGCCCGCCCGCCGCGCAATCTGCGCAAGGCGTTGACCGACTGGGCGCGGCGGCACTCGGTGCCGATTAGCTGAGTTGCGCTCGCGACACTGTTGACACTCCGGCTGCAGCCTTCGACAGTGGTTTCACGATGGCAAAGAAAAAAGGGCAGGGGATGGTCGATCCGATCGACGAACCGATCGACGAACCGCAAGCAACAACCGCCGCCACGGTCGGCGAACGCCTGCGCGTTGCGCGGGAGGAGAAAGGCCTGACGCTCGAGGATGTCGCGGCGCAGACGCGAATCCCCCGGCGCCATCTCGAAAGCCTCGAGAAGAGCGACTGGGAGCGGCTACCGGCGCCGACCTACACCAATGGATTCGCCAAGAGCTATGCCTCGGCGGTCGGCCTCGACCGGGTCGAGATCGGCGACCAGCTGCGCAGCGAAATGGGGGGCCACCGGACGACCGCCGCAACCGAGGTGTTCGAACCCGCCGATCCTGCCCGGACGATGCCCAAGTGGCTGGTGTTCGGGGCGATCGCGATAGTACTTCTGCTGGTGCTGGTGATGAGCTGGCTCAACGAGCGGTCGTGGAGGGGCTCCGACGACACCGCCAACGACACCGTCGCGGCGGCGGCCGTGCCAGAGGCTGTAGCGCCGGCGCCCGTGCCCGTCGTCGCCGCTCCCACGGGGCAGGGCGTAGTCGTGATCACCGCCAATGAGCCGGTGTGGATTCAGGTCAAGGACGGCCCGGCGACGCTCAAGGCGGGCATCCTGGAAACCGGGCAAAGCTTCGAGGTGCCGGCTACGGCCAAGGCGCCTTCGCTGACCACCGGCAAGCCCGAAGCGCTGCGCATCTCGGTCGGCACCGCCGATGCTCCGCCCGTCGGCCCGGCGGCGGCGACTGTCCGCAACGTCAGCCTGCTCGGGCCGGACCTGATGCGTGGCCCTGCCGCTGCTGCCCAGCCTGCGGCTGGCGCTTCGACCACTCCGCCTGTCGCTCAAAATACCACCGGCTGATTGGATTCATCGCTGCGAAAGCTAGTGTCCGCCAGGTTCGCGCCGACCATCAAACCTGGGGGAATCATGACCATCACACGACTTCGCCTGACTGTCGCAATCGCGGCATTGGCTCTCGGCCTGACGCCGGCACTGGCGCAGCGCGTGGAGACGCCCGAACAGCGGATCGACCGGCTCGAGAAGCAATTACGGCAGGTCCAGCGGCAGGTATTCCCCAGGGGACAGCCGGCCGACACCGCCGGATTTTCGGATGAGCCGGCCGCGACCCAGTCGTCGTTCCGGACGCTCGACGTCCGCTTGAACGGGCTCGAGCGGCAGATCGCCGACGTCCTGCGCCAATCCGAAGAGAATGGTCACCGGGTGACGGTGATGGAGGCCGAGCTGGCCCGCCTGCGCTCCGATCAGGAACAGCGGCTTGGCGCGCTGGAGAGGGCCGCTGCGGCTGCGGCTGCCGTGTCTGCGCAGGTCCCGACGCCGGGGATTGCCACCGTGTCCACCTCTTCCGGGCCACCCGTTACGGTCAAGACCGTTGGCGGCGCGCCCGTCGTAACAAAACCAATCAATGCCCTCCCTGGCGCGGCGCAGCCGCTCGACCCCGCCAACGACCCCGCCGAGCTCGCCTATGACGAGGGGTTCAAGCTGTGGCAGGCGGGCAAGTATGACGAGGCGATCACATCGCTCCGCGCGTTCGCGTCCGCCTACCCCACGCATCGCCGCGCGAGCTGGGCCAACAACCTTGCCGGCCGTGCATTGCTCGACAAGGGCGAGCCGCGCGCCGCGGCCGAGGCGCTGCTGGCCAATTACCGCTCCAACCCGAAAGGCGAACGTGCTCAGGACAGCCTTTATTACCTCGGCCAGGCGCTGATCCAGCTCAACCAGCCGTCACAGGCGTGTAAGGCATATTCCGAGCTAGAAGCGGTCTATGGCGCGTCGGTCAGGGCGGAACTCAAGCGCCAGCTCCCCGCCGCCAAGGCCGACGCGCGCTGTAGCTGACGTTCAAACCTAATTGCGAGGAGCGATCGCGCCGTGGCAATCCAGAAAGGAAGCTGGATTGCTTCGCTCCGCTCGCAATGACGAGGTGATGTGACTCAGAAAATCGTTCCCGATCCCGATCTGGTCAGCCGCTTCGCAGCCGATCTCGACGCGCTGGTCGAGCCGGGCACCATGGTTGGGGTCGCGGTGTCGGGCGGGCCCGACAGCCTCGCCTTGCTGCTGCTCGCCGCGGCGACGCGTCCCGGCCTCATCGAGGCGGCGACGGTGGATCACTCGCTGCGCCCCGAGAGCCGCGCCGAAGCGGAGATGGTGGCGGACCTGTGCCAGCGCATTGGGCTGCCGCACGTGATTCTGACCGTCGACTGGGCGGCGGCGCCCGACAGCAACCTCCAGGCGCGAGCGCGCGAGGCCCGTTACCGGCTACTCGGATCGTGGGCGCTCGAACGTGGCCTTGGAGCCGTCGCCACCGCCCACCATCTCGACGACCAGGCCGAGACCCTGCTGATGCGCCTGGCCCGCGGCGCCGGCATCGGCGGTCTCGGCGCGACCCGCGCCAGGCGGCCGCTGGCCGATGATATCGAGCTCGTCCGTCCCATGCTCGGCTGGCGCAAGGCGGAGCTTGCGGCGCTGGTGGCGAGCGCAGGTGTCAAGCCGGTCGACGATCCCAGCAACCGTGACCCCCGCCACGACCGGGTGCGCATGCGCGAATGGCTCAAGCGGGCCGACTGGGCGGACCCGGAACGGCTTGCAGCGAGCGCGGCGTGGCTCAACGAGGCCGACGAGGCGCTCGACTGGGCGCTGGCCCCGCTGACGGCAGCGCGTATCGCCCGCGACGGAGAGACGCTGGCCGTGGACCCGTCGGGCGTGCCGCGCGAACTTCAGCGCCGGCTGCTCCTCACCGCCTTCGCCGAACTGGGCGCGCAGCGGCCACGCGGTCCCGAGCTCGCCCGTGCGCTCGACACCCTGCGCAGAGGTGGCACCGCCACGCTCGCCGGCCTCAAGCTCGAAGGCGGCGCGACCTGGCGGTTGCGGGCTGCTCCTCCTCGGCGAAAATGAGGCCGTTCACCCGGTTCTAAGCATTGCATTGTTATTGAGCCTCGAAAGACTATTTTAGGATGACGGCCAAACCGGCCCGACGAGAGAGACGATGAACGAGAAAAAGCCCGGCAATCCCTGGACCAGGAGCCTGCTGATCTGGGTCGGCGTGCTGTTCGGCCTGGTGCTGTTCGTGCAGATG
>JBDTMX010000049.1:0-5318 GCA_039934055.1 Sphingomicrobium sp. | reverse complement strand
ATGTTCTGCTTCATGCCACCTCCCCTACGGCGACATTATCAGACCATCACCGTGAACGTGCACTAAAATCCGCCCCTAATTACCCAGCGATCTTCAAATCCTCGTCGAGGAACGCCTTGACGCCCGATCCGGCCGGGATGTTGGCGCTGGTGCCGGTGACGAAGAAGCCGACGACCGGCACCAGGACAATTGCCGCGACCACGCCCGCGGTGCCGGTGATCACAGGAGATCACAGTGACAGTGCACTTACCGCTACCTTCAGCTTTGTTGCGTCACGTTCCCGGCGACCAGTAGAGCCGCCCGCCAAAGACGAACAAAAGCGCGATAAAAGAGCTGATCAGCGTAATCAGCACTCTCTCCGCGACGTTGGGATCGGCGATCACCGCCCGCCCATCATTTCCGACTGAGAAAAGCGCCCCAACCAACGGGTCTAGCTTGCTGAGCAGATAGCCGGTGACAAATCCGGAAATGACTTTCGCCAATTCACCGAAACGCTGGCCTTCGCCTTCGGAAAGCGGCGTCGCGAGGATGGCTACAACCCACCCGAGCAAGGCTCCAAAGACTGCAAGCAAGAGCAGAAGCCGATCGCCCGATCTCACGCATCGGACGACGATGTAGATGGCTGCGACGATCGCCATCAAACATGAGGCCCACATCGAAAGAGTGATATTGCCCAGCTGAGCTGTGATTGCAGACATCTATGCCTCCCCCCAGAGCACGATTCGGCTTGTGAAGAATACGTGGATTACCGTGACAGTGCACGAATTCGATTCCAGTGACACGATTCCGGTGACAGTGCACTGAATGGCGCCGCCCCTCAAAAAACAACTGTCCTACACGCCAAAGGTATGATCCAATCCGGTTCGTGACAGACGAATCAAACAAACCGCGGGCGGTAATTCCCAGCTTCGCCCCGGCCCCCGTTCGCCTTCCCGCACCCTCGCGCACGCGCGCGTTGAGGAGCGAACTTAGCGAACTTCCGCCGCCCCCGCCTTCGCCGCTTCGTCGGACTATTATCTCAAGCTCGGCGACATCAAGCCTGTCCTGAGCAAAGTCGAAGGGGGCGAGTCGGCCAGGGCTCCAACGACCACCGGGGCGAGCTCGAGCTCCTGTCCTGGTCGTGGGGCGCGACCGCCGCCGCCGCCGGGCTGATCACCGCGCACAACGCCTCTCCCGCATCCGGGAACTGACATGGATCAACGGCGGCGCTCAACGCATGTTAGGGGGCTCGGCGGCCTGGCTTGCGTCGCCCTCCGTTTGTCGCAAACACCCGCACAATCAACGCCTTAGTGCGTTCCGCCGCCCGACACCTTCTGGATGAGGGTGGGCCGGTTCGTCTCCCGCGGGCCGGCAATCGCACTTGGAAATATTGGAGACTTGTAATGCGTAAGATCATGCTTGCCGCGGCATTGGCAACCGCCACCGCGACCACTCCGGCAATCGGCCAGATCGGCAACTCACAGGGCTTGGTAACCGTCACCGTCCAGGACGTGTCGATCCTCAACAACTTCCTCAACGGCGCCCAGATCGCCGCCCTCAATAATCTCAACGTGCCGATCACCGCTCAGGTGCCGATCAGCGTCGCCGCCAATGTCTGCGGGACCACGGTCGCGCTGCTGTCGGCGCAACGCAAGGCCGGCGACGCCGCGTGCACCGCAACCAGCGGTTCGGGCGCGCTTGCCCAGCAGGTCGCCCGCCAGCGGCTTGGCCAGCACAAGTAAATTCGCGCAACCGCGCGTGTTTAAAGGGCCCGGCGGGAGCAATCTCGCCGGGCATACTTTGACGCCGGCACGGCGGCGCTTGCCATGCGACTGGGGCCGCCCCGAAGGACGGCCCCGTCTTGCACAGTGTGCGGTGCGGTTAGCGCCGGTTAGCGGCTGGTCGGCTCGGTGCGGCTCTTGTCGAGCGTACGGTCCTGGCTCTGGCCGGTCGGGCTTTTGCTCGTGGCCTGGCCGGTCGTGCTCTGGCCGGTCGTGGGGCTCGGGCTCTTGGGCTCGTTGCCACCGATCGCGCTCTTCTCGCCGCGATCGCTGTCGAGCTTGCTGTCTTCCGGCTTGCGATCTTCCGGCTTGCGGTCGTTGCCGCCGACGCTGGCCTTGGCCTGCTCGTGCTTCATCGTTTGATTGGTAGGGGTGGTCTTGTTGATGTTGGTGTCGGCCATGTGGGATGGCTCCTTTCGAATGGGGGTTGAGAGCGGCCCTGCGACGCAGAGCCTTCATATAACCAACGGTCGAAGAGCCAGATTGTTCCGAAAAACGGCTATTTTCCGCCATTTCTGTTCAGCCGTTCAGCCCGTTGCGGCGCCCATCTCGACCATACAAAAGGACTCGACCACCCGCCCGCTCCCGACCCCAAAAAGACGGAGGACGATGCAGCGACGCGGCTCGACTGGCATTGCGACGAAATCGCTGAGCTCAACCGGCATTGTTCGGGGACGCGCCCGACGGGCGAAGCGCCGCCGGAAGAATCTCCTCCCGCGCCCAAATCTCCTCCCGAGGTACAGGCGTGAACAATGTTAAGAACGGGCACCTGGATACCCGCCGACGGGTCTGGCTTACTTCACTTCCAGCACTACCTGCCCCGACACCGGGTCGGTATCGCCCTCGAGCGTGTCGCGAAACGTTTCGAGCGCGGCCAGCATGAAGGGGCGCGCGTTGGCGATGCTGGCCATGTCGTCCCATTCGCCGATGATGGCGTAGCTCTGGTCGCCGGTCTGGATGATGTTGGCATGCCGCATGCCGGGCCAGTTGCGGTCGATGTTCGTGTGCGCCGCCAGGAAGTCCTTGTTACGGCCCGGCTTCACCTTGAAGCGCACGGTGTTGAACGCGGTCATGGGCCCTCTCCTCAGTCTGGGTGGCGACCGACTATAGCGCCTCGCCCGCCTTCGCGAAAGCATCCCCATCGCTCCCGCCGCCCGCCGCCCGCCGCCGCCGCCGCAGCCTTACCCCAGCCGCAGCAGCAGCAGTTCGAACACCGCCGCGTGGATCGGGCGGACGAACTCGAGCCCGGCGCGCGCGCCCTCCATCCAGCACGCCTTGGCCTGGAGCGCTTCGAGCCCGTCGAACTTGATCCACAATTGCTCGCCGACCTCGGGCCGGTCGATGAGCTCGACTTTGCAGCCTTCGGGCGAGATGTCGTAGGCGCGGACACGAAAATTTTGCTTGCCCGGCCGCCGCAGCGTCACTTCGGCGAGCAGGTCGAGACGCTTGCTGCGCCGGGGCAAATGGTCGGGCGCGGACTCCGGTTCGGCCGCGAACACCAGCCCGGCCTGGCCGTCCTCGGCCCAGCGCACATTGGCGTCGATCGCGCCGCGGCGCAGGACGGCGAGCTGGACGTGCTGTCCGGCGCTCAGCTCGACCGTGGTCGCGATGCGGCAGCCCTCGTAGGACATGTCGAGGACGGTAATTTCGCTGGTGGTGCCGTTCTCGAGCGCCAGGAACCCATGCAGGTTCACCGGCCGCCGTTCACTGCGGTCGGCATACTGTTCCGGCGCCTTGGTGGACGGCGCATTGATCGACGGCTGTTCGATGGCGTCTAACTCCCGCCGCCACCTTAGCAGGCCTGGTGTAAACAGTGATTTAACGCCGGCGCGTCAGCGCGCCGCGGGTGTCGCCGCGATCACTCCGCAGGCAATCCGGGCGCCGCTATCGCCGCTCGGGTCGGTGACATAATCGTCCGCCTTGGCGTGGATCACCAGCGCGGATCCGTCGGCGTCGAGCAGCGATGCGAAGCTGGCGTGAGCCAGGGTGACGCTCTCCTGAAGCACGCCGTTGGCGGCGACGGTGACGTTGGGAAGATCGCCCGCGTGGGGGCCTCCGGGGGCGTTGAAGCCGTGCTTCGTTCCGGCCGGGTTCCAGTGCGGCCCGGCGGTGGTGAAGCCGGGCGGGTCGCAGCGGCCGACGGCGTGGACGTGGAGGCCGTGGATGCCGTGCGGCAGGCCGGCGGCGGCGATGCGGAAGGTCACTCCGCCGGGCGTCTCCCACATCCGAACCGACCCCACCGATTGGCCCGCCGCGCCGACCAGCGCGAAGGTCGGCCCGCCGACCGGTTCGCCGATGCTCGTGCAGGCGCCGAGCGCGAGAGGAGTCATAAGGATGAGGAATGTGCGCATGATTTGGTCTCCCTGCGCCTTCAACCCGTCATTCGGGACTTGGTTCAGCCTCGATTTTGACCAGTATTGTGCCCTCACTCACCTGCGCGCCCGCTTCCGCGCTGAGCTCCGCGACCGTGCCGTCGAACGGCGCGACCAGGCCGTGCTCCATCTTCATCGCCTCCAGGGTCAGCAGCCGCTGGCCCTTCGTGACCGAGTCACCCGCCGCCACCTCGACCGCCGTCACCCGACCCGGCATCGGCGCGACGATGACGCCGCTTCCCGCCGCTGCCCCGACGCTGCCGCGCGAAGTCAGCTCAAATTCAGTCGCCTGACCCTCATAAAACACGACCACCCGCTCGTCGTCGCGCAAGCCCGAAACCGCGGCCATCGGCTGCTCGTCATCCATCGCGATGCTGCGGAATTCCCCGCCCCGCCCGAGCGACACACTCGCTTGCGGCGCCGCGTTCATGCGGAAACCGGCGAGGTCGGCGAGCGGCTCGTCTTCGGGGACCGCCGTCGCGACCGCCGCGGCGCCGCGCCACAGCGCATCGTCGGGCTCCGGCTCAGGCACCAGCGCGTCGAGGTTGCGCTCAATAAATCCGGTGTCCACGTCGCCTGAGCCGAAACCAGGGAACAGCAAGGCGTTGAACAGGAAGCCGGCGTTGGTCTTGACCGGCCACACCTCGACCCCGTCGAGCATCGCCGCCAGGCTGCCGATCGCCTCCTCGCGGTCTTCGCCATGGGCGATCAGCTTGGCGATCATCGGGTCGTAATAAGGCGAGATCGCGTCCCCCTCTTCGACCCCGGTTTCAATGCGGCCGTCCTGCCCCAGTTCGAAATGCTCCAACCGTCCGACGCTCGGCAGGAACCCCTTGGCCGGGTCCTCGGCATACAGCCGCGCCTCGATCGCGTGGCCGGTAATGCTGAGCTTCTCCTGCCGCATCGGCAGCCGCTCGCCCGACGCCACCCGCAACTGCCACTCGACCAAATCGACCCCCGTGATCTCCTCGGTCACCGGATGCTCGACCTGCAGCCGCGTGTTCATTTCCATGAACCAGATTCGGTCCGCTTTGAGGCCGTTGCTGGCGTCGGCGATGAACTCGACCGTCCCTGCGCCCTCGTAATTGACCGCCTGTGCCGCTTTGACTGCCGCCCCACACACCGCTTCCCGCGTCGCTGCGTCCATCCCCGGCGCCGGCGCTTCCTCGATCACTTTCTGGTGGCG
>JBDTMX010000048.1:0-3088 GCA_039934055.1 Sphingomicrobium sp. | reverse complement strand
GCGGCAAATCCCATTTTTCCTTCTTGAGGATGTTCGACGCGCGCTTGTAGGCGGCAAGCAGGTCCCTGCCCTCCTCGGTCTCGACGAATTCCTGCAGCGCCGTCACCCGCGCCAGCAGCCGCACGAGATCGTCCTCGCCACCGAGCGCGAATACCGCGTCGATCAGATCGTGCCGAACCCCCGCCTCGCGCTGCTGCACCTTGAGCCGGTCGGCGAAGAATTCGAGCAGTTCGCCCTCGGCCACCGGGAGTCGCAAGTCATTGCTGACGATCAGCTGGATCGCGCCCAGCACCGCGCGTCGGAGGGCATACGGGTCGCGCGATCCGGTCGGCTTCTCGTCGATCGCGAAGAACGACCGCAGCGTATCGAGCTTGTCCGCCAGCGCCACCGCCACCGTCACCGGCACGGTCGGTACCTCATCGCCCTGCCCAACCGGCTTGTAATGGTCGCGGATGGCGTCGGAGATGGCCTGCGAATGCCCCTGGCAATGGGCGAGTTGGCCGCCGATGATGCCTTGAAGCTCGGGGAATTCGCCCACCAGCCCCGTCACCAAATCGGCCTTGCACAGGCGCGCGGCGGTGTCGGCGGCGTCGGCCAGTTCTTCCTTCGACATGTGAGTAGGCGGCGAGACGATACCCTCATTGCACAGCCAGCTCGCCAGCTTGGCCACCCGCTCGACCTTGTCGGCGACGGTGCCGAGCTTGTCGTGGAACACGATCTGCGAGAGCTTCGCGGCCTGCTCCTCGAGCGGCACCTTCAAATCCTGCTCCCAGAAAAAACGCGCATCGGCCAATCGCGCGGCGAGCACTCGGCGATTGCCTTCGATGATCGCTTCCCCGCCGTCCTTGGCGTCGATGTTGGCGATGCACACGAAAGCCGGCGCCAGCGCACCATCCTCGCCGGTGCAGGCGAAATATTTCTGGTTGGTGCGCATGGTGAGCACGATCACCTCGCGCGGCACGTCCAGGTAATCGCCATCGAACCGACCGAGCAATGGCACCGGCCATTCGGTCAGCCCGGCATTCTCGACCACCAGCCCCTCGTCGGCCAGCAGCGTCAGTCCGGCGTCGGCCGCGGCCTTCTCGGCGCCTTCGCGGATCAGCCGCTCGCGCTCGTCCTGGTCGACGATCACATGGCAGGCGCGCAATTTCTCCAGATAGTCGCCCGCCCCGCCAATGGTGATCGCGCCCGGATGGTGAAAGCGATGCCCGACCGTGGTCGCGCCCGCCGCGATGCCGCCGACCTCGACCGGCACGATGGCCTCGCCGAGCAGCGCGACCACGCCGTGGAGCGGCCGTACCCAGCGCATCGACGTCGCTTTTGAGGATTCTGGCCCCCACCGCATCGACTTGGGCCACGGGAAATCGGCGACAATCCGCCCCAGCGCGTCCCCGATCACCTCCGAAGCGGTCCGCCCCGGCCGGTCGATGACCGCGAACAGCACGCCGTCGCGCTCCTCCAGCTGGTCGCGCTTGAGCCCGGTCTTGCGCAGGAAACCTTCAAGGGCCTGAGCCGGCGCGGACGCCTTGGGGCCCTTCATTTCCTCGCGGCTCGCGGCGGTCTCCCCAGCCAACCCGCGCGCGATCAGCACCAGCCGGCGCGGCGTCGAATGTACGTCGATCGCGCCGGTTTCGAGCCCCGCTTTGTCGAGCTCCTCGGCGAACATCCGCGCCAGATCGTTGCGCGCCCGCGCCTGCATCCGCGCCGGGATTTCCTCGGACAATAGTTCGAGCAGGAAATCCGCCATCAGGCGGCCCATCCCTTGGCTTCCATCCACGCCCCGCAAGCGGCCGTCGCGAGGTCGCGAACCCGGCCGATATAAGCCTGGCGCTCGGCGACCGAGATCACGCCCCGCGCCTGCAGCGTGTTGAACACATGGCTGGCCTTGATCGCCTGCTCGTAAGCCGGGATCGCAAGCTTGGCCGCGAGGCAATTCTCGCACTCGGCCGCAGCCTTCTTGAACAGGTCGAACAGCGTGGCGGTGTCGGCAATTTCGAAATTCCAGGCCGACATCTGTTTCTCATTCTCCATGAAGATGTCGCCGTAAGTTACTCCAGCATCGTTGAATTTAAGGTCGAAGACATTGTCGACGCCCTGGATGTACATCGCCAGTCGCTCGAGCCCGTAAGTCAACTCGCCCGCGACCGGCCGGCAGTCGAACCCGCCGACCTGCTGGAAGTAAGTGAACTGGGTGACCTCCATGCCATCGCACCACACTTCCCAGCCCAGGCCCCACGCGCCCAGCGTCGGGCTCTCCCAATCGTCCTCGACGAAGCGCAAATCGTGCTTCAGCGGATCGATGCCGATCTCCTTCAGGCTGCCGAGATACAGTGCCTGCAGGTCGGGCGGGCTCGGTTTGAGCATCACCTGGTACTGGTAATAATGGCCGAGCCGGTTGGGGTTCTCGCCATAACGGCCGTCGGTCGGTCGCCGGCACGGCTGGACATAGGCGCATTTCCACGGCTCCGGACCCAGCGCGCGCAGCACCGTCGCCGGGTGGAACGTCCCCGCCCCCATCTCGAGGTCGTAAGGCTGGAGCAGGACGCAGCCCTGCGCACTCCAATAATGTTGGAGCGTGAGGATCAGGTCCTGAAAACTCAACGCCAAGGGTCGCCGCTCCCCATTAAAAACATCGCGCAACCGGCCGGTCCGCGGGCGGGTTTGGCGCATGACGTCACAGGGGGCAAGTGGACCTTGCGGTTCAGGCTCCCTACATCGCCGGGCAACGACAGCTCCCGCGACCAGAGGTAAATGTGATGTTGAAGAGAATCTTTCGCCGCGGGCTCGCTTTGCTTGGCCTTGCCGCGATGGCCGGCTGCGCGACAGTGCCGGAGCCGGCGGTTGCCGGCGGCCGTCCGGCGCTGTGGCAAGTCGCCGACCGCGACACGACCGTCTATCTGTTCGGGACCATCCACCTGCTGCCCAAGGATTATCACTGGCGCACCGTGGCGTTCGACAAGGCCGTCGCCGGTTCGCAGGGGCTGGTCGTCGAAACCATCGTCGACAACGCCAATCCCCAGGCGCTGGCCGCCGAGCTCGCCCAATTGGGCTTCCGCGACGGCCTCCCGCCGCTGGCCACCCGCGTGCC
>JBDTMX010000047.1:0-7150 GCA_039934055.1 Sphingomicrobium sp. | reverse complement strand
GCCAATGGGCGCTCGGCGACACCGCGGTCCGCTTCGGGCTCGGCTCGGGCAGCGAGGTCCAACTCAGCTGGACTCCATGGGTCCGCGTGACCGAGCGCGGCGCGGGAACACACGACAGCGCGAGCGGCGCGGGCGATGCGCTGCTGCTTTACAAGGTCCGGTTCAATCGCGCCGATGCGCCGGTCGTCTTCGGCCTGATGCCGTTCGCCAAGCTTCCGCTGGCCAGTCGTCCGATCGGCAACCGCCGGGTCGAGGCGGGCGTCCTCGCACCGGTCGACATCGCGCTCGCCGATCGCTGGACCCTGACGCTCACCCCGGAGGCCGACTGGAACGCCGACGGCGATGGCCGTGGGCACCATCTCGGCCTGGCCGGCGCCGTCGGCCTCGGGCTCGACCTCACCGATAGGGTGTCCACCGGGCTGACCGTGTGGGCACAACGCGATGCCGACCCAGGCGGGACCGTCCACCAGGAGGTCGCCGGCCTGTCGCTCGCCTGGCTGGCGCGGCCAAAGCTTCAGTTCGATGTCGAAGCCGACGCCGGCATCGGCGGCGCCGCGCCTGCCCTCGAGCTGATCGTCGGCGTATCCATCCGCCGCTAGTAGTTATACGCGCGCTCGCCGTGGTCGCTGAGGTCCAGCCCTTCGCGCTCGCGCTCGCGGTCGTAACGCAGCGCGGTGAACCGGCGGACGACCGCGAAGCACGCCGCCGATCCCGCCGCCGACCAGACGATCGCCACGCCCACCGCGGCCAGCTGCGCGACCAATTGGTGCCCAAGCGCATAATTCGCGCCGCCATGGCCGCCGAGCGACGGTAGCGCGACCAGCGCGGTGCCGATCGACCCGACAATCCCGCCCAATCCGTGGATCCCGAACACGTCGAGGCTGTCGTCGAGCCGCAGCCGGTTCTTGAGCGATCCCACGAACCCGTAGCAGGCGAGGCTCGCCGCCGCGCCGAGCAGCATCGCGCCGACTGGTCCGCTCACGCCCGCCGCCGGCGTGACTGCCACCAATCCCGCGACCGCGCCCGAGGCGCCGCCGAGCATCGATGGCTTGCCCGAAACCCACCGCTCGCTACCCATCCATGCCAGTACGCCCGCGGCCGGCGCGACAAAGGTATTGACCATCGCCACCGCGGCCAGGCCATTGGCCTCGAGCGCCGAGCCGGCGTTGAAGCCGAACCAGCCGACCCACAGCAGCCCGGCACCGACCATGGTCAGCGCCAGCGAGTGCGGCGGCATCGCTTCCTTGAGGTGCCCGATCCGCGGCCCGGCGAACAACACCCCGACGAGCCCCGCAACGCCGGCGTTTATGTGGACCACCGTGCCGCCGGCAAAATCGATCGCGCCCATCGCGAACAGCAAGCCGTGGGACGCCCACACCATGTGCGCCAGCGGCGCGTAGACGATGGTCAGCCACAAGGCCGCAAACAGCATCACCGCCGCAAACCGCACGCGCTCGACCAGCGCGCCGACAACCAGCGCCGCGGTGATCGCCGCGAAGCTCATCTGGAAGGCGACGAACACCAGCTCGGGAATCGCCCCGCCATTGCTCCCGACCGCCCACGCCGCCGATCCGTCGATCCCGGCCAGGCCCAACTTGCTCAGCCCGCCGACCAGCGCCGAGCCGTCGCTGAACGCGAGGCTGTACCCCCAGCCGACCCAGCTCAGGATCGCGACCGCGGTGATGCCGAGCACTTGGCTCATCACCGACAGCAGATTCTTGGCGCGGACCAGCCCGCCGTAGAACAAGGCCAGCCCCGGCAGCACCATCAGCACCACCAGCACGGTCGCGGCCAGCATCCACGCGGTGTCGCCGCTGTCGATCGTCAGTGCCGGTTCCATGCGCCCTCAAGCTAACCGCTCAGGATTGCGGGGCCATGTGAAAGGTTCACCTTGCAGCCGCGCGCCTAGCGCAGCTCGAACCCCGCGAGGCACTCAGCGACCCAGCGGGCAGCGGTCAGGGCGCTCAGGTCGCTCGGGTCGAGCGACGGGTCCCATTCGACGAGGTCGATCACCCGCACCCGCGGGTCCGACGCGAGCCGGCGCACCGCGGCGAAGAAGTCCGCCACTGCCATCCCGCCCGGCCGCGCGCCCGGCGCGCCCGGCATCTGCGCCCGGTCGATGACGTCGATGTCGCAGTCGATCACCAGCGCGTCGCAATGCGCGACATGGTCGAGCGCGCGCGTAATTGCATGATCGATCCCGTCGCGGCGGACATCGTCCATCGTCACGACGAGGTTGCCGGCCTCGGTCGCATCCGCGTGCATCGCCGCGCTGTTGGCGAAGCTCGCCAGCCCGACCTGCGCGATGTTCGCTCCCGGCAGCCCGTCCTCGATCAGCGCCCGCACCGGGTTGCCGTTGCTCAGGCCGTCCGTGGTATCGCGCATGTCGAAATGCGCATCGAGCGTGATCAGCCCGATCTCGTCCAATGAGCCGCCGAGACCGAGCACCGCCGGCCGGGTGATCGCATTGTGGCCGCCGACCAGCAGTGTCAGCGCATGCGCTTCGGCGCTCGCCCGAACCGCGGCGTTCAATGGCGCCGTCGCCGCCTCGATGGTCAGCCCGGCGACATCGACATCGCCGCGGTCGGCGAACTTGGTCGTAAGCTCGCGCCCGGTTTCGACGTCGTAGCGGCCGATCCGCTTCAGCGTCGCGCGCAGCAGCGCCGGCGCGAGGTCGTACGCACTTGGAGTGACCGATCCCGCAGCCAACGGCGCGCCCAATAGCCCGACCAGCGCGGCGCCCGTGCGCGCGATCACCAGCTCGGCAAGGTTGGGCCACGGGGAGGACGGGCTCGGCATCCTTTTGACGGTAACACTGGCGGTGCCCTAAGGCGATTCCGACATGTGGGACCGCCTGCTCATCGACTGCAACGTCGCGACCATGGAAGCCGCGCCCGGCGATCCGCTGGGCGTGATCACCAATGCCGCGATCGGCATCCAGGACGGCAAGGTCGTGCGCATCGGCAAACGCACCGAGCTGGCCGGCTTCCGCGCCACCGAAGTCGTGCCGCTCGACGGCGCCTGGGTGACACCCGGACTGATCGACTGCCACACCCATCTGGTGTTCGGCGGCACCAGAGCCGACGAGCATGCGCTGCGCCGCGCCGGCGCGTCCTACGAGGACATCGCCAAGGCCGGCGGGGGCATCGCCTCGACCGTCGCCAGGACCCGCGCGGCCTCGGCCTCCGAGCTGATCGACAGCGCGCGGCGGCGGCTGCACGCCCTGATGGCCGGCGGCGTCACAACCATTGAGATCAAGTCCGGATACGGCCTCGACACGCCAAGCGAGATGCGCCTGCTCAACGCCGCCAAGGCGCTCGGCAAGTCCGAACCCGTGCGCGTCGTCGCCACCCTGCTCGCGCTCCACGCGCTGCCCAAGGGCATGGACCGCGCCGCTTATGTCGCGATGGTCATCGACCAGATGATCCCGGCGGTCGCCAAGGCCGGCCTGGCGACCAGCGTCGACGCTTATTGCGACACCATCGCCTTCACCCCCGACGAGGTCGAGCGCCTGTTCCGCGCCGCCGGCGAGCACGGGCTGCGCGTCAAGCTCCACGCCGAGCAACTGTCCAACCAGTCCGGCGCCGCGCTCGCCGCCCAGTATCGCGCTTTGTCGGCCGACCATCTCGAATATCTCGACGAGGCCGGCGCCAAGGCGATGGCCGAGGCGGGCACGGTCGCGGTGCTGCTTCCGGGCGCATTCTACGCGCTGCAGGAGACCCGCAAGCCGCCGGTGCAATTGCTGCGCGACCACCAGGTGCGCATCGCCATTGCCACCGACTGCAATCCCGGCACCTCGCCTTTGCTGTCGCCGACGCTGGCGATGAACATGGCGTGCACATTGTTCGGCCTGACGCCGGAGGAGGCGCTGGCCGGAATGACGCTCAACGCCGCGTATGCGCTCGGCCTCGAGAAAGACATCGGCAGCATCGCCCCCGGCAAGGCCGCCGACCTTGCCGTGTGGCGGCTCGAAAGCCTGGCCGAGCTCGGCTACTGGATCGGCCTGCCAGGGCCGGAACGGCGTATCTTCGGGGGATTGGATGCCTAGGCTGTCAGCGGGCGTGATTGCGCTCATCGCCTGGCTGGCGCTGGGGGTGCAGGCAGCGGCTACTTATGGCCAGGGCCATGATCTTGCCGCGACGCTCTGGATTCTCCTGCGTTTTTTCACCGTCACCACCAATCTCATCGTCGCCATCGTCATGACCGTCATCGCATTGGGCCGGCCGCTGTCGCCGTCTGTGCTCGGCGGGGCGACGCTGGCGATCTTGTTGGTGGGCATAATCTACATGACGCTGCTGCGCGGGATGCTCGAACTCAGTGGCGGCGTGCTGCTCGCCGACACCTTGCTTCACAAGGTGACGCCGCTGCTGGTGTCGGCTTGGTGGCTGGTGTTCGCGCCCAAGGGTGAGCTGCGTTGGCGCGATCCGCTCCTCTGGGCGCTCTATCCGCTCGCATATTTGATCTATGCGTTGGGGCGCGGCGGTTTCGACGGACGCTATCCCTATCCGTTCCTCGACATCGCCACGCTCGGCGTCGCCTCGGTCGCGGTCAATTCCTTGCTGATCGCCGCCGGTTTTCTCATCGCCGGAGAAGCCCTGGTGTGGCTCGACGCTCGCCTTGCTCAATCGCGTTCGCACGATAGGACCGCCGGATGACCGACCAGCGCCGCGACAACAGCCGGCATATCCGCGCCCGCCGCGGCAGCGAGATCGTCGCCAAGTCGTGGGCGACCGAGGCTGCGGTCCGCATGCTGATGAACAACCTTGACGATGAAGTCGCCGAGGACCCGCAGAGCCTGGTGGTCTACGGCGGCATCGGCCGCGCGGCGCGCAACTGGGCGTGCTTCGATCGCATCGTCGAAACCCTCGAACGCCTCGGCGACGAGGAAACGCTGCTCATCCAGTCGGGCAAGCCGGTCGGCGTCTTTCGCACCCACCGCGACGCCCCGCGCGTGCTCATCGCCAACTCCAACCTCGTGCCCAAATGGGCGACCTGGGAAGTGTTCAACCAGCTCGATCGCGCCGGCCTCATGATGTACGGCCAGATGACCGCCGGCAGCTGGATCTACATCGGCACGCAGGGCATCGTCCAAGGTACGTTCGAGACCTTCGCCGAGATGGGCCGCCAGCATTACGGCGGCGATCTCAAGGGCAAGTGGATCCTCACCGCGGGCCTTGGCGGAATGGGCGGCGCGCAGCCGCTGGCGGCGGTGATGGCCGGCGCGCATTGCATCGCCATCGAGGTCCAGGAAAGCTCGATCGAGAAGCGCCTCGAAACCCGCTACCTCGACCATCGCGCGACCAGCATCGACGAGGCGCTCGAGATCATCCGCACCGCCAAAGAACCGACCTCCGTCGGCCTGCTCGGTAACGCCGCCGAAATCCTCCCCGAGATGCTCGCCCGCGGCATCCGCCCCGACGCGGTCACTGACCAGACCAGCGCCCATGACCCCGCCAACGGCTATTGCCCGGCCGGCTGGAGCGTCGCCAAGTGGATCGAGATGCGCGAGCGCGACCCCGCCGCCGTCGCTGAGGCCGCGCGCCAATCGATGGCCAAGCATGTCGAAGCCATGCTCGCCTTCCAGAAGCTCGGTGTGCCGACCTTCGATTATGGCAACAACATCCGCCAGGAAGCGCTCGACACCGGCGTCGCCCACGCCTTCGACTTCCCCGGCTTCGTCCCCGCTTATGTCCGGCCCTTGTTCTGCCGCGGCATCGGCCCGTTCCGCTGGGTCGCATTGAGCGGCGATCCCGAGGACATTTACCGCACCGACCAGCGCGTCAAGGAACTGATCCCCAACGACCCGCATCTCCACCGCTGGCTCGACATGGCCCGCGACCGCATCGCCTTCCAGGGGCTGCCGGCGCGGATTTGCTGGGTCGGCCTCGGCCAGCGCCACCGCTTGGGCCTCGCCTTCAACGAAATGGTCGCCAGCGGCGAAGTCTCCGCCCCGATCGTCATCGGCCGCGACCATCTCGACTCGGGCTCGGTCGCCTCGCCCAACCGCGAGACCGAAAGCATGAAGGACGGCAGCGACGCCATCTCCGACTGGCCGCTGCTGAACGCGCTGCTCAACACCGCGTCGGGCGCAACCTGGGTCTCGTTCCACCATGGCGGCGGCGTCGGCATGGGCTATTCGCAGCACGCCGGCATGGTGATCGTCGCCGACGGTAGCGAAGACGCCGCGCGCCGCCTCGAACGCGTGCTGTGGAACGACCCCGCCACCGGTGTCATGCGCCACGCCGACGCGGGCTATGCCGACGCTGTCGAATGTGCGCGCGAACAGGGCCTGGATTTGCCTATGGTGACGGGATGAAGCTCAACCCGGAAAGCGTGACGCTCGATCAGCTCCGCGACCTGTGGGCCGGCGAACCCGCGTCCCTCGACGATGCCGCTCGCGGCCGTGTCGCCCACGCCGCCGCCTCGATCGACCGCATCGTTGCCGGCGGCGAGACCGTCTACGGCGTCAACACCGGCTTCGGGCTGCTCGCCAACACCCGCATCCCCGACGACCGCCTCGCCGAGCTCCAGCGCAACCTCATATTGTCGCACAGCGCCGGCCTCGGCGACCCGCTGCCGCGCCACGTCACCCGCCTGATGATCGTCCTCAAATTGCTTGGCCTCGGCCGCGGTTACTCGGGCGTACGGCCCGTCATCATCGACGCGCTGCAAGGCCTGCTGACAAGCAACGCGATGCCGCTGATCCCGAGCCAGGGCAGCGTCGGCGCCTCGGGCGACCTCGCCCCGCTCGCGCACTTGATCTCCGCGCTGATGGGCCACGGCCATATCGACATCGCCGGCACGATCATGCCCGCCGCCGCCGCGCTGCAGAAACTCGGCAAGGAGCCGCTCGAGCTCGGCCCCAAGGAAGGCCTCGCGCTGATCAACGGCACCCAGGCCTCGACCGCAATCGCCCTCGATGCCTTGTTCATGGGCGAACGCGTATTCGCCGCCGCGATCGCTGCCGGCGCGCTGTCGGTCGACGCCTTGAAAGGCAGCGTCCGCCCGTTCGACCCGCGCGTCTCCGCGCTGCGCGGCCAGCCCGGCCAGATCCGCGTCGCCGCCCAGCTCGCCGCCCTCCTCGAAGGCAGCGCAATCCTCGCCAGCCACGGCCGCTGCGGCCGCGTCCAGGACCCCTACAGCTTCCGCT
>JBDTMX010000046.1:0-2869 GCA_039934055.1 Sphingomicrobium sp. | reverse complement strand
CTGACCAGCATGAACAGGCTCGAGCGCGGCAGATGGAAATTGGTCACCAGCCCGTCGACCGCCTTGAAGCGATAGCCGGGGGTGATGAAGATCGCCGTGCCGCCCTCGAACGGCTGAATTTGTCCATCCTCACCGGCCGCGCTTTCAGCGAGCCGCAGCGAGGTCGTGCCGACCGCAATCAGCCGGCCGCCGTCCGCCTGCACGCGGTTAAGGCGCTCGGCCGTCGCGGCATCGATCTTGCCCCATTCGGCGTGCATCCGGTGCTCGGCAACCGTGTCCACTTTGACCGGCAGGAACGTCCCCGCGCCGACATGCAGCGTCAGCGTCTCGCGCCCGATCCCGCGCTCTTCCAGCGCCTCCAGCAGCCGCGGGGTGAAGTGCAGTGCCGCGGTCGGCGCCGCCACCGCGCCCTCCTCTCGCGCGAACATCGTCTGGTAATCGTCGCGGTCGGCCTCGTCCGCCGGGCGGCGCGAAGCGATGTACGGCGGCAGCGGCATCCGCCCGGCCCGCTCGATCAATTGCTCGACCGGCTCCTCGCCATGGAATTGCAGCAGGAACGCGCCATCCTCGCCGCGTTCCGTAGCCGACGCAGAAACTCCCGACCCGAACTCTACCCGGTCGCCGACATGCAGCCGGCGCGCGTTGCGCACGAACGACCACCAGCTCCTGGGCCCCTCGCGCTTGTGCAGCGTCGCGCCGATCTTCGCCTCTCCGCGAACGCCTTCAAGTTGCGCCGGGATGACCTTGGTGTCGTTGAACAGCAGCACGTCGCCGCGCCGCAGCAGCGCCGGCAGCTCCATCACGCCGTGATCAGAAATCTCTGCGCCCTCGACCTGCAGCAAGCGCGCCGAGTCCCGCGGCCGGGCGGGCCGTAAAGCTATTCGGTCGGTCGGAAGCTCAAAGTCGAAAAGATCAACACGCATCAGCCGCCGCTGGGCGTCACCGGCGCTTCGACCGCAGGCGCGACCGCTGGGGTTGGAACCGCCGCCGGCGATTGCACCACCGCTGCGTCGCCAAGGCGGGCGCTGACAATCCGGGTCGGATCGGCCGGCGGCTCGCCGACCGCGATCCGGTCGACCGCGTCCATGCCGGACATCACCCGCCCGATCACCGTATATTTGCCCCACAGCGACACGTTGGGCGAGAACATGATGAAGAACTGGCTGTTGGCAGAATTTGGGTCTTCTGTCCGCGCCATCGCCACCATCCCGCGCATGTAGGGAATGGTCGTGAATTCGGCCTTGAGGTCGGGGAGCTCGGAACCGCCCGCGCCGGTGCCCTTGGGGTCGCCGGTCTGGGCCATGAAGCCAGGGATCACGCGGTGGAATTTGAGGCCGTTGTAGAAGCCGCGGCGGACCAGCGTCTGGATCCGCTCGACGTGCGCCGGCGCGGCGTCGGGGCGCAGCTGGATGACGACCGTTCCGCCGTTGGACAGCACCAGCGTCAAGCGGTTGGCGAGGTTGCTGGTGACCGCGGCCGACGGCAACACCGGCGCCGTCACGGCCGCCGGAATGACGGGCTTGGCCGGAGGCGTATCGGCAGGTGCGGCGGCCGGCGTTTCAGGTGGCGCAGTAGCCGGCGTTTCGGGCGGCGCCGCAGCAATTAGCGCAAGCGCCATAAACGGCAACGTCATCAAAGTCTTAAGCATACTCAGCCACTCCCCGGAAACCGGCCGTCCCACTAGCGCGGAGCAATTCCCCGCGCCACCCCTAACCGCGCTTTTTGAGGTGAGCTGCGACATCGGCAACCACCGCCGGCGGAACGAACTTGTCGATCGCCCCGCCAAAGCGCGCGATCTCCTTGACCAGCCGCGACGCGATCGGCTGCAGCGACACGTCGGCCATCAGGAACACCGTCTCGATCTTCTCGTTGAGCTGCTGGTTCATGCCCGCCATCTGATACTCATATTCGAAGTCCGAGACGGCCCGCAGCCCGCGCAGGATCAACGACGCACCCTCTCGCATGGCGAAGTCCATCAGCAGCGAATCGAACTCGACCACGGTGATTTCGCCCGGGATATCCGCGACTTCTCGCTTCACCATCTCGAGCCGCTCGGCAATCGAGAACATCGGCTCCTTTGACGGATTGGTGGTCACCCCGATCACCAGCCGGTCGACCAGATGGGCGCCCCTCCGCACGATGTCGAGATGGCCGAGCGTGATCGGGTCGAAGGTGCCCGGATAAACTCCAATGCGTGTCATCATCGCTCAATGATCCCGTTCTATTGCGAAGCGAGCGATGGCGCGGAGCAAATCGGCTTCCTTGCCATGATCGCCCAGATGCTCGACCGCCTGCTCGACCAGGAAATGGGCCTGCTGCCGCGCCCGGTCCTCGCCGAGCAGCGACACGAAGGTCGCCTTGCCCGCAGGGGCATCCTTGCCGGTGCGCTTGCCGGCCGCCGCCTCGTCGCCGCTATGGTCGATCAAATCGTCGGCGATCTGGAACGCCAGCCCGATGTTGCGCGCATAGCCGCGATAGGGCGTGCGCGCGGGCTCGGCGAGCCGGACCATGATGCACGCCGCCTCGACCGAATATTCGATCAAAGCTCCGGTCTTGAGCTGCTGGAGCCGCGTGATCGCCGAAATGTCGAGCTCCTCGCCCTCGGCCACCAGGTCCATCATTTGCCCGCCGGCCATGCCCGAAGGCCCGGCCGCGCGCGCCAGCTCAAACACCAGCTCGGAGCGGACGTGCGGGTCATCGTGTGTCGCGGGATGGGCGAGGATCTCGAACGCCAGCGCGTGCAGGCTGTCTCCGGCGAGCACCGCCACCGCCTCGCCGAACGCCTTGTGGACGGTCGGCTTGCCGCGACGGAGGTCGTCATTGTCCATGCACGGCAGATCGTCGTGGATCAGCGAGTATACGTGGATCG
>JBDTMX010000045.1:0-28267 GCA_039934055.1 Sphingomicrobium sp. | reverse complement strand
CCGCGCTGCTGCTGTTTTTCGTCCAGCTGGCGCTCAATTTCGCCTGGTCGCCGATCTTCTTTGCCGGCCACGATATCCGGCTCGCGGCGATCGTGATCTTCGTCATGCTGGCGATCGCCGCGTCCGCCGGCGGGCAATTCTTCCGCATCCGTCCACTGGCGGGCTGGCTGATGACACCCTATCTGGCGTGGCTGTGCTTCGCGGCGACGCTGAACACCAGTTTTTACACGTTGAACCCGAGCGCCGGCACGTCGCTTCTGGGGTGAGAGGAGAGGCTGAAATGCAATCCGAGAACAAGATGTTCGACGATCTGGTCAAGATGGTCAACGGTGTCGCCGGGACCATGGCCGGCGTCGGGCGCGAGGCCGAATCCTCGATGCGCGAGAAGATGCGCGAATGGGTCGGCGGGGTCGATTTCGTCGGCCGCGACGAGTTCGAAGCGGTCAAAGCGATGGCCGCGGCGGCGCGCGACGAGAACGAGGCTTTGAAGGCGCGGATTGTGGCGCTGGAAGGCATAGCTGGAGGGGCCAAGGCCGGCGGTGGCACGACCAAAGCCCGAGCGGCCAAGCCCAAGGCGGGGGCGAAGCCCTGAGCGAGCCCGACGAGCAGGAAGAGCGCGACGAGCGCGATGACGGGGCCCCGATCGAGGTTCTCGAGCAGTATTTCGACGCCCGCGGCTGGGCCTGCGAGCGCTCGGCCGAGGGCGAGATTGTCGCGTCGGCGACCGGCAGCTGGGCGCAATATGAGCTGCGCGGCGTGTGGCGGCCCGAGGACCAGGTGCTGCAGTTCCTCGCTTTCCCCGACATCAAGGTCGCGGTCGAGAAGCGTGCCGCGATCTACGAGGCATTGGGCCTGATCAACGAGCAATTATGGCTCGGGCATTTCGAAATGTGGTCCGGTTCCGGGCTGATCGTTTTTCGCCACGCGACGATATTGGACGCGCGCGAAGGCGAGGGACTGAGCCTCGAGCAAGCGGAAGCGATTGCCGAGGCCGCGATGGAGGAATGCGAGCGCTTCTACCCGGTGTTCCAGTTCGTGCTGTGGGGCGGGAAATCGCCCGGCGAGGCGATTGCCGCCGCGCTGATAGACACGCATGGTGAGGCATGAGCACAGACCTTCTTCCTGGATCAACCTGGTTCGTCGGCTGCGGCAACATGGCCGGAGCAATGGTCGAGGGCTGGCGATCGGCCGGAGTAGAACTGAGCCAAGCGGTCGCGATCCGGCCGAGCGGCAAGTCAGTCCACGGTGTCCGCACGGTTACGTCCGTCGGCGAGGCGGGACGGCCACCCAAGGTCGTTATCCTCGGCCTCAAGCCGCAGAAACTGGACGAGATCGCACCAACTCTGGCGCCCCGACTGTCAGCGCAGACGGTGGTGATTTCAATCCTCGCCGGCGTCGAAGTAGCCAGCCTTCGCGCCCGTTTCCGCGGAGCGGCGGCGATTGTTCGCGCGATGCCCAATTTGCCGGTCGCAGTGCGCCGCGGCGTGGTCGGCCTGTACAGCGCCGATGCCGACGAGGGGCTGCGGCAGCAGCTCAAGCAATTGTTCTCGGTCCTCGGCTTCGTTGCGTGGACCGCGAGCGAGGCTGAACTGGCGGCGATCGGCTCGGTCGCAGGTGCCGGTCCGGCCTATGTGGCGCGCTTCATCGCCGCGCTGACCAAGGCCGGGGTCCAGCGCGGGCTCGATCCGGACATTGCCGCGACGGTAGCGCTCGAAACAGTCTTCGGGACAGGATGGTTGGCCGCTTCAAATAATGAAAGCATGGACGCCATCGCGCGGCGGGTCGCGAGCCCCAACGGAACCACCGTGGCCGGCCTTGAAGTGCTCGACCGCGACGACGTTTTCGACGCATTGATCGGCGTCGCGATCGAAGCTGCGGCGCGGCGCGGCGCGGAGCTTGCCGAAGAGGCGCGAGCCGATTTTGTTGCCGCCGAGACCACGCTGCATTAGGCGCCATTCGGTACAAGGACGAATAGATGGCCGAGCAGCGTAACTTCGACGACCGCGATGGATGGATCTGGTTCGACGGCAAGCTCGTCCCGTGGCGCGAGGCCAACGTCCACGTCCTCACCCATGCTTTACATTATGCGTCGTCGGTGTTCGAAGGCCAGCGTGCCTATAATGGCGAGATATTCAAGCTCCACGAGCACAGTGAACGGCTTCACAAAAGCGCCAGGATCCTTGGCTTCGAAATCCCGTGGAGCGTCGCCGAGATCGACTCCGCCTGCAAGGAAGTCCTCAAGGCCAACAAGCTGGTCGATGCCTACATGCGGCCGGTCGCCTGGCGCGGCTCGGAGATGATGGGCGTTTCGGCACAGGGCACCAAGCCGCACCTGGCGATCGCGGCGTGGGAATGGGGCAAGTATTTCGATCCCAAACTGGCCGAAAAGGGCATCCGACTCGACATTGCCCGCTATCGGCGCCCGGCTCCGTATACTGCGCCGGTGCATTCCAAGGCGGCCGGGCTGTACATGATCTGCACATTGTCGCGGCAGCAGGCCGAAAGCCGCGGCTATGACGATGCGTTGATGTTCGACTGGCGCGGGCAGGTGGCCGAAGCGACCGGCGCGAATGTCTTCTTCATCCGCGGCAATGAACTGCACACGCCGACGCCCGATTGCTTCCTCGACGGGATCACACGCCGCACGGTGATGGACCTCGCCCGCAACCGCGGAATTGAAGTTATCGAGCGCGCGATCTGGCCCGAGGAGTTAGAAACCTTCGAGCAGATGTTCCTCACGGGGAGCGCGGCGGAAGTGTCCTTCGTCGGCGCGGCGGGGCCGTGGAACTTCGCGGTCGGCGACCTGTCGCGGCAACTCGCCAAGGATTACGACGACACCGTCAATGGTCGGCTTTCGAACGGGTAGGGCCGACCGCTAAGGGGTTTTCAGCCCAACCGGCGCAGCTATAAGCGCCGCGATCGCGCGCTCGCGCTCTCGTCCTGCTGGGGCGTCGCCAAGTGGTAAGGCACCGGTTTTTGGTACCGGCATTCGCAGGTTCGAATCCTGCCGCCCCAGCCAGCCCCCGGGTTCGTTGGTACTTATGCTCATCCGCGGCCGCTGCGTTTGTCGACCCGCTGTCCGTGTGCCCGAATGGCCGCTAACGGGAAAATCGTGACCGACCGTCAAGCCGGAGCCGAAGTTGACGCGCTCGCCCCCGCGCGCGCCATTCGGGGGAGCGTATTCATGCGCATGGGGCGCAATATCGGCTGGCTGCTGGGCGGGCGCGGTTTTGCCGGGGTGGTCAGCCTCGCCTATCTGGCGATTGCCGCCCGGGCCATGGGCCCCGACCGTTTCGGCACGTTCACCCTGATCCTCACCTACGGCCAATTGATAGCCAACCTCGTCCAGTTCCAGTCGTGGAAGGGAGTGATCCGCTTCGGCGCTCTTCACCTCGCCGAGAATCGGCCCGATCGCCTGGCCCGGCTGGTCGGCTTCACCGCGACCCTCGACGCAGCCAGCGCGTTGATCGGGGCGGCGCTCGCCGTGCTCGGTGTCCACCTCGCCGGGCCTCTGCTCCACTGGTCGGCGGAAGAGCAAAACCGGGCGGCGCTGTTCGGCGCCGTGCTGCTGCTTTCGACCGGGGCGACCGCGACCGGCATGCTGCGTCTGGTCGACCGCTTCGACCTGCTGACGATGACCGAGGCGGTGGCGCCGCTGGTGAGGCTGATCGGCGCGATCGGCGTGTGGGCGTTGAACGGCGGCGTCGTCGCCTTTTTGACGGTGTGGGCGATCGCGGCGCTGGCCCAGGCGATTGCGGGGTGGGTCGCCGTCATGGCGATCCACGGATCGCGGCTATCGATCGGCCGCTCTGCTTTCACCCGCACGGTGGGCGAGAATCCGCGGATCTGGCGCTTCATGTGGCAGACCAACCTGTCCAATTCGCTCAGCATGTTCTGGATGCAGACCGGGACGCTGGCGGTCGGCGCGGTCGCCGGACCCGCCGCGGCCGGCGGCTTCCGCATCGCCGACCGCATCGCCAGGGGCATCGCCAAGCCGGTCGAGACCATTACCCGGGCGCTGTACCCCGAGCTCGCGCGGCTGGTCGCGAGCAACGACCGCGCGACCCTCATCGCTGTATTCAAGCGCATCACCTGGATCGCGGCATCCCTGGCGCTGGTGCTGGTCGTCATCGCCGGGCTCGGCGGGTCGCTGATTCTGCGCCTGGTCGCCGGCCCGCAGTTCGCTTTCGCGCATTTCTATTTGTTCCTGCTGGCCATTGCCGCCGCGATCGACCTCACGGGCTTCGCGCTCGAGCCGTTCCACAATGCCCATGGCCGGGCCGGTCGCGTGCTCCGGTCGCGGGCAGTCGGCGCCGCAGTCTATGCGCTGCTGCTCGCCGTGCTGCTGCCGACGGTTGGGGCGACCGGGGCGGCGATCGCCGCGATCGTCACGTCGATCGTGATTTTCGTCCAGCTCGCACTGTCGGCTCGCCAGCTGCTCGCGCGGCCGCTCGAGTCCGGCACGCCCCAGGAGGTCGCGGCCGCATCGCTAGAAAGTGGCGTCGACGCCCAACCTTAGAGTGCGCGGCCGAAGCGGCGTGAGCTGGTTGCCTTGAGTGACCGAGAACGGATTCCCCAATGAGAAGCGATTGCCCCGCACATCGGCGGCGTTGGTTACGTCGAGCGAGACGCCGATGCGGCCGAGGTCGAGCCGGGCGCCCACGTCGGCCTGGGCATAGCCGCCCTGCTTGAGATTGAGCGGGTCGCCCACTGCGAGCCGCGATTTGCCGACATAACGTACAGACCCAGTCAGGCCCAATGTCACGCCGGGCCCGAGTTGCCGCTGGAACTGCACAGAACCGCGCGCTCCGGCATCGGCGATGTTGGGAAGATCGCCTCCTTCGAGCGGAAAGAGTTCGGAATCGACGGTGTGGATGGACGATTCGTTGACGAACGTCGCAAGCTCGAAGGTGAGTTCGCGAACCGGGCGCCATGCCGCCTCCATTTCGAAGCCATTGATCCGGCCGTCGCCGAGGTTGGCCGTGAATGGTAGGCCCGCGGGGTCGATCAGGTCAGCCTGGACGTCTTTCCAGCGCGCGTGGGAGACCGACGCGGAGAAGGCGAGGCGCTCGCGAGACAGTTGTCCCAGTCGGATTCCGGCCTCCATCGAAGTCAGGGAATCGGTCTCGAACCGGCGGACGGTGCCGCCGTCGGATATGGCAAGTCCGCCGGCTCGATCGGCCTGGGCGAAGCGAACGTAAGCGACCGACCTGCGTGCCAGCTGGAAGGTCATCGCCGCGCTTGGCGTGAAGCGCAGGCTTTCGCGTTTGGACTCGTTCATGTCGGCCGCTTCATCGACCAGTCCGCCAGCTTCACGGTTGTAGGTCATGCGGCCGCCCACCGTGAGCAGCAGTCGTGGGGTCAGGGGATGGCTGTACTGCCCGAACACAGCGGCTTCGGTCAGCACGTTGCGCAGACGCGATAGCGACACGAGCGCGTTGGCGGGCCCGAGCTTGCGCGAGACGTCCCCGATGTCGTGGACCAGACTCACTCCGCCGACCCAACCCCCGTCGCGCGCATTGGCCCGCGACAGGCGAGTCTCGTGGGATATCATCGTGATGCCGAGATCCTCGACGAACAACTGCGGCCCGCTGGTGCCGGGAAAGCCGGTTGCGTCGAACCGTGTTTCCAGGTCGTGCTGAACCAGGCTGGTCGCGCTCACCAACTCCATCCCGTGCAGCTGCTTGCGAACGGTAATCGAGCCGAGACGATAGTCATTATCGAACGGCTGCGCGAAATTGGCTGCGCGCTTGAGCGGGGGAAGGGTGGACAACGCATATTGCCCGTCGCGGCCGCTTATGCCCTGGGCGAGGACGCCGATCTCGATGTCCCAATCGTCGCCCGGGTCGATGCGCAAGGCCGCTCGGCCACCGACCGTGTCGGTCCGGTTGATATCGCGGCGATCGAGCCGAATGTCGTCGATGTACCCTGGATTGCGCGACGCGTAACTGACCGCGCGCAACACCACTTTATTGGCAACCAGTGGAAGATTCAGCATGCCGCTGGCGTCGCCGCCAGTTCCGCCATGGCTGGTCGTCACGCCGCCGGCGGACGCGAATCCGGAGACACCGGCGAAGTCGGGGCGTTTCGGCACCAACCTCAGAATCCCGCCGAGCGAGCCGTTTCCGTAGAGCGTTCCCTGCGGTCCCTCGAGCAGCTCCACCCGGTCCATGTCGTAAAGCGAAAGGTCCGGATCGGGTGCGTTGTAGGTCAAGCGCACGTCGCCGAGGTAGAGGCCGACGATCGACTGGCTCGGACCATTGAAGCTGCTGTCGGCGACGCCGCGGATGTAGAGCTTGTCGCGACCCGGCCCGAGACTGGTCGAGGCGAGTACCGGCAGCCGGGCAAGGATCGCTTCGCTGCCCTGCGCGCCGACCCGGCTCAAGTCCGATCGGCTAAGCTCGATCACTTGGACGGTTCCGCCAAATTGCGTCAATGCGACGTGCTGCTTGCTGGCGCTCACGATGATTTCCTCGCTGGCGACGGGCCGCGCTGGATGCACTTTGGGAGAGCTCGGCATTGGATGCGGCCGTTCAGCGACGGCGCGAACGATGCGGACCGCGCCGCCGCGGATGATGAATGTGTAGCCGGTACCGGCGAGCAATTTCGTCAGCGCCTGGCGGAGTTCCATTCGTCCATGGACGGCGCGAGACCGCGTTGCGGCAGCTTGAGGATCGGTCAGGCCGATGGTGATATGGGCCTGCTGGCCGAGCGCGATCAGCGCTTGGCCGAGGGTGTCGGCGCGGATATCGAACGGGATCGGCGCCGCGGCCGCCGGCGTGGAAAGAGCGAGAAGCAGCGCAAACGCAATGATCCGTTCGGCGCTGCGGACTCTCATCCTATTCGATTAGCCAGTCGCCTCCCGATTGGCGAGCGCGGGCGCCGATGGTCGATGCGAACTGGGGCACGACCTCTCGCGCATGGCCCGCAATATGAACCGAGCCGGTGAATGGCTGGAGGGCCCGGCCTGGAGCGACCGAG
Source organism: Sphingomicrobium sp. (assembly GCA_039934055.1). Taxonomy (GTDB): domain Bacteria; phylum Pseudomonadota; class Alphaproteobacteria; order Sphingomonadales; family Sphingomonadaceae; genus Sphingomicrobium. The sequence continues at coordinate 21,286 of JBDTMX010000045.1, read as the reverse complement.
ACGGTCACTCCCAGGTTCCGGCCGAGATCCTTGGCGACCTCGGCGACCGGCACCCCTTCATAGACCAATTGTCCAGCGCGCCATGAAGCGATCGCGGATGGCCGCTTTCGGCCGACGGCGGCGTCTCCCGTCGGCAGGATGTCGAGCGTCTGGCCGGCATTGAGTTGCAGGCCATTCCCTCCGCGGCGGTAGCTGACGGCACCCTCGACGACCTCCACTTTGAGGCTTTGCCGGTCCCGGACCACGTTGAACACGGTGCCCAGGTCCTGGATCCGGTCGTCACCCAGCCGGAGGACGAACGGCCGCTGCGCATTGTGCCGAATGTTGAACAGGGCCTCGCCGCGAAGGAGCTCCGCCTCCCGGCCGTTCGCGCTCGCGATCCACAACCGGCTGTTGCCGTTGAGCGCAACCGAGCTTCCGTCGGCGAGCTGGACCGTGCGGTGTTCGCCCTGGACCGTGGCAATCTGATATCCTGGAGCGGGTTGCAACCACGGCTGCCACAAGAAAGCGACCAGCGCGAACGCTGTGGCGACTGCGACCGCAAGCGCAAGCCGTCGCAGGCGTGGTGTGGACTTCGGGTAAACTTCAGGCACCGCCGCGACATCCGCGAAGGCCGGCGAGTCCAGGTCGTCGTCGAGCAGCGCGACCTGATCGTACGCCGCTGCATTGGCCGGATCCTGCTCGAGCCATTGGGTAAAGCTTGCCCAGTCTTCGGCCGCGCCGCCGCGAAGCCGAAGTCGCCACTCAATCGCGTCGTTCCAGTGGTCCTGAGTCCAGATGTGTCAGTCCCCCTCATGGATTGGACGCCGCGCCGCCGGCATTTCCGCATCGAGCTCGTACCGCGCTTCGAGCACCGCCCGGTAAGCCCTTTGCAAATGCTTCTCGACCGCGCTGACGCTGATGCCCAGCTCGGCCGCGATCTGCTTTTGCCCGATTCCATCGAGCCGGAAGCGGCGAAAGGCGGTCACCGTCCGCTCGGGTAGTCGCGACAACGCCTGTTGCATGAGGCCTAGTCGCTCCCGGGCGATCATCCGGTCCTCGGCGGAAGGCTGGTCGTCGATCTCGCCGGCGCCGTGCCGGGCCGCCGTCCAGGCCTCTTCGCGGACGTTCCTGCGGCTCTGCGCCCGGCGCAAGTCGAGCAGGAGATTGTCCGCGATGCGGTAGAGATAGGCCAGCGGATCGGCGATCGGCCCGGTCGGCAGCTTGCCGATCTTGAGGAACACTTCCTGGAGGATGTCGTCGGCCTCTTCCGGCAGCGCCCGCCGGGCGACCAGGAAGCGGCGGAGCGCGTGACGATGAGCCTCGAACACGGCTGCGAGTCCGCCCGTCACATCCTTTGAAGCCGATTGGATTTCGCTTACCTTCACGTGAGCGGTGACAAATGCCGCCCGTAAAACTAGGCCCCGCCACTCCCTCGGGCAAGGAACGTCTCGAATGTCGGCCGAAGCCCCGAAACGCGTATGGGCCCTGCTTGGCGCGCACCGGGGAGACAATAACCAGGTTCTCGCGCTCGCCGAAGCGCTTGGCTTGCCGTTCGAGGTCAAATCCTTGCGCTACAATCAGTGGCGGCGGCTGCAGCCGCGACTGCTCGGCGCCACGTTGCGCAGCCTTGTCCGGGATTCGCGTGCCGACGTGTCGGGCGATCCCCCCGACCTGACTATCTCGACCGGCCACCGTAGCGTTCCGGTGGTGCAGGCGATCCGGCGCCGCTCGGGCGGGCGGACGCGCGCGGTCCACCTCGGCTATCCGCGCCTGTCGCCGGCCCGCTTCGACCTGGTCGTCCCGACGCCGGAATATCCGGTGCCGGACCGCCCCAACGTGCTGCGCATTCCGTTCGCGCTCACCCGCGCCAGAGCGACTTCAGCCTCGGACAGCGCCGATGACGCGATTATCGAACTCTTCCCTGCGCCCCGTCGTCTTCTGATCCTGGGCGGCCCGACACTTTATTGGACATTGGACAAGAGAGATGTGCTGGCGGCCCTGTCGCATCTCCTCGAAGCCGCGGCGCGTGACGGGGGATCGGTGCTGGTGGTCGGCAGCCCGCGAACGCCCGCGGCGGTGCTGGGCGCCGTGCGGCAGGCGCTTATTGGTACGCGTGCACCGGCGATGCTGGTACCCAGTGAAGGGCCGCCCTCGTACCCAGCGCTGCTTGCGGCGGCCGACACGATCTTCGTCACCGCCGACAGCGTGGCGATGGTCTCGGACGCCATTGTCACCGCCAAGCCGGTCGGCCTGCTGCCGATCCGCGCGACCCTCGTGGGACGCACCACCATGGGCCTGGCGGACCGGCTGTGGCCCGGGCGCAGGGTGTACCCGCGCGACCTGCGCTTCTTCTGGGTGGCGCTCGAGAAGAACGGCCATGCCGGAACCCTGGAAAAGCCCAGCGCCGCCGCATTGCCCGACCTGGCTGCCGAGGTCGCCCTCCGGGTCATTCAGCTTTTGGAGCAACCGGTTCAGCCCACGCAAACAGATTAGCCCGACTGAAGTGTGCGGAAATCCGCCCTCCTTGCCGTCCCTCACTCGAGGGGCCTTGCGGGGGTTGGAACGAGTATGTGCGGCATCGCCGGCTGGTACAGAAGGGGCGGGAGGCCGGTGCCGCGCGAGGCAATCGCCCGCCAGTGCAAGCGCATGAAAGCCCGCGGCCCGGATGACTCGGGGTCCCTGATCGACGCCGACTTCGGCTTCGGCATGCGGCGGCTGAGCATCCTCGACGTCGCGGGTGGCCACCAGCCGATTTCGAGCGAGGATGGCCGCTATTCGATCGTCTGCAACGGCGAAATCGTAAACCACCTCGAGTTGCGCAAGGAACTCGAGGGACAGTATCGCTTCCGTACGCGCAGCGACACCGAGACCCTGCTGGCAAGCTACATTCGCTGGGGCGACGACGCCTGGCTCCGGTTGGAGGGCATGTACGCGGCCGCGATTTGGGATCGTGTCTCAAGGACCTTGTGCCTCGCCCGCGATCCGCTCGGGATCAAGCCGCTGTTCGTGACCGAGCAGCTTGGCGGCCTCGCCTTCGCTTCGGAGATCACCGCGCTTCGAGTGCTACCCGGCCACCGTTTCGATATGGACGAGCGCGGGGTCCACGACTTCTTCAGCTTCGGGCACGTGCTCGGTCCCCGTTCGATCTTCAGCCAGGTGCGCACGGTCGAGCCCGGGCACGTTGTCCGCGTTGGCCCGACCGGAGAAGCGGTGACTCGCTGCTTCTGGCGGGCCCGCGTCCAGGTCCGCAGCGGGCTCTCCGAACGCCAGTGGATCGACGAAACCCGGGATCGTGTCCTCGGGACCGTCCAGCAGCACATGCTGTCCGATGTCCCGGTTGGAGCGTTCCTCTCGGGCGGCGTCGATTCCGGCGCGATTGCCGCGGCGATGGCACGATCCTCGCCGCCTGGGTTCAAGGTCTTCACCGCCGGCTTCCCGGGATCGAGCATCGATGAGACGCAAGCAGCGCGGAATGTCGCCGAGCACCTCGGCGCCCAGCATATTGTGCTGCCGATCGAACCCCAGACCGCCGCCGATGTCCTGCCGGCCGTCCAGCTCTCGTTCGACGAGCCATCGGCCGCCAATTCGGCCATTCCGCTGTGGTATCTTTCCAAAGCCGCCGCCGAGCACGTCAAGGTCGTGCTGTGCGGGGAGGGCGGCGACGAGCTGTTCGTGGGCTACAACCGCCAGCGTTGGGGGCGATGGATGGATCGGCTGCGGCCGGCGGTGCGGGCGCTGGGCGGTCTCAAGCTTCTCGACCATCTCCCGGAATTTTCGTCGAGGAAGCTCAATTACCTTCGCCAGCATGCTCAGCGCTTTCGCGACGGGGCGCTGCTGGACAGTGGCTACGAGCGGTTCTTCGCCGCGGTAACGATCACTTCGCCGGCGGTTCGCGCCCGCATTTACGATCGCGGATTCTGGCTCCGGCAGGACGCCGGCAGCAGCCTCGCCGGCCTTGCGGCCGAAGATTTCCCCCAGCTTGGCCAGCGCAAGCTCTCGTCGCTCGATCAATTCATGATGGGCGACTTGACGGTCCACATGCCGGCGTCGCTGCTCCAGCGGCTCGATCGGGCGTCGATGGCCCATTCGCTCGAAGCGCGCGTGCCGTTCCTGTCGCACAGCTTTGTCGACTGGGCACTGACCGTTCCTTCGGATCTGAAGCTCAAGGGCAATGTCGGAAAATATGTGTTGCGGCGAGCGGTCGAGCCATGGCTGCCGCCCGGTGCGCTCGATCGGCCCAAGCTCGGCTTCCAGATGCCGCTCGCCGACTGGTTCGTCGGCGGATTCAACGAATTCGCTCGTGATGCTTGGCGCTCGTCCGGAGCGGCCGATGCCGGATTTCTCGACCCGCAAGGCGTCGAACGCCTGTTCGACGAACATCGCGCCGGCACCGTCAATCACGGGCGGACACTGTACGCGATCGCGATGTTCAGTTGCTGGTGGAAGGAACAGCGGCCTCATGCGGCTGGTGCCGAGGTCAACCCGGAGCGAATCGCGGCCTTCTGATGGATCAGCAAGGCGACTTGCTGGGCCTGGTCAGTCCGGTGCACGAACAGCTTGACGAGAATATCGCGCCGCCCCGGGCGCAGCCATTGGTGTGGCTGATGCTCGGCAACCGGCTTGGGGACAACAACCAGTTGCTCGCGCTCGCCGAAGGACTCGGACTGCCGTTCGAGACCAAGCTGTTGGCCTACAATCAGCTGCGGCGGCTGCCTCGCTTCCTCAGGGGCGCGCGCCTGATTTCCCTGACGCGGAGCGCCCGCCGCTTGATCAAGCCGCCGTGGCCGGATCTCGTCATCGGCGTCGGCTACGGCAGCGTTCCGGTCGCGCGCTACATCCGGCATCAGGCGGGCGGAGCGACCAGGCTGGTGCAGATCGGCAATCCCCGGTCGGACATCTCGGACCTCGACCTGGTGATCACCACGCCTCAATACGCTCGGGACCCGGCGCCCAATGTCCTCGCGCTGCCCTTGCCGATCGGCAATCCCGCCGCGTGCGTGACCGTCTCGGACAATGAAGAGCAATGGTTGCGCGGGTACCCTCATCCGCACCGGCTGTTTGCAATCGGCGGGCCGACCCGCAACTGGAAGATCGACCGCGCGGAACTGATCCGCGCAATCGGCGTCGACAAGTTGCGGTGCGAACATGACGGGGGCACGATCGTCGTCGTCACCAGCCCGCGGACCGACGCCAGGACTCGGCATTCGCTCGCCCAATGCCTCGCGGGAACTCGCCATGCGATGGTCGAGGATTTCCCACGGTTTCCAGTCCTCCTCGCCCGAAGCGACGAGATCTACGTGACCGCCGATAGCGTTTCGATGCTGGCCGAGGCGATGCTGACTGGAAAGCCGGTCGGGATGATCAGGATCGCGCCTTCGTTACGCGGCCGGGTCAGCGCGTGGCTCGACCGGAATCGGTTGAAGCCCCGGCCGTATCCGGACCTGCCGAACTTCTGGCACCTCCTGTCGCTCCACGATCTCGTCGGGACCGTCGACTCGCCGATCGCCTGCACCGTCACCGACACCGTCTCAACCGCTGCCAACGCAGTGCGGAAACTGCTCGACAGACCGACGCCGTAGTAACCGCGCTGGCTGCCGGGCGCGCGGAATCGGCGTGCAAAGTGCGCGGCGGCCCAATTTATAGTAACGGCCTCACTCATGCGCCGACTCATCCTGTTGCTCGCGCTCGCGGGCTGCGCTCCGGCCGCGCCGACGGCGGGGAGCGGCGACGCTTTTGCACGCGAGCTCGCCGGGCGCGTCGCCGGTCCGGTCAAGACCTGCATCCCTAGCAATTCGAGCGCGAACTTGAGAGTGATCGATTCGAGGACGCTCGCCTACGAGAGCGGCCGCACATTGTGGGTCAACCGGCTTGACTCATCCTGTCCGGGGATCGCTCCCTTGAGCACATTGATCGTCGACGCCGGCGTTGGTGAATATTGCCGCGGCGACCGCGTGCGCGGTCTCCAACCGGGGGAAATCATCCCGGGCCCGCCCTGCGCCTTGCAAAACTGGACGCGGTACCGCCGGCCATAACGCACCCTTCACCAGAGCGGTGGCCCCGGGCTATGGCGTTGCCCAATCAGTCAGGAAGGCGACGCTTGAACCCGCTTTACGAAACCATGGCGACCAGCGTGTTCGAGCGCATGTCGGGGCTCGCCGCCCAGCACAAGGCGATCAATCTCGGCCAGGGCTTTCCCGATTTCGGCTGGCCGGAGCCAATCCTGGATGCCGCGGCGCGGGCGGTGAAGGAGGGCTCGAACCAGTATCCGCCGTCGCGCGGGCTGCCGCAACTGCGCGAGGCGGTCGCGGCGCATTACAACCGCCACCATGGGCTGGCGCTCGATGCCAATCACATCTGTGTGACCAGCGGCGCGACCGAGGCGCTCGGAGCAGCCATCCTCGCAACCGTCAGTCCGGGCGACGAAGTGATCATCTTCATTCCCGCCTACGACAGCTATGCGCCGATGGTCCGCCGCGCCGGCGGGATCGTGCGCGAAGTCGCGCTGAAGCCGCCGCACTGGCGCATCGATCGCGCGGCGCTCGAGGCCGCGGTGACCGGCCAGACCCGCGCAATGATCTTCAACAATCCGCACAATCCGACCGGGCGGCTGTTCGACGCCGACGAGCTGGAGGCGGTGGCCGCGGCGGCGCGCGGCCACGGCCTGACCGTCATCAGCGATGAAGTGTGGGAGCATATCCTGCTCGACGGCCAGCGTTTCACGCCGCTGGCGACGCTGCCCGGAATGGCCGGGCGCACGATCAAGATCGGCTCGGCGGGCAAGATCTTTTCGCTGACTGGATGGAAGGTCGGCTGGATGGTGGCGCAGCCGGACATGGCCAGCGTCGCCGCCCGCGCGCACCAGTTCCTGACCTTCGCGACGGCACCAAATTTGCAGGCCGCGGTTGCCTTCGGGCTCGATGAGGGTGACGCCTGGGTCGAGCCGATGCGCCGCGCCTTTGCCCGGGCCCGCGACCGGATGGCCGAAGGATTGAAGGCAGCCGGCTATGCGGTGCTCGACAGCGCATCGACCTATTTCCAGTGCGTCGACCTTCAGGCATCCGGCCTCGTCCTTGACGATGAGGCGTTCGCCGCGGCCGCGGTCGAACGGGCCGGGGTTGCGGTGGTGCCGCTGTCGGCCTTCGCCGAAGCCGACCCGCCGCGCCACATGGTCCGCCTGTGCTTCGCCAAGCGCGACGAAACGATCGACGCCGGAGTCGCGGCGATGGCCCGAGCGCGGGAGATGCTGTCGTGAGCCCGGCCGAGGAAGCCGCCGAGCTTCTCAAACAGCTCGGGGTCGACGGTTCTACGGGCGAACTGGTCAGTATTTCGCCGATCGATGGGCAGCCGATTGGCCGGGTGGCGCAAGGCGATCCGAACCGAGCTGCCGGGCGGGCTTCGGGGGCCTTTCTCGAATGGCGCAGCGTGCCGGCGCCGCGCCGCGGTGAGCTGGTGCGTTTGCTGGGCGAAGAACTGCGCGGCGCGAAGGAGCCGCTCGCCCGGCTGGTGACGCTCGAAACCGGGAAGATCGTCTCCGAGGGCCTCGGCGAGGTCCAGGAGATGATCGACATCTGCGACTTCGCGGTCGGGCTGTCGCGCCAGCTCTATGGCCTGACCATCGCCAGCGAACGTCCCGACCACCGGATGGTCGAGCAATGGCACCCATTGGGGCCGGTGCTGGTGATCAGCGCGTTCAATTTCCCGGTCGCGGTGTGGGCGTGGAACGCGGCGCTGGCGCTGGTCTGCGGCGATCCGGTGATCTGGAAGCCGAGCGAGAAGACGCCGCTGACCGCCGCGGCGACGATGGCATTGGCGAAACGCGCGCTGGAGCGGTTCGGTGACGCGCCCGACGGGTTGCTGCAGCTGGTCCAGGGCGGACGCGAGGTCGGCGAAGCTTTGGTCGACGACCCGCGCATCGCGCTGGTTTCGGCGACCGGGTCGACCGCCATGGGGCGCAGCGTGGGACCGCGCGTTGCCCAGCGGTTCGGCCGCGTGCTGCTCGAGCTTGGCGGCAACAATGCGATGATCGTCAGCCCAAGCGGCGACCTCGATTTGGCCGAGCGGGCGATCTTATTTTCAGCGGCGGGGACGGCGGGCCAGCGCTGCACTACGCAGCGACGCCTGATCGTCCACGACAGCATCGCCGATGAACTGGTGGCGCTGTTGCGCGGCCTGTTCGCACGTGCGCCGATCGGCGATCCGCGCGACCCCAATACGCTCATCGGTCCGCTGATCGACGAGGCCGCGTTTGACGCGATGGCCAGCGTGCTCGGCGAATCCATCGAGCGGGTCGAGGCCGTTCCCGGCGGATATTATGTGCGGCCGGCGATCGTCGAGGTGCCGGCGCAGCAGGGGGCCGTGCTCGAGGAGACGTTCGCGCCGATCCTCTACGTGCTGCGCTACGCCGAGCTTGACCAGGCAATCGCCCTCAACAATGCGGTCCGACAGGGGCTGTCGTCTTCGATCTTCACCACCGATCTGCGTGAAGCCGAGCGGTTCATCTCAGCGGCGGGGTCCGACTGCGGCATCGCCAACGTCAACATCGGGCCGTCGGGCGCCGAGATCGGCGGCGCGTTCGGCGGCGAGAAGGAGACCGGCGGCGGGCGCGAGAGCGGCTCCGACAGCTGGCGCGTCTATATGCGGCGCTCGACCAACACCATCAATTACGGCCGCGACCTACCGTTGGCCCAGGGGGTCCGCTTCGACGTGGCTCCATAGGGCCAGGCCTTCGTCTTCGATCAGCAGCGGCCAGCGATCCCTGAACTCATGCTTCCAGTCGTATAGCGAGTCCGGCTTGAGCGGACGCGACACGAGATAACCCTGGACGACATCACAGCCGAGCTCGCGCAGCAGCCGCAGTTGCTCGACCGTCTCGACCCCTTCCGCGGTCGCGGTCAGGCCAAGCCCCTGCGCCAAGTCGATGATGGCTTTGACGATCAGCCGTGAATCCTCGGATTCGACCGCGTCGTTGACGAAGAAGCGGTCGATCTTGACCTCGGTGAACGGCAGTTGGCGGAGCTGCATCAGCGACGAATAACCGGTTCCGAAATCGTCGATGGCGAGGCCGATGCCCTTGATCCGGAAGCGGGTCAGCGTGTCCATCAGCTTGATCAGCGGCAGGGTGGCGCCTTCGGTCAGTTCGATCACCAGCCGGTCGGTCGGAACGGCGAGCGCGCGGCACATCCGTTCGACCAGGTCGGGGAAATCGAGCTGCTCGAGACTCAGCGCCGAGATGTTGAACGCCAGGCAGGTGTCGATCCCTTGCTCGCGCCATTTGAGCCATTGGCGAAGCGTGGTCCGGAGCCCCCACTGGGTCAGCTCCTCGATCAGGCCGTGCTTCTCCGCGAGCGGCACGAAGCGCGACGGCGGCACCGAGCCGAACTCGGAATCCTCCCAGCGGACCAGGGCCTCGACCCGCGTCAGCGCGCCGTCGCGCATTCGCACCTTGGGCTGGTAGGCCATGTGCAGCCGGTTATTGATCAGCGCCCGCTCGAAGCCTTCGACCAGGGCCAGCTCGGGCCGCGGCGTCATGGCACCAGCGTCGATCTCAGCTCGGTCAGGACCGCCTCGAGCGCCTCCAGCCGAACCGGTTTCTCGAGCGGGCCGGCCATTGCCAGCCCGAGCGCCTCGCCGAGGCGGAAGGCGCTTTCGAGCACCCGGCGGTCGAATCCGCTGATGATCAGGACTGGCGACCGATAGCTTTCTGCGGCGAGGAAGCGGAGCAGCTCGACGCCGTCCATCCCGGGCATTCCGAGGTCGAGGACGACGGTGTCCGGGCAATCTTCGACAAAGCTGCGGCGGAATTGCTCGTCGTCGGACGTGAGGACCGGCTCGAAGCCGCATTCGCGAGCGGCGTTGGCGACGAAATCGGCCAGCGCCGGCTCATCGTCTACCAGCAGCAGCCGGGGCTGCTTCATTGCCACCAATCCCTCTCCTCCCGTCGCGCGCACTGCGCCCTTTGAGCCAGTTAGGTCAAACGAATGAAACGGCTTTTTAACTATGGGCCACTTAAAGTCCCGTTTTGGTGCGATTTCTCAAGCCTTTGGAGAACCTTCGAATGTTCGGATCGCTCATTCGAAAGAAGCCGGCAACGGTGTGGAACCAGGAGGACGGCACCTTCGAGTCGACCACTTTCACGCTGTCGACCGCGGTGCCGCGGCCGTGCGAGCGCCGAGCCGACGACCGGGTCCTGCCGACGCTTCGGGTGGCGAAGCTGGCCGGAGAGAGCAGCGAGCAGCTGATTCGAGTGCGCAACATCTCCGCCGGCGGCCTGTCCGCGGATACGGCACAGACCCCGCCGCCGGTCGGCGAGCACGTCATGGTCGAGCTGTCGTCTCAGAAGATTCCTTCGACCGTGGTCTGGATTCGCGAGGGGAGCATCGGCTTGAAGTTCGACCAGAACGTCGACCTCGGCGAGCTCCTTGCCGGGCGCAAGCCGCGCCACGGTTTTCGTCCGCGCCCGCCGCGGCTGGACGTTAGCTGCAAGGCGTCGATCCGGGTCGGCAAGCTTTATTACACAGTCGATGTCCACGACATCTCGCTGGGCGGCATGAAGGTCGAACCAATCGAGGAATATTGCGTCGGCAAAGACGTCGTCGTCGTGGTCGAGAGCCTGCGGCCGATCAAGGGCCAGGTCCGCTGGTTCTCCGATCGGCGCGCCGGCATCGTGTTCGACCGCGAGCTGGGTTTCCAGGAGCTTTCCGAATGGGTCGGAAAACGGCTCGAAATGGCCAGCCTCAAAGCGAACTACCAGCCGAGGACCCTTTAACGCCGCCCCGGCCGAGCCTATCTTCGGTGCTCCACGCAAAGGAGCGGATTGATGGCTGAGCAAGTGGCAATTCTCGCGGGCGGATGCTTCTGGTGCACCGAAGCGGTGTTTCTCGATCTCGTCGGCGTCAAATCGGTGGAGAGCGGCTACACCGGCGGCGAGACCGTCAACCCCAGCTACAAACAGGTCTGCGGCGGCGATACCGGCCATGCTGAGGCGATCCGCATCACCTTCGACCCCGAACAGCTCAGCTACGACGATCTGCTCGACATCTTCTTCGCCACCCACGACCCGACCCAGCTCAACCGGCAGGGCAACGACATCGGCACCCAGTATCGTTCGGCGATCTTTCCCCAATCGCCCGAGCAGGAGCAAGCCGCGCGGGCCGCGATCGCCCGCGCCAATGAGGCGAACGACGGGCGCGTGGTGACCACCATCGAGCCCGCGGCCGAATGGTATCCGGCCGAGGACTATCACCAGGATTATTGGAGCGGCGAGGGCCAGCGCAATCCCTATTGCCTGGCGATCATCCCGCCCAAGCTCAATAAATTGCGCAAGAGCTTCCAGACGAGGGTCAAGGAGACTGCGGCAAGCGCCTAACCGCGTGAGCCTGCGGCGCGGCGCAGGCGGTCGTTGATCGCAGCGCCAAGGCCTTTGTCTGGCACCGGGGCGACGGCGATCCGTGCTTTCGGCGATGCGTCGGCGAGGTGGAGCAGGTCGAACAATCGTGCCGCCGCCTCGGTGAGGTCGCCCGAAGGACTGAGGCTGGCGTTGCCGGCGACCGGCCCGAAGCCAACCCAATATTCATCTTCCGTGGAGTCGGTCACATTGATCCGCAGGGGTTTGGCCGGCGCGTAATGGGTTTCGAGCTGTCCCGGGGACTCGACGCGATTCCCCGGCGCGGCCGCCGCTGCGGCGTCGATGGCGATCGGGCCGGGCCGAAGCAGGCGCAAGGGCCCGCCGGTAGCCGCCACGATGGTCGACTCGATTCCGCTTTGGGTGAGGCCGTCGTCGACGATCAGCGCAACCCTTCCGCTTAGGCTATTCGCGACATGTTCCGCGCGGGTCGGGCTGATCGAGCCGCTGGCGTTGGCCGACGGCGCGGCCAGCGGCCGACCGGTCGCCCGCAGCAGCGCCTGCATCGCGCGATGGCCGGGCACGCGCAGCGCAATCGTCGGCAGGCCGGCGGTGACCAGCGCGGCGATGCCGGCGTCGTGCCGGAGCGGAACCACCAGCGTCAGCGGCCCCGGCCAGTGTCTTCGGGCGAGCTCGAGCGCGTCCGGCCCGAACTCACCAATCGCCTCCGCCGCGGCGAGGTCCGTAACGTGGACGATGAGTGGATTGAAGCTCGGCCGGCCCTTGGCAGCGTAAATCCGGGCGACCGCGGCGGGATTGGTGGCGTCGCCGGCCAGCCCGTAGACGGTCTCGGTGGCGATCGCGACCGGCTCGCCGCTCAGGATCAGGGCCGCCGCTTCAGCAATGGCTTCCTCGCCGAAGGGCACGACGCGCGTCATGCGCCGGCGCTACTGGATTCCGGCGTTGGCAGGAATACTAAGCGGTTTCCTGGTCAAGCAGCCGGATGGGGTCGATCCCGAGGCGCTTCATCCGCTCGCGGACGGCCGGCCATTCCTCCTGGACGAAGCGGCTGCGCTCGGAATCGCGCAGGCGGGCGCTGGCGCCGGGGGCGACGAACATGCCGACCCCGCGCTTGACGGTGACCAGCCCTTCATCCTGGAAACCCTGGTAGGCCTTGGCGACGGTCAGCGGATTGGCCGACTGCTCGGCGGCGAAGGCGCGGACCGAGGGCAGGGGATCGCCGTCGCGATAGCGGCCGGCGAGGATCGCATCGGCGATGGTCTCGCGCAGGCGGACGTAAACCGGCTTTTCGTGCTGGGAACCAAGCGTCATGCTGTTATAATACAGCAGCGCGGGAAAAGGTCAAGGTTTAAGAAGCTTTTGGGGCGGTGACCAGGCGTGCGAAACCTCCTCCAGCGACGGCCGCGGGCGCTCGGTCAACTCCTCTCCCGGATGGCCGAGGAAGATGAAACCGGCGATGCGTTCGCCCGGGCCGCAGAACGCCGCGCGGACCCGTTCCGAATAGGACTGCCAGCCGGTCACCCAGCCGCCGACATAGCCGAGCGCGTGAGCTGCAAGCAGCAGGTTCATTCCCGCCGCGCCGCACGACAATTGCTGCTCCCACACCGGGATCTTGTGATTCTCGGTGGGTGCCGAAATGAGAACGACGAGCGCCCCATTGTAATGCGCGAACTGGTCCGCTTTCTCGTGATGCGCGGGAGTCGGCTCCGAATTCTCCTCGTCGAGCGCGCGATGGAGCAGCAGCGCCAACGCGTCGCGCTGGTCGTCGGCGACGGTGACGAAACGCCACGGCGACAGCTTGCCATGGTCCGGAATGCGCGCCGCGATGCTCAGGATGTGCGCCATGTCCCCGGGGGTCGGCGCGGGTCCGACGATGTCGCGCGGCTTGGCCGAGCGGCGCGTTTCGAGCAGCGACAGCGGGGTTGATCGATCGTTGAGCATCGGCCGCCCGTCTAACCTCCGCACCGGTTTGCAACAATGCGCTTCCCATGAGCATTTACGACGTTAGGTTGCCGCCCCGAACAAGCCGGCTGCGCGACGGCCACATGTGGGAGAGCATCGCCGTGACCGGACTCAAAAGCATCGCGTTGTGGAACGAGGGCGACTGGATCGCCGCGATCGCCACCATCAGCCTCGCCGCCGTGCTGGCCTTCGGGCTGTCGCTGAGCGGCCGCAAGTCGGACGAGGTCGTCGGCCATCCCAAAGGCTTGTTCGTCCTGTTCTACGCCGAGATGTGGGAGCGCTTCTCTTATTACGGAATGCGCGCCCTGCTCATTCTGTACCTGACCAAGTTTTGGCTGTTCGACGACGGCAAGGCGAACCTGATCTACGGCGGCTACACCAGCCTGGTGTACATCACACCAGTGCTCGGCGGGTATCTCGCCGACCGCTATTTGGGTCAGCGCAAGGCGGTTATTTTCGGCGGCGTCCTATTGGCGATGGGCCACGCGTTCATGGCCGTCGAGGGCATGCAGGGAGTGACTGACCCGCTGGTCAAGCAGGCCGATCCGACAATCAACATCTTCTGGCTCGCGCTGTCGCTGATCATCGTCGGTTCGGGCTTCCTCAAGGCCAACATCTCGGTCATCGTCGGCCAGCTCTACCGATTGACCGATACCCGCCGCGACGGCGCCTACACGATCTTCTACATGGGCGTGAACGTCGGTGCCGCCCTGGGCACGATCATCGTCGGCTACCTCGGCGAGACCGTTGGCTGGCCGTTTGGCTTTGGCCTCGCCGGCATCGGCATGGTTGTCGGCCTGATCATCTTCATCATGGGCAAGCCCGCTCTGCGCGGCCGCGGCGAAGCGCCCGATGCGGCCCGGCTGTCCGCGCCGGCGTTTGGCGGCATCAAGCTCGAGTGGCTGCTCTACGTCACCGGCTTAGTCGCGGTGGGGGTGATATGGACGCTGGTCCAGTACCAGAACGCGATCGGCTGGATTCTGCTCGTCAGCGGTATCGCGCTCTTGATCTACGTGCTGCTCGCGGCCTTCCGCCTCGAACGCGCGCCGCGCGACCGGATCTTCGCAATCATTTTCCTGATCGCATTGCAGCCGGTATTCTGGGGTCTGTTCGAACAAGCGGGCGGCTCGCTCAACCTGTTCACCGACCGCTTCGTCGATCGCTCCGGCGTGCCGACGTCGCTATTCCAGTCGATCAACCCGATCTACATCGTGCTTCTGGGACCGTTGTTTGCATGGCTGTGGACGAGCCTGGCCCGCAAAGGGCTTGAGCCTTCGACCCCCGCCAAGTTCGGCCTGGCGCTGCTGCAGGTGGGATTCTCGTTCCTGGTGCTGGTGTGGGGCGCGCAGTCGGTCGGCATGGCCGCCGCAGTGCCGGTCATCTTCATCTTCCTCATCTACCTGTTCCAGACCACCGGCGAGCTGTGCCTGTCGCCGGTAGGACTCTCCGCGATGAACCGTCTTGCGCCCCGGCACATGGCGAGCCTGATCATGGGCGCCTGGTTCTTCGCCACCGCGGGCGGCAATTTCGTCGCCGGCAAGATCGGCCAGGCGACCGGCGGCGAGAGCGGCGTGATGGACAAGGTCGGGACGCTGGCGATCTACAGCAAGATCGGCTGGATCACGATCGCCATCGGCGTCGCCGTGCTGGTCGTCTCCCCGCTGGTGCGCAAGCTGATGCATCTCGACCAGCTCAGGGACGACGATTTGGCGGGGCAAAGCGAGCTCGCCGAACCGCAGGCGTCCGGTGTCCATCCGGAGCGGGAAACCAGCCCGCGCGCGGCGATCTGATGTGTCGGCGGGGGGCGCTGGCAGGACTGGCGATGGCCGCGGCCATCCTGTCCGGCTGCGCCGGGCTCGCGCCCAAGCCCAAGCTTGCACCGCCGATCCGCATCAACCAGGACCCGTACCCTTCGACCTACGTGCGCTATCCCGGCGTGGTGACGCTGATCCGCGGCGCGACGGTGTTCGACGGCGACGGTGGCAAGCTCGACCGCGGCGATGTCCTGATCGCGGACGGGGTAGTGAAAGCGGTCGAGCCGAACCTGATGGTTCCCGACGGCGCGCTGGTGATCGACGGCACCGGCAAGTTCGTGACTCCCGGAGTGATCGACATCCACAGCCACCTTGGCGACTATCCGTCGCCGAGCGTGGACTCGCTGTCCGACGGCAATGAAGCGACCAGCCCGGCGCGGCCCGAGGTATGGGCCGAGCACAGCGTCTGGCCGCAGGACCCGGGGTTCAGCCGCGCGCTTGCCAATGGCGGCGTGACCACGCTGCAGGTGCTGCCCGGCTCGGCCAATCTGTTTGGCGGCCGCTCGGTGGTGCTCAAGAACGTGCCCGCGCGCACGACCCAGGGGATGAAGTTCCCGGGCGCGCCTTATGGGCTCAAGATGGCGTGCGGCGAGAACCCCAAGCGGGTCTACGGCTCGAAAGGAAACATGCCGCAGACCCGGATGGGCAACATCGCCTACACGCGGGGCGTGTGGCTCAAGGCCCAGGCCTACAAGCGCAAATGGGACAAGTACGAGAAAAACGGCGGCGACATGCCCGAGCGCGACCTCGCGATGGACACGCTGAAGGGCGTGCTCGATGGCAAGATCCTCGTTCACAACCACTGCTACCGCGCCGACGAGATGGCCATCATGATCGATATGGCCCACGAATTCGGCTACAAGATCAGCGCCTTCCACCACGCCGTCGAAAGCTACAAGATCGCCGACCTGCTGGCCAAGGAAGGTATCTGCTCGGCGATGTGGGCCGACTGGTACGGCTTCAAGATGGAAAGCTATGACGCGATCAAGGAGAACATCCCGTTCGTCCATAACGCCGGCGCTTGCGCCATTGTCCACTCCGACGATCCCAACGGAATCCAGCGGTTGAACCAGGAAGCCGCCAAAGCGCTCGCCGATGGCCGCCGCGCCGGGATCCCAATCAGCGAGGAAGTTGCCTGGGAATGGCTCAGCCGGAACCCCGCCAAGGCGCTCGGAATTCTCGACAGGACGGGCACTCTGGCGCCGGGCAAGATGGCCGACGTGGTGCTGTGGAACGCCGACCCGTTCAGCGTCTATGCGCGGCCCGAGCGGGTGTGGATCGACGGCGCGTTGATGTACGACGCCAACGATCCCAAGCGGCGCCCGGTCAGCGACTTCGAGCTCGGCCAGCCGGGCGAAGGAGATACCAAGTGATCCGCGCCGCGCTCGTCGCGCTGTTGCTCGGCATCGCCGTCCCCGCGGCTGCGCAAACCATTGCCATCACCGGCGGCATGGTCGCCAAGGGCGATGGCGGCGAGCCGGTTTCCGGAACCGTCGTCATCCGCGACGGCCGTATCGTCGCGGCGGGTCCCGCGGTTCGAATCCCTGCCGGCGCAACCATCGTCGATGCGCGCGGGAAATGGGTCACGCCGGGCATCGTCGCTGGTTTCTCGCGGCTCGGCCTCGCCGAGGTCGATCTGTCGGCCAACGGCTCCGACGATACCAAGTCCAACGGACAGTTCAGCGCCGCGATCGATGTCGTTCCGGCAATCAATCCCTTGGCTTCGACCATAGCCGTCAACCGCGCCGACGGCGTCACCCGCGCGCTTGTCGCTCCGGCGACCGGCAGGAGCATATTCGCGGGGCAGGGTGCGGTGATCGACACTGGCGCCGACATGGACCCGATCACCGCGGCGCGCCGCTTCCAGTTCGTCGAGCTTGGCGAAGCCGGCGCGGCGACCGCTGGGGGTTCGCGCGCATCGGCCCACGTGCTGTTCCGCAATGCGCTGCGCGAGGCCGCCGAGTTGCGCCGCTACGCCGCGCCGATTACCTCCAGGGGCGCCCGCCAGCCGGACGAGCGCGACCTGCCGGTCGTCCGCAATCCCAACGAATCGCGGCTCTACGGGACCAATGCGCGGCGCAGCGAGGACGTGCTTTTGACCCGGTTCGACGCCGCCGCGCTGGTGCCGGTGCTGCAGGGGCGGCAGTATCTCCTGGTCCACGTCGAGCGCGCCAGCGACATCCTTGCTGTGATCGGGCTGAAGCGCGAATTTTCGTCGTTGAAGCTGGTGCTGGTCGGGGCGAGCGAGGGCTGGACGGTCGCCGACCGCATCGCCGCTGCGCGGATTCCGGTGATCGCGTCGGCTGTGAATGATCTCCCGGCGGCGTTCGAGCAGCTCGCCGCGACCCAGTCCAACGTCGGCCGGATGAACGCCGCGGGCGTCAAGGTCTCGATCGGGATGATCGACGACAACGATACGCGCTACATGTTCGAGGAACGGCAATATGCCGGCAACCTCGTTGCATTGCGCAACGTCCCCGGAGCGACCGGCGTCGGCTGGGGCGAAGCGCTGGCGATGATCACTTCGCGTGCCGCAGAGGCGGTCGGCATGGGCGGCGAGATCGGCAGCTTGCTCCCCGGGCGCCGCGGCGACGTGGTGATCTGGTCGGGCGACCCGCTTGAGGGGACCAGCGCGGCGGAAGCGGTCTATATCGACGGCGTCCGGCAGCCGCTCCAAGACCACCAGACCCGACTGCGCGACCGTTATCGCGACCTCACCCGGCGCGACCTTCCCGAGGCCTACCGGCATTGAATTCGATGACCGTCCTCGCGCTCGCCTGCCTTATCTTCGTCGGTACGCATTTTGCACTTTCGCATCCGTTGCGGCCGGGATTGGTAGCGCGCCTTGGCGAGCGCCGCTTCCAAATGCTCTATTCGGTGATTGCGCTGGCCGCGCTTGGGGTGATGATCTGGGTGTACGGCAGACTGGGCGATCAAGCGCCGTTGTGGTCGATCGGCGAGGCCGGCTGGATAGCGGCGACCGTCTTGATGTGGGTCGCCAGTATCCTCCTGGTCGGCAGTTTCGTCGGCAATCCGGCATTGCCGGGAGCGCGGCGGGTCAGCGCTCCGCGCGGCGTCCTGGCGATCACGCGCCACGCGATGATGTGGAGCTTTTCGCTGTGGGCGATCGTCCATTTGACGCTCGTGGCGACGCCCAAGGCGATGCTGCTCGACGGCGCGATCCTGCTGTTGGCGCTGGGCGGATCGGTCGGGCAGGATCGCAAAAAGCGCCGGCTGATGGGCGAGCGCTGGCACGAGTGGGCGTCGCAGACCGCATTCGTGCCGTTCGGCCGCGGTCCCAAATCGCCCGGTGCGTTCGCGCTGGTCGGCGGAACGATCGTGTTCCTGGTCGCAACCTGGCTGCATCCGTTTCCGGTCGGCATCTGGCGCTGGATCGGCTGAGGCCGCGGCCGGCCTGACAACCGCCCGGCGTCGCCGCTGGACGCTGGCACGGCCTCCACTTATAGGCGGCGTTCGCGCCCGGAGCCTCGGGCATTCTCGTCGATTTGGGTGGGCATTTGTTTCCTTACTACGGCTGGGCGGGCAAGGATTTTGTTTTCGCCTCTGAATTGAAGGCGATCCGCGCCCATCCGCGTTTCGCCGGAGAGATCGACCGCCGCGCGTTGGGGATGTTCGCCGCGCGCACCTACATCCCGGCGCCGCTGTCGATCTATAGGCGTCTGTTCAAGCTCGAGCCTGGCTGCGTCCTCACCGTCAGCCTCGAAGCCGCGGCGGCTGCGCTCGACGCTCCGCCGCAACAGGGCAGGGCCGCCGGCGGGATCAGCTTGAGCCGTTACTGGTCGTACCGCGACGTCGTGGCCCACGGGCTCGAGCACCCGATCGAGGACGAGACCGAAGCGCTCGACTGCCTCGAGCAGGTGCTCGCGAAGGCCATCCAGGACCAGTCGGTCGCCGATGTCCCGGTCGGCACATTCCTGTCGGGCGGGATCGACAGCTCGGCCATCGTCGCGCTCTACCAGAAATATTCGTCGGTCCCGGTCCGCACCTTTACCATCGGGTTCGAGGAAGCGGGCTTCAACGAGGCCGTGGATGCCAAGGCCGTCGCCAAGCACCTCGGCACCGTCCACAGCGAGCGCACCGTGACCGTCAAGGAAGCGCGCGACGTGATCCCGCTGCTGCCCGCGATGTACGACGAGCCGTTCGCGGACAGCTCGCAAATCCCGACTTACCTCGTCAGCCGCTTCGCCCGCGAGGCTGTGACGGTTGCGCTGACCGGCGACGGCGGCGACGAATTGTTCGCCGGCTACAACCGCCACTTCGCCGCGCCGCAGCTGTGGCAGCAGCTGCGCAGACTGCCGAAGCCCCTGCGCTCGGCGCTCGGATCGCCGTTGAGCCGGCTGCCATCGCAATTCTGGGCGAGCGCGGCGGACTTGTTGCCGGGCCGCCGCCGGCCGCACCTCGGCGGTAAGATCCAGAAGGGCCTGCGGGTCGCCGGCTCGGTGCGCAACTTCGACGAGCTCTATTCGAGCTTCCTCGACGAGTGGAGCTTCGAGCCATCGCCGGTCCGCGGGACCGACTCCGATCCGCCCGCCTGGGATATGGACGTGGGAAGCGGCGCGCCGGACACGGTGCGGATGATGTATTGCGACGCGGTCACTTATTTGCCCGGCGACATCCTGTGCAAGGTTGATCGCGCGTCGATGGCGGTCAGCCTCGAAACCCGGGTGCCCTATCTCGATCATCGCGTCGCCGAGCTCGCCGCCCGCATTCCGCTTCACATGAAGCTGCGCGGCGGGGCCGGGAAGCACATCCTTCGCCAGTTGCTCTACCAGCAGGTACCGCGCGCACTGATCGAGCGGCCCAAGGCGGGCTTCGCGATCCCGGTCGGGGAGTGGATCAAGGGGCCGCTGCGCCCGTGGGCCGAGGACCTGCTCGACGCTTCGCGCATGGCCGGCGAGGGGTGGTTCGACGCAGCCATCGTCCAGCGCCGCTGGCGCGACCATCTCGACGGGCGGCGCGATTCGACGCCGGCGCTGTGGGCGGTGCTGATGTTCCAGGCGTGGCTGCGCGAACAGAGCCAGCCGCTTTCCGCCGCGGCCTAGTCGCCCGCCGCTCAGTCGGTTCCGGTCCGACCCGGCCGCTTCTTGGCCAGGCCGACCACCTCTCCGAACGTCCCGACTTCGACGATCCGGCCGTCGTCGAGCCGCGCGACCAGCTCGCACTTCTCCACCGTCGAGGGCCGGTGCGCGATGATCACCACCGTCCGCCCTTCGCCGCTCAACTGGTCGAGCGCCTGCATCACCGCTGTCTCGGTGTCGTGGTCGAGCGCGCTGGTCGCCTCGTCGAGCACCAGCACCGGTGCATCCTTGTAGACCGCCCGCGCGATTCCGAGGCGCTGCCGTTGTCCTCCGGATAATCGCACGCCGCGCTCGCCGACCGAGGTTGCGTAGCCGTCGGCCAGCGAAGCGATGAAGCTGTCGAGCTGGGCGACTTGGGCGGCGCGCTCGACCCGCGCCATGTCGATCGCGTCCGCCGGCACTCCGAAGGCGATGTTGCGGGCGATGCTGGTGTCGGCGAGGAAGATCGCCTGTGGGACATGGGCGATGCCGCGCCGCCACGCTCGGCGATTGGCGCGGGTCAGGGGCACGCCGTCGATGGTGATTGCGCCCGAGCTCGGCTCGAGCAGGCCCATCAGCAGGTCGGCCAGAGTGCTCTTGCCGCTGCCGGTCGGGCCGACCAGCGCGACCCGTGAGCCGCGCGCGATGGCCAGCGTGATGTCCGCGACCGCCGGCTCGCGGCGGCCGGGATAAGTGAAGCTCACTTGGTCGAAGGCGATGCGCTCGTTGAAAGCGATGGCCGCCGCGCTCCCCCCTGCGGCCTGCTCCTCGACCGGAAGCGCCAGCAACTCGAGCACTTGGGCGGCGATCGAGCGGTTCCCGGCAAGGTTGGCCCAGCTGTTGTAGAGCTGCTGGATCAGCGGCAGCAGGCGCTGGGCGCCCAACGCCACTGCGCCGAGGATCGGCAAGGCGTGCGCGAAACTCCCCTCGCGGCCGGAGATCGCCAGTGCCAGCGCGGCGATGATCACCATTCCGGCCGCTTCGATCACGAACCGCGGGGCGGTGCCGATGAACGCGGTGGTCGCCCGCGCCCGGGTGAAGCGCAGGTCGATCTTGCGGAACTCGTCGAGATAGACCGCCCGCGACCC
>JBDTMX010000044.1:0-6433 GCA_039934055.1 Sphingomicrobium sp. | reverse complement strand
CAGCATCACCGCGTCGGCGCCGTCGTAGATGGCGGTGGCGACATCGCTGACCTCGGCCCTCGTCGGGGTCGGCGAGGTGATCATCGATTCGAGCATCTGCGTCGCCACCACCACCGGTTTTCCGAACTGGCGGGCGCAGGCGATGATCCGGTTCTGCAGCGGCGGCACCTGCTCGGGCGGCAGCTCGACGCCGAGGTCGCCGCGCGCGACCATCACCGCATCGGCAAGCGCGACGATGTCGTTCAATTGGTCGATCGCCGCCGGCTTCTCGATCTTGGCGAGCAGCGCCGCCTTTTCGCCGATCAAGGCGCGCGCTTCGGCGACATCCTCCGGCCGCTGAACGAACGACAAAGCGATCCAGTCGGCCTTCTGTTCGAGCGCGAAGGCGAGGTCGACGCGATCCTTCTCGGTCAGCGAGGGGATCGGCAGCAGCACGTCGGGGACGTTAACGCCCTTGTTGTCGGAGACCGTGCCGCCAACCTCGACTTCGGTGACGATCGTCCGGTCGTCGACCTGGCGCGCCTTCAGCCGCACCTTGCCGTCGTCGATCAGGATGCGGTCGCCGGGGCGGATCGTGCCGAACAGCTCGGGATGGGGAAGCTCGACCCGCTCCGCGTCGCCGAGCGTCCGCTTGCGGTCGAGCGTGAAGCGGCCGCCGGTCGCTAACTCCGCCGATCGGCCCTTGAACCGGCCGACGCGCAGCTTGGGCCCCTGGAGGTCGAACAGGATCGTGGTCGGGCTCTTGAGCTCTTTTTCGAGCGCTCGGATGATCTCGACCAGCGCCGCTTTCTGCGGATGGTCGCCGTGGCTCATGTTGATCCGGAAAGCGTCGGCGCCGGCAATCATCAATTTGCGGATCATCGCCGGATCGCTCGACGCCGGACCCAGCGTCGCCACGATCTTCACCTTGCGCGAGCGCGGTGCGAGCACGTCTGTCACTGCGATCCTTCCACGCCTCCAAGCGGCTCGGCCATAGCCGCTCGGGCCCAAGGTTCAACCCGCTCGTTCAACCCGCTTGAGCCGGCGCACGGCCTCGCCTAGAGCCGCCCGTTCAACCTGAATCGGAGAAATTGAGTTATGGCGGAAAGCACCGTCGCGGCTGATCAACTGCGGCTATTCATCGAACGCATCGAGCGGCTGGAAGAAGAGAAGAAGGCGATGGCCGACGACATTCGCGACGTCTATTCCGAGGCCAAGGCGACCGGCTACGACACCAAGACCATGCGCGCGGTCGTCCGCCTGCGAAGGATGGAAACCCACACCCGCCAGGAAATGGACGCGCTGCTGGAAACCTATCGCACTGCGCTAGGGCTGGCCTAAGGAAGCGCGCGATGGCCGGCCATTCCAAATATAAGAACATCATGTACCGCAAGGGCGCGCAGGACAAAAAGCGCTCGACGATGTTCTCCAAGCTCGCGCGCGAGATCACGGTCGCGGCCAAGATGGGGCTACCCGACCCGGACATGAATGCGCGGCTGCGGTCGGCGATACTCGCCGCCAAGGCGCAGTCGATGCCCAAGGACAATATCCAGCGGTCGATCGACAAGGCCTCGTCCAGCGACACCGAGAATTACGAGGAAATCCGCTACGAGGGGTTCGGCCCGGGCGGCGTCGCGTTGATCGTCGAGGCGCTGACCGACAACCGCAACCGCACCGCGACCAACGTCCGCACGGCCTTTTCCAAGAACAATGGCAATCTCGGCGCCGGCGGCAGCGTCAGCCACGGTTTCGAGCGCTTGGGCCTGATCGAATATGGCACCGGAGCCGGCGATGCCGACAAGGTTTTCGAAGCCGCGATCGAGGCCGGAGCCGAGGACGTCGAGTCGGATGAAGGCGGCCACCAGATCTGGACCGCGCTCGACCAACTGCACGAAGTCCAGAAAGCGTTGGAACCGTTGCTCGGCGAAGCCGAGGGCGCCAAGCTGGCGTGGAAGCCCGCGACCTCGATCGAAGTCCGCGGCGACGACGCGGCGAACCTGATGAAGCTGATCGACTCGCTCGACGACGACGACGACGTCCAGACCGTGTGGGGCAATTACGACATCCCCGACGAAGAGCTGGCGAAGCTTTGAAAATCCTTGGCCTCGATCCGGGGCTCGGGACGACCGGCTGGGGATTGATCGAGGCGCAGGGCAACCGGCTTTCCCACGTCGCCAATGGTGAGCTCAAGACCAGAGCCACGGCTCCCCTGCCCGAGCGGCTGGCGGACCTCGCCAATCAGCTCGAGGCGCTGCTGGCCGAGCACAAGCCCCACGGCGCCGCGGTCGAGGAAGTGTTCGTCAACAAGAACCCGCAATCGACTCTGAAGCTCGGCCAGGCGCGGGGCGTGGCCATCATGCTCGCCGCGCGCGCCGGCATATCCGTCGGCGAATATGCGGCGCGGCTGGTCAAGAAAGCGGTGGTCGGCAACGGCAATGCCGAGAAAGTCCAGGTCCACGCGATGGTCGGCCGGCTGCTCCCCGGAGTGAAGATCGCCGGCCCCGACGCGGCCGACGCGCTCGCCGTCGCCATCACACACGCCCACCATCTGGCGAGCACGCGCAGCATCCCGTAAGCGTGGGTTGAAATGATCGCTCGCCTCACCGGAACCCTCGCCGAGATCGGCGCCGACAGCGCGGTGATCGACGTCGCCGGGGTCGGCTACCAAGTGCTCGCCAGCGCGCGGACGCTCGATGCCCTCGGGCCCGTTGGCGGTGAGGTGCTGCTCTTGACCGAAATGCAGGTGCGCGAGGATTCGATGACCCTGTTCGGATTCGCCACCGCCGGCGAGCGCGAGGCGTTTCGCGCGCTGACCTCGGTCCAGGGCGTCGGCGGCCGGGTCGCGCTGGCGATCCTGTCGGCACTCGGCCCAGACGAATTGTCTCTCGCTGTATCGTCCGGCGACAAAGCGATGATCGCCCGCGCCAACGGCGTCGGCCCCAAGCTTGCCGCGCGCATCGCCAACGAGCTCCAGGGGAAACTCGGCGCGCCGGGATTGGCCGGCACCGCCGGCGCCGCGCTGCCACGCTCGGGCACAGCGGCCGATGCGGTCTCCGCTCTCGGCAACCTCGGCTTCAGGCCGGCCGAAGCCAGCTCTGCAGTCGCCGCCGCCCAGGACGAGCTCGGCCCCGACGCGCAACTCGATGCGCTGGTTCGGCTGGCGCTCAGGAAAGCGGCGAAATAGGCTACCCGCCCCACGCGTCCCGATAGACGCGCAGGAAATTGCCACCCATCAATTTTTCCAGGCGCGCCTGCGACCAGCCGCGCTTGGCGAGGTCGTTGGCGAAGCGGCGGTAGCGGTCGACGCTGTTGTAGTCCGCAACCATTGGATAAACGCCGACCGCTTCTCCCGGCGAGGCGATCCCGGCCTTGATCCGTTCGAGCTGCCACTTTTCCAGCTTCTTCTTGGTCTCCTCGTCGAGCAACGTCGGCAAAACCCCGTTGTCGGTGCCGATGCCGACATGGTCCTCGCCGGCGACCTGCGCGATATGTTCGACGTGGGCGATCACGTCGGCCGCCTTGGGGTGGCTGTCGAGCGTCAGGAACGGCATGAAATAGACGCCGACCACGCCGCCCTTGTCGGCGACCGCGCGGATCGTCGCGTCGTCGGTGTTGCGTGGATGGTCGGTCAGCGCCCGGGCGCCGGTATGGCTGATGACCAAGGGCCGCTTCGCGAAGGCCGTTGCTTCGGCCATCGTCCGCGCCCCGCCGTGGGAGAGATCGAGCAGCAATTTCTCCGCCTCGATCCGCTCGATCGTCGCCTTGCCGAGTTTGGACAGGCCGGCGTTGGCGGGCTCAAGCGCGCCGTCTCCCGCGAGGTTGCGGTTGTTGTAGGTCAGCTGGATCGTGCTGACCCCGTCCTTCTTCATCTCGGCCAGCCGGTCGAGCACCGCCCCGATCATCGCCGTGTCCTGGGTACCGACGACCACGCCGAACTTATTCTCGCGCTTGGCTTTGAGGATATCCGCTGCGCTGTTCACCAGCATCAGCCGCTCCGGATTGGCGGCAATCAGCTCATGCTTGGCCGCCATGTCTTTTTGATAATCGCCCCATGGGTCGGGCACATTGCCGACCGGCATCACGGTGTCCCGAACCACCGTGACGCCGGTCGCCACCGTCTCGGCCCAGCCGCGGTCGGTCATCCGCGTGACGCCGTCCGCGGCATAGGGATCGCCGGTTCCGCCCAGCGCGTCGATGATGATGGCGCGGCCGTACCAGTCGCCGGCTGCTCGCTTGATCGCCGATTTCGCCATCGCCGGGCCGGCCGCCGCTAACGCCGCCACCCCCGCCACAACCGATCGCCGAGATAATTCCATGAGACTGCCCCTTCGTGGCGATGCTGCCCCGTCACGCGATGCGCCGCAAGCCGCTCGCCTTTGCCCAACCTTTTTGCCACAAGCATGACGGATGGCCACCGATCCCGCCCGCATCACTTCGCCCGAGCGCACGCCAGAGGATGCGGATGCGGCGCTGCGGCCGAGATCGCTCGACGAGTTCATCGGCCAACAGGTCGCGCGCGACAATCTGCGAGTATTCGTCAACGCCGCCAAGAGCCGCGGCGAGCCGCTCGACCATGTGCTGTTGTTCGGCCCGCCGGGGCTCGGCAAGACCACGCTCGCCGGGATCCTGGCCCGCGAGATGGGCGTCGGCTTCCGCGCCACCTCGGGCCCGGTGATCGCCAAGTCGGGCGACCTCGCCGCGCTGCTGACCAATCTCGAGGACGGCGACGTGCTGTTCATCGACGAGATCCACCGGCTCCAGCCGGCGATCGAGGAGGTGCTTTACCCGGCGATGGAGGATCGCGCGCTCGACCTGATGATCGGCGAGGGCCCGTCGGCGCGGTCGGTGCGGATCGACCTGCCGCGCTTCACTTTGATCGGCGCGACCACCCGCCAGGGACTGCTGACGACTCCGCTGCGCGACCGCTTCGGCATCCCGATCCGCCTCAATTTCTACAGCGTGCCTGAGCTGGAGCAGGTCGTCCGCCGCGCGGCCCGCCTGCTCGGGGTCGAACTAATGGACGACGGCGCGCACGAGATTGCGCGGCGTTCTCGTGGGACGCCGCGCGTTTCAGGGCGGTTGCTCCGCCGGGTGCGCGATTTCGCCCATGCTTCGGGCGCCGCCACGATTGACGCCGCGACCGCCGACATTGCGCTCGACCGGCTCGAGATCGACGGCCTCGGCCTCGATGCGATGGACCGGCGCTATCTGACCATGATCGCCGACATCTACGGCGGTGGCCCGGTCGGCATCGAGACCCTCGCCGCCGGCCTCAGCGAGCCGCGCGACACGATCGAGGACGTGATCGAGCCGTTCCTCATTCAGCTGGGAATCATCGCTCGCACCGCACGGGGACGCTGCCTCAACGGCCGCGGCTGGACTCACCTCGGGTTGACCCCGCCCGCGGGAAGCCAGACCGGCCTGTTCGATCCAGGAGCGATGCCTAAGTGATTCGACTTTCAATGCTGGCCTTGTTGACCGCGCTGGCCGCGACTCCCGCCCCTGCCCAGCCGGTCGCGGCAGCGCCGGATTATTCGAAGCCCGCGGACTGGCTGTGCCTGCCGGGACGGGCCGACGCCTGTTCCGAACCGCTGGCGACGACCGCGCTCAACCCCAACGGCTACGGCTCTAACGGCCTCAGCCCGGTCGCCAAGAACCCGCCGATCGATTGCTTCTACATCTACCCGACGGTTTCGGGCGATCGCGGCATGAACAGCGACCTTGTTGCGGACAATGCCGAAAAGGGGGCGGCCGAAGTCCAGTTCGCTCGCTTTGCGGGCGTGTGCCGACCGTTCGCGCCGATCTATCGCCAATTGACCCTGGCCGCGGTGAGCGTGGCCGCGACCGGCGGCGATGTCAGTGCCGCGGCGCGGCTCGCCTATGCGGACGTCGCCAGCGCGTGGCGCACTTATCTCGCCAAATATAACAATGGACGCCCGTTCGTCCTGATCGGGCACAGCCAGGGCAGCCTGATGCTCAACTTGCTGATCGCCAACCAGATCGAGGGGAGCCCGGCAGCGGCCCGGATGAAGCTGGCAATTCTTGCCGGCTTTAATGTGCTGGTGCCGCAGGGGAAACTGGTCGGCGGAACGTTCAAGTCGACGCCGCTGTGCAGCCGACCGGGCGAGACCGGCTGCGTGATTTCCTGGGTCAGCTTCCGCGAGAACAATCTGCCGCCGCCGGGCGCCATCTTCGGCTATGCCGACAAGCCGGGCATGACGGTTGGCTGCGTCAACCCGGCGCGACCGGGATCCCGCGATTGGGAGAAGCTCGACAGTTATTGGTATGCGCGGTCAGTCCTGCCGGTCCCCGGCGGGCCGATCACCTGGTCGACGGAAGGGCCGCCACCGACACCTTACCTGCGCACCGAAGGGCTGGTCTCGGGCAAATGCGTCAACGACGGCCCGCGCGGCTATCTCTCGATCCGCACCAACGCCGACCCCAAGGACAAGCG
>JBDTMX010000043.1:0-3233 GCA_039934055.1 Sphingomicrobium sp. | reverse complement strand
GCGTCGCGCACCAGGCGCCGCATCCGGGCGAGTTGCGCCGGGGTCGGATCGACGTCCTTCTCACCCAGCTCGTGAACGCGGACGGTAGTTGCGCCGACGAACGAGGCGACGTTGGGCGTAATTCCGCGCCGGGTCAGATATTCGAGATACTGGCTGAGCGTGGTCCAGCGGATCGGGTAGCGAATGTCGGACTGCCGCTCGACCGCGAGCCGCTTCATCGCCGGCGTCAACGGGCCCATCGAATCGCCCTCTCCCATGACTTCGAGGGTGACGCCCTGGACGGTGTCGCTGAGGCCGCGGCCGTCAGCGAGCAGGCTTTCGTTGGCCCAGCTCAGCATGTTGATGAAGCCAGGCGCGACCGCCTGCCCGGTGCCGTCGACAACGCGCGCGGCGCGGCCCGGCGCGTGGTGGCCGACGTAGGCAATGCGGTCCCCGCGGACCGCGACTTCGCCGCGATAGGGCGCGCCGCCAGAACCGTCGTAAATCGTCCCGCCACGGATCAGCAGGTCGTAGGCCGCCGGCGCTGGCCGCCCCGCCATCGATCCCGAACTGGCGAGCAGGCCCAACGCCAAAAGTCCGATAGCCAGACGTCGGTTCATCGTCGGTTCCTCACATGGCACTGGAAAGCATTGCGATGAGTGCCGTATCTGAGCGCGGGGCGCCACTGGAAAGGGAACATCGAATGCGGATTGGGGTGGTGGCGCCGAGCTGTGCTTTGAAGCGCGAGGCGGCCGAGCGGGTCGCGGCGATCGTGGCGGACCGCGGCGATTGCGAGATCATGTTCCATCCGCAGTGCTTCCTGTCCGACGGTCATTTCGCGGGGACGGACGCCGATCGGCTGGCGGCGCTGCGCGAAGTGATGGCCGACGATTCGGTTGACGCGGTGTGGTTCGCGCGCGGCGGCTATGGCTCCAACCGAATTGCGGAAGCGGCGCTGGCCGACCTGCCCGACGCGGCTCGGTCCAAGCAGTTCATGGGCTACAGCGATTCCGGTTTCCTGCTGGCCGGGATGCACAAGGCCGGGCTCGACACCGCCTGGGGACCGATGCCGCAGGACGTGCTGCGCGGCGGCGGCGAGGCGGCAGTGACGCGGGCGCTCGACTGGCTGGTGCGGCGCGATCCTGCCGCGCTTGAACCGGACCTCCAGGCTCCCGCCTTCGCGTTCAACCTGACCGTGTTGTCATGCCTGCTGGGAACGCCAATGGAGCACGACTTCACGGGCGCCGACCTGCTGATCGAGGATGTCAGCGAGCATCACTATCGCCTCGACCGGCTGATGTTTCATGTGACCGCCAGCGCCAACATCCGCGGTGCCGCTCGAATCCGTCTCGGCAGGGTCAGCGACATCCCCGGGAACGACCCGGAATTCGGCAGCGATGAGGCTGCGATCGTCGCCGACTGGTGCGCTCGATCCGGCATCGAATTCGGCGGCCCGGCGGACATCGGCCACGACGCTTCGAACCGGGTCGTTCCGTTCGGGTAAAATTTCCCTTGCCGGCGACCGTTTGGGGCATTGCAAAGCGGACCGCTTTGCGCTCTACAAAAGGGGACACCAACAGGAGGGCGCACATGGCAAAAACTGGTAGGAAAGCAGGGGGCGGACTGGCTCGCCCGGTTCAACCTTCACCGGAATTGGCGGCGATCACGGGCAGCGCTCCGTTGCCGCGCAGCCAAGTGGTTTCGAAGATTTGGGACCACATTCGCAAGAACAACCTGCAAAATCCTCAAAACAAAAGAGAAATTTTGGCAGACGACAAGCTCAAGAAGGTCTTCGGCAAGGACCGCTGCAGCATGTTCGAGATGAACAAGCATCTGTCGAACCATCTGAAATAGACCGGCCGAAAGGCTTGGCTGAGAAGGGGATCCGCGTTCGCGGGTCCCCTTTTTTGTGTTCGGCAGAGGGCGAATCACTCTTGCGGATCACCCCCAGATCAGCCGCGCCACAGCCCGTCGAGCTTCTCCCGGGTGATCGGATAGCCAAGATGATCGGGGATATTGATGAATTTTTCTCCCGAATCTTCCTCCACCCAAGGCGTGATTGGCTCAATCGAATGCGCTTGCGCATCCGCGCGCATCGCATCGAAACTGGAATGCAAAGCCAGTCGCTCGAGGTTGCGCCGGGTCGGAAAGATCAGCCGCGCGTCGCCGCTTCGCTCGCGCTCCAGCGCGTTGGCCGCGGTCAACCAGAAGGCGCCGCTGCATTCTCCGGCGATGACGTTCGGCAGCCAGTCGCCCGCGGGCGCGCGGGCGAGGAAGAACAAGGTGTCGAAGCGGCGCGTGACGTGGAAGTTGGGCAGCCAGCGCGCGAGCGGGGTCAGCGCAGCCGGATCGAGCGCGAGTTCGGCTCGCTCGAGCAGTTCGTCGAACGGCCGGTCGGCGACCAGGGCTCGCTGCATCTCGAGCGCGTCGGCGAAACCGGGTACGGGCTCGATCCCGGGCGCCACCGCGGTTTCCTCGATCGTCTCGCGGATCGCCGCCACCCGCGCCGCGCAATCGGAATAGTCCCACGGCTCGGCTATGCGCATGTCGGCCTGGTCGATTCGACCGCCGGGGAATACCAGCGCGCCGCCGGCGAAAGCCATGCCGCTGGCGCGCTCGACCATCAGCAGCTCGGGGGGCTGGCCGGCGCGTTCGCGCACCACCACCAACGTTGCTGCCGGGATCGGCTCGTCGCTCATCGCAGCCGCGCCTAGGCTAGGTGCGATCAAAGAAAAAGGCCGCCGGCACCCGGCCGACGGCCCTTGGTCAATCCAGCCGGCGACGGCTTACATGCCGGCGACGTTTTCCTCTGCGCTGCTGTTGCTCGACGCGTTGAGCTCGTCGGTCGCATTGCCTTCCTGATTGAGCTGCGCCGCCTGGTTGCCGAGCGCCTCGGCCTCGGCGTCGTTGGCCGCATCGTTCGACAGCACGTCGAGATTGGACGCTGTGTCGACATTGGCGACATTGTTGAGGCTGTCGTCCTTGTTGCCGCTGCAGCCGGCGAGGGCGAGCGACGCTGCTCCAACCAGCGCAAAACCGAATCTCTTCATTCAAACAACCCCTTCGATTCCATGATCACCGGGCCAAGCATAACAGCACTCACGCAGCGAACGCCAGTGGGTCGAAACGGGCGGCCAATGAGGCGCCAGACTTGAGATAATCTTGAGATTCTGGCCGCAAACGCCTATCTGAAGGGCGTCGGGGCAACCCGGCTATGTCGGTAGAGTGTTAGGTGGAATAGGCATTTCGGACCC
>JBDTMX010000042.1:0-6357 GCA_039934055.1 Sphingomicrobium sp. | reverse complement strand
TCGGAGCGCCGGTGGTGATCAAGGCCGATGGCCTCGCCGCCGGCAAGGGCGTCACGGTCGCGCTGACGCTCGCCGAGGCCGAGGAAGCCATCGCGGCCGCCGGCGACGGGCCGATGGTGATCGAGCAATTCCTCTCCGGTGAAGAGGCCAGCCTGTTCGCCCTGGTCGACGGCGAGACCGCGGTCGCACTTGCCTCGGCCCAGGACCACAAACGCGTCGGCGAGGGCGATACCGGTCCCAACACCGGCGGCATGGGCGCCTACAGCCCAGCGCCGGTACTGACACTCGAGCTCGAGCGCCAAGCGATGGACGCCATTGTCCGCCCGACCGCGCGGGCCATGGCCGGCGCCGGAACCCCGTTTTCGGGCGTGCTCTACGCCGGCCTGATGCTGACCGCCGACGGGCCCCAGCTGATTGAATATAACGTCCGCTTCGGCGACCCCGAGTGCGAGGCAATCATGCCGCTGATCGAGGGCGATTTCGCCGAGCTGCTGCTGGCCGTCGCGACCGGCCGGCTCGGCGAGATCGAGCCGCCCCAGCTGTCGGGACGGCACGCGGTGACGGTGATCGTCGCCGCGCGCGGCTATCCCGGGACCCCGGCCAGCGGCGGCGCGATCCGGGCGATCGAAGCCGCGGAGACGGTCGAAGGGGTGACCGTGTTCCATGCCGGCACCGCCACCGGCGACAGCGGCCTCGTCGCCAAGGGCGGGCGCGTGCTGGCCGTCACCGCGGTCGCCGAGACCTTCGCCAATGCGCGGGCGCGGGCCTACCGGGCGGTCGACGCGATCGATTTCGCCGACGGCTTCCACCGCCGCGATATCGGCTGGCGCGAGCTGGAGCGCACGCCGTGAATCCGCTGTGGGATTACTTCTGGCCCATTTTCTCGGCTGGCGTCGTGATTGGCGCCTTCATCGGGCACTTCACATACCGCCAGGCGCGGTCGCGCACCGTGACCTTCGCCGGCGGGGCGGCGGCAGCACTGATCGCGGCCGGGCTGTGGCACGGGCCAATCGGCGGCGCCAACCGCCTGTCGTCGAGGATCGAGGCCTCTGCCCGGGGCACGCTCGACCATCTCGAAATGACCCAGGTCAGCGCCCGGCTTGAGCGCGATCCGCTGCGCCGCCGCCTGGTCCTGTCCGGTGCGGCGGATGATTTCCAGCGGGCCGAGTTGGTTCAGATCCTGGACGATATTCCCGGGGTTTCTGGCGTGCGTTGGGCGACCCCGTCTAAGCCCCTGGCCAAGCCCGCCGACGGGGTGAAATGATGCCGTTAATCGTCGAAGCGTGCGCGGTAGTGCTGGTCGGCTTCCTGTTCGGCCTCGTCCTGGCCTATCTGGTTGAGCTAAGGCGCCGGTCGAACGCCGAGTGGAGATTCTGATGATCGATGCGTTGCGCGAATACCTTCCGGCGATCCTGATCGTATTGCTGATCGCGCTGGTCGTCGGATATCTGGTCTTGCGACCGCGCCAGCGGGTGCGGCTGACCGACGCCACGCCGCTGCGCCCGCACATGACCAGCGGCTCGCGCGATTCCCGGCGCGAGGCCAACGACCTCGCTTCCGAAGCCGCGGCGGCGGCGAGCGACGTCACCGGCGAGCTGATCGGCGCGCCGGTCCACCGCTACCTTTCGGGGGGCACCGACGCGGCCGACGACTTCCAGCGCATCAAGGGCATTGGGCCAAAGCTGGCGGACATGCTCTACGCCCGCGGCTTCACCCGCTTCGACCAACTGGCGCATTTGACGCCGGAAGAGATCGACATGATCGACCGGCAATTGGGGCCGTTCAGCGGCCGCCTCCAGCGCGATCGAATCGTCGAGCAGGCCGACTACCTCGCGCGCGGCGACGTCGACGGCTTCGAGGAGCATTTCGGAAAGCTGTAGCGCGCGTTAGCCAACGCTGGTGGCGCGCGCCTCGCGCGGCCTGACCTTGGCCCGCGAGGCGATCAGCTTGTCGATCTTGCGGCCGTCCATATCGACGATCTCGAACGACCAGCCGTCGTGCTTGAACTTCTCGCCGGTGTCGGGGAGGTGCTTGAGGACCGACAGCGCGAAGCCGGCGACGGTCGAGAAATCGCGCTCGACCGGCAAGCGCATACCGAGCCGGTCGGTCAACAGGTCGGCGCTCGCCGCGCCTGATAAAAGCCAGCTGCCGTCCTCGCGCTCGAGGATCGGCGGGTCATGGTCGTCATCGACATCGTGGGCAAAGGCGCCGGCCAGCGCGGCAAGCAGGCTGCCGGGCGTCACGATCCCGTCGAGATGGCCATATTCGTCGTGGACCAGCGCCAGCGGGACGTCGGCGCCGCGCAGCACCGCGAGCGCGTCCATCGCGTCCATCAGGTCGGGGATCACCGGCGCATCGCGGCACAGCCCCTTCAAGTCGAGCGGCTGGCAGTCGAGCACCTGGGTCAGCAGGTCGCGGGTCTGGATAACTCCGACGATATTGTCGACCGAGCCGTCCGCGACCGGGATCCGGCTGTGGGGGATTTCCTTGAGCGCGGCGCGAATCTCGTCGCTGGTCGCGTGGATGTCGATCCAGTCGACTTCGGTCCGCGGAGTCATCACCTCGCGCACCGGGCGATCGGCCAGGCGGACGATGCCCGAAATGATTTCGCGCTCGCTTTCGTCGAGCACGCCCGCGGTATGCGCTTCGGCGACTACCAGGTGCAATTCCTCAGCCGTCACTGCATTGCGCGACTCCCGGTCGAGCCGGAGTGCCTTGAAGATGAGCGAGCTGGTGGTGTCGAGCAGCCACACGAACGGCGCGGTGACCTTCGACAGCCACTCGAGCGGCCGAGCGACGATCGCCGCGATCGGCTCGGGCGAGCGCAACGCGAATTGCTTGGGGACGATCTCTCCGATGACCAGCGACGCGAAGGTGGTGAGGACGATCACCAGCCCGAAGCCCAGCGTACTCGCGGTCTCGGGATCGATGCCGATGAGCGCGATGCGCTGACCGACCGGTTGCCCGAGGCGCGCGCCCGAGAATGCGCCGGCGAGGATTCCAATGAGCGTAATCCCGGTCTGCACGGTCGACAGGAAGCGGCCGGGATCGGCGGCCAGCGTCAGCGCGACCTTGGCGCCGCCGCTGCCGGACTTGGCCATCGCCTTCAACCGCGCCTCGCGCGACGAGACGATCGCCAGCTCGCTCATCGACAACACGCCGTTGAGGGCGATCAGCGCGAGGATCAGAACCAGGTCGAGCCAGGGAAATGGAAGGAGGTGATCGCTCATAGGCGCAAGCGCGATCTAGCCTTCAACCGGGGGAAACCACAAGCGGCGGATCGATTCGCCCGCGGAACTCGCTATGTTGCCTGCCGGTTTCACTGCCGTTCGGAATTGATCTTCGGGGAGTCCTTCATGAGTCGTACTCGCCTTTTCGCTGCCCTCGTGATCGCCGGACCGCTGCTTGCGACCGCGGGCTGCAACGTTTTCCCACAAGCTCCGGTCATGATGCCGCCGCAGGCCGCCCCGGCTGCGCCCGCCTACCTCATGTCCGACGTCATCGGCGGGTACGCCGCCCGCTTGAAGAAAGCGCGGGCCGCCGGCCTCCAGCCCCTCGGCCCGGCCCAGGCAGTGGACTATGTCAGCCGCGAGGAACACGACCTGCGCCGCGAGACCGCGGGGACCGGGGTCGAGGTCTATCGGGCGGGCGACCGGCTGCTGTTGCGACTGCCGGCAACCTTTACGTTCGACGTCGGGCATGCCGACATCAAGGTCCAGGCGCTGTCGACCCTGACCGAGATCGCGCTCACCCTGAAGCAGTTCAACCAGTCGTTCGTCGATGTTCTCGGCCATACCGATTCGACCGGCACCGCGGGCGGCAACCAGGCGCTGTCCCAGCGGCGCGCCCAAGCAGTGGCCAACCACCTCAAAGCCCACGGCGTCGCGTTGCCGCGGATCGCCACCCGCGGCTATGGATCAACCGAACCGATCGCGGACAATACGACCGATGCCGGGCGGTCCTTGAACCGCCGCGTCGAGATCAAGCTGGTCCCGATCCGCTAGCCGTCTTCGCCACCGAGCTAGCGGCGCTCGGCAAAGAAGGCCTGGAGCAAGGCCGCCGATTCCGCTTCGCCGATGCCGGCGAGCACGTCGGGCCGGTGATGGCAGGTCGGTTGAGCGAAGATCCGCGCGCCGTGGATCACCCCGCCGCCCTTGGGGTCCTCGGCGCCGAAGCGCAGCCCCGCGATCCGCGAAATTGCGATCGCCGCCGCGCACATCGCGCACGGCTCGAGCGTGACCCACAATATGCACTCGTCGAGCCGCGGGGAGCCGAGGCTGGCGGCCGCCTG
This sequence comes from Sphingomicrobium sp., assembly GCA_039934055.1. Lineage (GTDB taxonomy): Bacteria > Pseudomonadota > Alphaproteobacteria > Sphingomonadales > Sphingomonadaceae > Sphingomicrobium. The sequence goes on along the minus strand of JBDTMX010000042.1, from coordinate 2,066 downwards.
GCGGATGGCGACCATTTCGGCATGGGCGATCGGATCGATCGAGCCGCGCATCGCATTGCGGGCTTCGGCGACGATTGCGTCTCCCTTGGTGACCACCGCGCCGACCGGCACTTCGCCGTCCGCTGCGGCCTCGGCGGCGAGGTCGAGCGCGCGGCGCATCGGCGGCGGAAGCGGGAAACTCATCGGGGAGCGGCTAGCGCAAGCCGGCCCTGTTGTCAGCAAAGGCCGCTCTGTCAGCCAGGCCGTCGTGCCAGCCTACATGCCGTTGGCGGGCGCCGCCTGGTTCTGGGCGGGAGCGCTATCGTTCCCGGCGGGGTTCACCTGGAGCGCCGGGACCTTGACCTTGGCGTCGCGGGTGCCGACCGAGACCGTGCCGGTTTCGATGTCGAACGCCGGGGTCTGCCCATTCGACGCGGTAATGCCGTTGCTGCTCGCACTGATGTCGGGGGCCTTGGCGCCGCGCACCTGCCGGATGTCGACGAGGCCGGTACCGACCAGGACGATAATGGCGACGACCGCCAGGATGAGGACAAGGAGAATGGCTCGCATGCGCTGGTTTCCTGACTGTGCTTGGGATTGGATACAACGCAGAACTGGGGGCGAGTTTCCCCCGTGCCAAGTTGACGCACCGAGTGCAAGCGGCTAACGGGCCGCTCTTTCCGGGCGCTTTCGCGCGCTCGGTCAAATCAGGCCAAATCAGGCAAATCAGGATTAAACGCCATGTCGCGGGTATGCGAGCTGACCGGCAAGGGCCGGCAGGTGGGCAACAATGTTTCCCACGCCAACAACAAGACCAAGCGCACGTTCCTGCCTAATCTGCAGAACGTGACGCTGCTTTCCGACGCGCTCGGGCAAGGCGTCAAGCTGCGCGTGTCGGCCCACGGCCTGCGCTCGGTCGAACATGTCGGCGGGCTCGACAACTGGCTGGCCAAGACCAGCGACGACAAATTGTCGGTCAAGGCGCGCAAGGTGAAGCGCGAGATCGCCAAAAAGGCGAAAGAGTCAGCGACGGCCTAACGCCCGCTGGGCCGCGACAGGTCCAGCGCCACCAGCAAGGTCCGCATTGGCGGCTGGAAATTATCGTCGGTCATCAGCCATAGCCGCCGCGATCCGTCGCGCCGGCGCTCGACTGCGATCGCTTCGACATTGTCGATCGGGCTCAGCGGCAGCGAGATGCGGCGGCCGAAGCGATAGCCGGAACCCGCCTTCTCCAGCACCACCAGCGCATTCCTGAACCCCAAGGGGGTCAGCTGGCGCTCGACAGCCAGGTATCGCCCCGCGAGCGATTGCCGCCACGTCCGAGATCCGGCCGCGGGCATGAGCAATGGACAATGCGCGCGCCTTCCGCCCGGTGATTCGGAGCAGGCTGTCGCCCGCTTCCGGAAGCAGCAGCAGGCTGTCCCCTTCCGCCGCCACCCCCTCGACTCCGCGATTGGCGGGCCAGCCACGGTTGCCGAGCGAGATCCGCTCCAGCGCCCGGCCGAAATCGTCTTCGTACAGCCCCAGCTGGTGGTAGTTTTCGAACGTCACGCACCAGCCGCGACGGCCCGGATCGCGGAGCAGCGCCTCGGAATCGCGGTTACGCTTGAAACCACGGCTGCCCGGCCCGTCCGGCGGCTCACCGATGAGCGCCCGGCCGGAGCCGGGGCGGAAGCGGATCAACAGACCGGAATCAGTGAGCGCCAGCAGGCGTCCGCGATCGATCGCCAGCGCCGAGATACCGCCGAAACGCGGGTCGTTGCTGGTCAGCTTCCACGCTCCCGCCAGCCGCAGCGGCGCGAACGCCGGCCCGTCGAGCGGCACGGCACGGAACTCGACTTCGGCGCTGCGCCAGCCAAACTCCTCGCGGTTGGGGAAGGACACCAGCCAGCGGTGGGTCAGCAGAACCGAGCCGAGCAGGATGAGGCCCGCAGCAAGCACTCGAATGCTGAACTTATGCTGCACTTCCCGTTCAGGCTCCATTGGGTCCGCGACTCACATAACCTCTTCAAGGCACGGGGTTTTCCCCTTTCCCCGTCCTGTTTTTGGTTCCCTCGCGTCGCGTAACGAGGGGGGCCCGGTGCGAG
>JBDTMX010000041.1:0-20942 GCA_039934055.1 Sphingomicrobium sp. | reverse complement strand
GCTGCGACGCGGCGGCGATCTGCGACGGCGAAGCGGAGCCGCTGCTCGAGGCGGCTCGCGCCGCGCCAGTCGCGGCCCAGCGCGGCGCGCTGCTCGCCGAAGCCGCCCGGCGGATGGATGAGATGCAGCTGTTCATCCCTATCGCTGCTCCGGTCCGCTGGTCGCTCGTCTCGAACCGCGTCGCAGGCTTCGCAGGGAACCGCTTCGGCCGCCACACGCTGACCAGCCTTGACCAGAAGCTCACCCGCGAAGGCGTGCAATGATGGCTGTCCAACCCGACGACAAGCGGCCCTTCCCCGGCTTCGGCACCGATCCCCAATCGATCCGCCGCCGGGTCGAGGCAATGGAACGGGTACTGGAACGGTTGTTCGTCATCCCCGGATTGAACCGCCCGGTCGGGCTCGACGTGATCCTCGATTTGGTGCCGATTGCCGGCGATGTCGCTGCCGCCGCGCTCGGCTCCTACATCGTGTGGGAAGCCAGGAACCTCGGCATGTCCAAATGGCAGATCAGCCGGATGGCGGGCAACGTCGGTCTGAATTGGTTGCTTGGACTCTTCTCCGTAATTCCCGTCGTGGGCGTCGTTCCGACGCTCTTCTTTCGCTCGAACAGCCGCAATTTGCGGATCATCAAGCGCCACCTCGACAAGCACCACGCGGGCACCGCGACCATCGACACGACCGCGCTGCCGGCCAACGGGCACGAATGAAGCACCTCATTCTGGCGGCGGCGATCCTGTCCGGCCCGACCGCTGTGCAAGCCGCGACCCAGGCGACGGGGATCGTCCCAAACCCGTGCTCCTCCGAGATCGAGCAAGCGTCGAAAGAGGTCGACATCAGACTGCGCGACTTCGGCCAGCTGTGCCGTTACCGCGCGGCCAACGCCGAGCTGGCGAAGTCGCGCCGGCCGGTGCGCATGGTGATGATCGGCGATTCGATCACCGACTCGTGGATCCAGGGCGATCCGGCGCTGTTCCGCGGCGGGATCGTCGATCGCGGCATCAGCGGCCAGACGACCCAGCAGATGCTGATCCGCTTCCGTGCCGACGTGATCGCGCTGAGGCCGGCGACGGTGCACATCATGGCCGGGGTCAACGACATCGCCGGCAACACCGGGCCGACGACCCTCGAGGCGATCGAGGACAATATCCATTCGATGGTCGACCTGGCGCGCGCGCACAGGATCAAGGTGATGCTCGCTTCGGTCCTGCCGGCGGCGGCGTTTCCATGGGCGCCCGACCAGCGCCCCGTCCCGCTGATCGCCGAATTAAACCGGCGGCTGAAGCGCTACGCCTCGCAGAACGGCCTGGTCTGGGTCGATTATTACGGGTCGCTGGTCAATCGCGAGGGCGGAATGGATGCGGTGTTTGCCGCGGACGGAGTCCACCCGACTGCCGAGGGCTATCGGCGCATGCGGCCGATCGCGCTCAAGGCGCTGGCCAGGACCGGCCGATCGATCGCTCATCGGGCGCCGTGACGGCGTCGGCCGCGAAGTTATCCACAGGTATTTGGGGCCGGCGCCGAGTCGCCTCAATAAAAGGAGTTGCGCGGCCCGGCTCGGCATCTAAAGTCGACTCGTGCCTTGGATCTTCGGGTCCGAAGCATGGGAACCCCGCCGGGTCAAACCGGTGGGGTTTACCACATCTGGGCCACCGCCGCGGAGCTGAAGAGCGCCGCAGAGCTGAAGAAGTCCGGTTCGCCCAATCCGCCCGATCCGAGCACCGGCCTTCCCACCCCACAGCGATTTGAAGCGCCTAGTCGCCGCTGATTTGCGGCCGGCCGACGTCGCCTTGGCCGACCGTCCGCCCGGCCATCTCGAGCATCCGCTCGAGCGGAATCCGCGCAGCGGCCATGACCTCGGCGCTAAGCTCAATTTGCGGCTTCAGGTCGCGCAAGCTCACGTACAATTTCTCGAGCGTGTTGAGCGCCATGTACGGGCACATGTTGCAGTTGCAATTGCCGTCGCCGCCGGGCGCGCCGATGAAGGTTTTCTCGGGCGCCGCTTTCTCCATCTGGTGGATGATATGCGGCTCGGTGGCGATGATGATTGTCTCGGCTGGACTCGATTTTGCGAATGCCAGGATCGAACTGGTCGAGCCGACGTGATCGGCATGGTCGATGATGTGCGGCGGGCATTCGGGATGGGCGGCGACCGGCGCGCCCGGATGCTCGGCCTTGAGCTTGAGCAGCTCGGTTTCGCTGAAAGCCTGGTGGACGATGCAGATGCCCGGCCACAGCAGCATGTCGCGTCCGGTCTTGCGCGCGAGATAGCCGCCGAGGTGCCGATCGGGGCCGAAGATGATCTTCTGGTCCAGCGGGATCTGCTTGAGGATGATGTCGGCCGAGCTCGACGTGACGATAATGTCGCTCAATGCTTTCACCGCCGCTGAGCAGTTGATGTAGGTCAGCGCGATATGGTCGGGGTGGGCCTCGCGGAACGCCTTGAACTGGTCGGGCGGGCACGAATCCTCGAGGCTGCAGCCGGCGTCCATGTCGGGCAGGATGACGGTCTTCTCGGGACTGAGGATCTTGGCGGTCTCGGCCATGAAGCGGACGCCGCAAAAAGCGATCACGTCGGCGTCGGTCGCCGCGGCCTTGCGCGACAGATCGAGGCTGTCGCCAACGAAATCGGCGAGGTCCTGGATTTCGGGTTTCTGGTAATAATGCGCCAGGATCACCGCGTTGCGCTCGACCTTGAGCCGCTGGATCTCGGCGAGGAGGTTGGCTCCCTTCAGGATTGGCGGGTGTGCGGTCATCGTGTCCCTCGCGCGGCGTCTTTGGCGCCTGCCTCTTCCAGCACCTCATTATACGACCGCGAGTGGTCGATATAAGAGGGGTCGCTGACGTCCTCGGATGCGAACCGGGCCACCACCTTCGCGTCGCCGATCCCCGCGGCTTTCAACGGCATCGCGAAGCTGCGCTCGATCGCGCTGCGCGCCGCATCGCGAGCCAGCCGCATGGGCACCTCGGCCATTGCCTGCTTGCGCAGGTCTGCGACGGCGCGGGCCTGGTTGGCCTTGTCGAGCACGCCCTCGGTGTTGGTCAGCGCGCTGAGGATGCCGCCCGCGCCATATTCTCGGCTCGCCGCGAGATCGACTTCCGGGCCAGCGATCTCGATGTCCGGCAACCGCACGCGCAAGGTCTTGGTCGCTTCGTCCCAGCGGACATCCTGGGGCTGAAGCTTGGCCAGGTCGACCTCGTAGCGAACGTCGCCGGGCAGGATCAACGTGCGCTCGGCCGAAAAGCCAAACCGCGACTGGCGCGAGCTGGTGACCGAGACATAGCGCGCGACGAACGGCACCAGCCGGTTCTGGGCGCGCATCGATTCGAGGCTCGACGAGGCGATTGTCGTCGGGTCTGGCCCGCTTCCGAACACCAGCTTGCTCAACCCGGCGACGCCGCCGATCAAGATGCCGATGAGCAGCGCCGCCACGACCGCCGCAATGAGCAGTGGGCGCGTCAGGCGGGGGGGTTGAGTCGTTTCCATGTCTCTCCTGAATGTTCAACCATTGCGCGCCGCTCAAGGTCCAGAAGATGCGCGTAGACCGAGCCGCCGGCGGCGACGGTAAGCCGCGGGTCGAGCCCCGGATATGCGGCCGCGACGATTTCCGGAATGGTCCGGTCGCCGGCTTCGAGCAGCGACAGGATCTGCCGCTCGCGCTGCATGCGGTGGCCGATGAAGCCGCGCACCAGTTGCCGCGGATTGGTGATCGCGGGCCCGTGCGCCGGGTAATAGATGCGGTCGTCGCGCTGCTGGAGCTTGTCGAGGCTCGCCATGTAGGCCGCCATGTCGCCGTCGGGCGGGAACACTACGGTGGTCGACCAGCCCATCACATGGTCGCCGGTGAACAGGGCGCCCGACGCCTCGTCGGCAAAGCACAGATGGTTGGACGTGTGCCCCGGCGTCGCAACCGCGGCCAGGCGGCGGCGGTCGACCTCGATCGCCTCGCCGTCTGCAAGCACGCGATCGGGCCGGTAGTCGCTGTCGAACGCGGCATCGGCCCGCGGACCAAATGTTTCCAGCGCCAGCGGCGCGCAGCCGATGATCGGCGCTCCGGTCGCCTCTGCCAATGGCCGCGCGGCCGGGCTATGATCGCGATGGGTGTGAGTGCAGCAGATCGCGGCGACCGGGCGGCCGCTGATGGCTTCGGTCAGCGCAGCCAGATGCTCGGTCAGGTTCGGCCCCGGATCGATCACCGCGACCTCGGCGTCGCCGACCAGATAAGTCTGGGTGCCGGTATAGGTAAACGCCGACGGATTGTGCGCGAGCACGCGCGCGATGCCGGGCTCGAGTTGGTCGAGAAGGGCGTAAGGGGCGTCCACGCGACGCCTGTGCCACGCGCGCCGCAGGCTTGGCAAAAAAGAACGCTAGCAGCGTAGCGGGTACGGTCCGAGGGAATCGACGACTGAGCCTCGCTGGACGATCTGGATTTCGACCCTGCTGCCGCTGACCCCGGCACAAAGCGCTGACGGCAATTTGACCCGCCGGGACTGCCCGATCGACATCGGCGCCAGTGCAATTTCGCCGCGCGCGTCCCCCCGGCGAAGAAAGCGCAGGCTGGTCCCGCCTGCCAGGCTCTCATCGGCGCGAACGATCAACTGCGTATCCCGCTCGAGCGAGAAGCAGGGACCGCCGACGCCGAGATCGCGCGGCGTCGAGCATTGGAAATTGAGGCGAGGTCGCGTGAGGATCGGCACGGCCACGGGCAATGGTTTCGGCGGCATCGGCGTGGCCAGCGGCAGTGACATCGTCGGCGCGGTGATCGGTGCGGGGATCGGCGCGACCGGCGGCAAGGGTTTTGCAGCGTAATTGGTGGCCTGGACCTCGATGATCTTGGCCTTGATCTGGGCGACCAGCGCCGACCGCCGCTCCTGCGGCAGGCTGTCGAGCGCCTCGATCTTGGTTGCCGCGCTTTCGAGCATCCGCACCAGATCGTCCTTGCCGGCATCCTTCTTGCTGCACAGCGTGATCCTGGTCGCGTGCGGCTCCTCTCCAGCCTTGAATACGAACCTTTGCCCCTCGCATGTGGCAAACGCTTGCGCGGGCTGCTGTTCGGGCTGCTCGGCGGTCGCGCCCGCCGCAGCCAGCGTTGCCGCAAGTCCGATCAGCCAGCGCATTACCATCATGATTCTTTTCCCCGGACCGGACGCGACTTTGGATGCGGCACGTGAACCCGCCTTTAACCGCGGTTCACGCCTTGACCAGCGACCCGGCCACGGCCGCGCCCGGCGCCACGCGCTGCCCGGCGTTGCGCGCAATCGCCGCCGGATAGAAATGCCCGAACAGGGTCTCCATGCTGCGATCCCAGCTGAACAGGCGCGCTTCCTGGTACGCTTCCTCGCGCATCGCGGCGCGGTCGCCATTCCACACGCTGAGGATATTGTGCGCCATCGCTTCGGTGTCGCCGACCGAGCCCAGGCGGCCGGTGCGGTCGTTGACCCGGTCGATCATTGCCCCGGCGGCGACTCCGACCACCGGCAGCCCCGACGCCTGCGCCTCGATAATCGAGATTCCGAATGTCTCGTCGGCCATCCCCGAGACATAGACGTCGGCGCTGGCCAGCCATTTGGCGAGTTCGACCCGGTCCTTGAAATAGCCCGGCAGGACAATCCGCGGGTCGCCCATCGCCGCGATCTGCTCGCGCAGCGGCCCTTCCCCGATCAGCGCCAGCCGGGCGCCCAGTTCGGCCGGCAGTCGGCGGAACGACTCGACCACCACATCCGGCTTCTTCTCGCCGTCGAGCCGACCGACGTAGATCAGCAGCGGCTGGTCCTCCCCAATCCCGAGCTTTTGGCGCAGCTGCGGGTCGCGGCGCGACGGCCCGAAATCGCCGAGCTCGACGCCGAGGCCGACAATGTCGACCTCCGCAACACCGTAAGCCCGCAGCTTGGTCGCGCCGCCGTTCTCGCTCAGCGCGAACACTCCGTCGAAGCGGCGGTAGAGATGCCCGCAATAGCGGTAGCAAATCCGCGACGCGGCGCCGGCCAGCGCCTTACCGATCACCTTTCGAAATGGCCGCTCGACATAGACCGTCGGGAAATCGGTCATGTAGGCCGCGACCACGGCGGTTTCCGGGTGCCGCTTGCGATGGCCGAGCGCCGCCCACGGCAGAACGTACGCGTCCTGGCATTCGATCAGGTCCGGATGGAAACGCTCCAGGACCTCGCGCACCGCGCCGGTGCGCAGCAGCAACCGGTAGTTCGGGCTGCCAGGGACATGCGGTGAGGCGATGGTCACGGTGATTGCCCGACCCTCGTCGATGATCTCGTCGCGCGAGCCCGGGATGATCATCAAATGACGGTGCGGGGTCGAATTGAGGATGTGACCCCGCTTGTGCAGCAGATAGGTGCGCACCCCGCCGCCGACCTCCGACCAGCTTTGGGTGAGGTCGCAAAACAGCTTGGGCGCGCTCAACGGGCTGGACATGTTCGGACCATCGCGGCTCATGCTCCTGTCCAACCCCAGACGCCGGTCAAAGTGCCATTCCTCATCAGGAGTCACCCAGGAACGGTCCCGAGTGTCGGTATATTTTACGGTTCGCCAATTGCGCCGCGCAGCCTTTTGCCAAAAACCACCGGAAAACAGCCGTTTTCATGAATTGGCACGGCCGTTGCAATATTGAAGCCGTCCACTTTGGTTCCACGCCAAATGAGAGGGACGGTGAAGCGGTTCTCTGGTCCCGCACCACCGTCCCTCTTTCGTTGTGCGCTAGGCCGCGCCCTCGCCGACCAGCTGCTTCAATTCGCCGCTCTCGAACATCTCCATCATGATGTCCGATCCGCCGACAAACTCGCCCTTGACGTAGAGCTGAGGGACGGTTGGCCAGTCGCTATAGTCCTTGATGCCCTGGCGGATTTCCGGGTCCTGGAGCACGTCGACGGTCTCGAACGGCACGCCCAGATGGTCGAGGATCGCCACCGCGCGGCTCGAAAAGCCGCATTGCGGAAACAGGGTCGTGCCCTTCATAAACAGCACCACGTCATTCTTGCCGACGAGTTCGGCGATCCGGTCCTTCACGTCACTCACTGATCGTCTCCCGATGGCGCCGCAGTGGTCAGCTGCAGCGCGTGCAATTCATTGCCCATTCGCGGCCCCAGCGCGGCATAGACCCGCTGGTGCTGGCGGACCCGGGTCAACCCGGCGAAAGCCGCGCTGATGACCCGCGCCGCATAATGGTCACCGTCGCCGGCAAGGTCGGTGATCGTCACCTGCGCGTCCGGGATCGCGTCCCGGATCAACTGCTCGATTTCGACCGCCGCCATCGGCATTACAGGCCCACCATCGGCATCACGAATTGATCTGTTTCATGATCTGGCGCCGCGCCTCGACCTCCTTGTGGGCCAGCGCCTCGCGGATTTTCGCCTCGTCGGTCTCAATTCCGGCCGCGGTCAGGTCGCCGAGCAGCTTGCGCACGACATCCTCCTCGCCCGCTTCCTCGAAATCGGCGCGGATCACGTCCTTGGCGTAAGCATCCGCCTCGGCCTCGCTCAGGCCCATCTGCCGCGCCGCCCACGCCCCCAGGAGCCGGTTGCGCCGGGCGATTACCCGGAACCGCACTTCCTCATCGTGCGCGAACTTGCTCTCGAAGGCGCGCTCGCGTTCGTCGAATGTCGTCATGCCGTCCTGTTCCTCACTGTGACCGCGAGATAGGGCGGCGACGGCTCCGACGCAACGCGCGAGGTTCGGTTGGCGCGGGCAGAATTGTCGACAGGGGATTGAGTCAGTGCCATTTCGTCGCCACGAGCTGGACCGTGACGCTCGCCGGGAGAATATTCCAATGTTGTTGAGAACCGCTGCTTTTGTACTCACGCTTGCCACTTCGACCGCCCTCGGCGCCGCGATCATGCCTGCGCCGGCGTTTCCAGCGGGCCCGACCGTCGACACCATACAGGGAGTCCGCGTGGCGGACCCTTATCGAGCGCTGGAGGATGGATCGGATCCCAAGGTTGAGGCGTGGAGCGATGCCCAAAACGAACGCACGCGGGGCTATCTCGACAATTTGCCGGGGCGCGCCGCGGTTTCGGCCAAGCTCACTCAGCTGATCAAGGCTGCATCGCCGGCATTTGTGAAGCTCGAAGCCCGGGGCGATCACATCTTCGCGCTTTATGTCGATCCTGCCCGGCAACAGCCGGCGCTGGTGATGCTTGGTAACAGCGCCGACCCGACATCGCGAACCACGCTGCTCGACCCTAACCAGCTCGACCCCGCGGGACATACCGCGATCGACTGGTTCGTGCCCTCGCCGGACGGCAGCAAGGTGGCGGTGTCGCTGTCGCGCAACGGCAGTGAGGACGGGACGCTGCATGTCTACGAAGTTGCTTCCGGCAAGGAAATTGGAACGCCCATTTCGCGGGTCCAATATCCGACCGCGGGCGGCGCCGTCGGCTGGACCGCCGATGCTTCGGCCTTCTGGTACACGCGCTATCCCGGCGACGAAGCGCCCGAAGCCGAGCGCCATTTCAACCAGGCGGTCTATTTCCATCGGCTCGGTACTGACACGGCAGCGGATCCCCTCATACTGTCGGCCACGGACGGGTTGCCGCGGACCGGTGAGATTTTCCTCGATGACCGGTCCGGCGGTGCGGCAGTGCTGGCGTCGGTCCAGCTGGGCGATGGCGGGCAATGGCAGCAATTCATTTTGCGCGAGGGCCAGCCGGCGCTGAAGGTCGCGAACTATGAGGACCGGATCATCGCCGGCACCATCGCCAGGGACGGCACCGTGTTCGGCCTGTCGCGGCGGGACGCGCCGATGGGCAAGGTGATGAAACTGGCTGCGCCTTACACGGGCGGCTTTGCGGCGGCCCCGACGATCGTTCCGGAGCGCAAGGATTCGGCAATTGTCGACGGCGGTGAACTCGGCTCTCCGCTGACAATTGCGGGCGACCGGCTGTTTGTGACGCGCATCGCCGGCGGCCCGAGCCAGGTGACCATCACCGACCTTTCTGGAAAACCATCGACGGACCTGCCGGTCCCGCCGATCGCGGCGGTCAATGAGGTCGTCCCGCTGCCCGGTGGCGACGTGCTCTATTCGGTGTCGACCTATCTGGAGCCGACCTATTTCATGCGCTGGGCCGCCGCGAGCGGTGCGACGCAACGAACCGCGCTCAAGATGACGTCGCCGATCTCCTTTGCCGACGCCAGCGTCACCCGCCTGTTCGCGAAGTCGAAGGACGGCACCAAGGTCCCGCTCAATGTCATCGCCAAAAAGGGGGTCAGGCTCGACAGCAAGAACCCGGTCCTGCTTTATGGCTACGGCGGCTACGGAGTGAACATGACGCCGTCCTTCGCGGGGGCGTTCCGCCGCCTGTGGCTCGATGCCGGCGGCGTCTACGTGATTGCCAACGTCCGCGGCGGCGGCGAGTACGGCGACGCCTGGCACCGCGCGGGAATGCTTACCAAGAAGCAGAACGTGTTCGACGATTTCAACGCGGCCGGCGAGGATCTAATCCGGCGCGGTTATACCAGTCACGGCAAGCTCGCACTGATGGGCGGGTCGAACGGCGGGCTGCTGATGGGCGCCACCATCACGCAGCATCCCGCGCTCGCCTCGGCGGTGATCTCGGCGGTCGGTATCTACGACATGGTGCGCGTCGAGCTCGACCCCAACGGAGCGTTCAACGTTACCGAATTCGGGACCGTCAAAGACCCCGCGCAGTTCCGAGCTCTCTATGCCTATTCCCCTTATCATCACGTTCGCAAAGGCACGGCTTATCCGGCCGTGCTGATGCTGACGGGCGCCAACGACGGGCGCGTGAACCCGCTTCACTCGCGCAAGTTCGCGGCCGCTCTGCAGCAAGCGCAGGGCGCCGACCGGCCGATCTTCCTGCGGACGTCGAAGACGTCGGGACACGGCATCGGATCGTCGCTCGACGAGCGTATCCTCGAGCAGACCGACGAGATGATGTTCCTGCTCGACCGGATCGGAATGGACCCCGCGAAAGCCGCTCAATAGCCGATTGACGCCGGCACCCGCGCGGCAACGGCGGCGATCGCTTCGCCCGCACGTGTCCGCGGATAGGTCGCGCTGATCCTGGACGATCAGCGGAAGCCGAAATACCACAGCGCGCCGAGCACAAGGGCGATTGCGATGTAGGCCCGGATGGGAATGCGCGCGCCGGAGCGACCGCCAAAAGGGTTGTTCCGCAACCAGAAGTTGCGTTCGATCGACCAGGCGATCGCAACCAGTTCGTCCAATGGTTGCATCGCGTCGGCAGGATCTTCGCACGCCTCGAGATACTGGAGCAGCAACGCCTTCAGATCGTCCGGCCGGTTGGACCCCCCGGTGTGCTCGATGAGCACTCGATTTCCCTCACAACTGATGCAGTACGGCTCACCGTTCGGGCCGTAAGCGGCCGGATACACCCCTTCCACGACGTCGATCGCTTCCAGCGAGTTTTTCGCTGCCATCACCGATGGAAACACAAGCAGTGGCGCGTCGGCCGCGACGAACACGGCGCCCGGCGGGACGATTGACGATTCGTAGCTGACATCGTCGCTTTTGCTCACAGTCAGTCCAGCGTGACCACCAGCTTGCCGATCGCGCGGCGCGCGGCGACGGCGGCGATCGCCTCGCCGGCACGCTCCAGCGGATAGGTCGCGCTGATCCTCGGCGCGATCTTGCCCTCGGCCCACCACTTGAACAATTGCTCGACATGGGCCGCGTTGGCCGCGGGATCGCGCATGGCAAAGGCGCCCCAGAATACGCCGCATACGTCGCAGCTTTTGAGTAATGTCAGGTTGAGCGGCAGCTTCGAAATGCCCGCCGGGAAGCCGACCACCAGATAGCGCCCTTCCCAGCCGATGCTGCGCAGCGCCGGCTCGGCATAATCGCCGCCGACCGGATCGAAGATCACGTCCGCTCCGGCCGGCCCGACCGCGCCCTTGAACTGGTTGGCCAGCGCTTTCTGCCCGTCTCGGTCGAACGGGCCGGGCGGATAGATCAGCGCCTCGCCCGCCCCAGCTTCACGCGCGGCTTGCGCTTTCTCCTCCGAGGACACCGCCGCCACCACCTTGGCGCCCATCGCCTTGCCCAGTTCAACCGCGGCGAGGCCCACTCCGCCGGCCGCGCCGAGCACCAGCAGCGTCTGCCCCGCCTCCAGCCGCCCGCGGTCGGCGAGCGCGTGGATCGAAGTCGCATAGGTCAGCAACAGCGCCGCGCCTTCCTCAAAGCTCCGCTTGTCAGGCAGACGGAATGCGCTCTTGGCCGGGATGACGATTTTCTCGGCCAAACCGCCGAATCCGGTGACCGCGATAATCCGATCGCCGACCTTCCAACCTTCAACGCCCTCGCCCACCGCCTCAATCTCGCCGGCCACTTCCCCGCCCGGAGCGAACGGCCGCGGCGGCTTCAATTGATATTTGTCCTCGATGATCAGCACGTCGGGAAAATTGATCGAACAGGCGCGGACCCGGACGAGCAACTCGCCGGGCGCGGGCCTCGGTTCCGCCACTTCCGCGATTGCAAGCGTCTCCGGCCCGCCCGATTCGCGGCTGAGCAGGATTCTCATGCGTCTGCCTTCACGCGATGGTCTTCGATCACCAGGCCGGCAGCCTCCAGAAACGCCTCATGCCCGGCTTCGCGATAGGGTTCACCCAAGGCCTGCTCCTCCCACTCGCGCATCGCGGGCAGCGCGAGCATCCGTTCAACCCACAAACGGCCCTGCGGCCCGACCTCGAGTCCATGGGTGCGCACGCGGAACGCCACCGGCGCGAAGAAGGCGTCCGCGGCACTGAAATCCGACCCGCCGAGAAACGGCCCGCCGAAGCGCTCGAGCCCTTGCTCGAAAATCTCCGCGATCCGCGCGACATCGCGCGTCAACTCGGCGCTGTCCGGGTGGCGCTTGACCCGCACTCCGACATTCATCGTGCAATCGTTGCGCAGCGCCGCGAATCCGCCGTGCATTTCGCACACCACGCACTGCGCCCACGCTTTTGCCGCACCGCTCGGCCACACCCCGTCGTGGCGATCGGCCAGGTAAAGCGTGATGCCGAGCGAATCCCACACCGTGCAATCGCCGTCGATCAGCGCCGGCACCATGCCGTTCGGGCTGAACGACCGAAATTCCGCGTAATTGTCCAATCCGGCGAAGGTGACGACCTTGTCATTGAACGGAATTTCGAGCGTGCGCATCAGCACCCACGGCCGCAGCGACCAGCTCGAATAATTCCGGTTGGCGGTGATCAATCGGTACATCGCAATTCCCGTTGCTCGCGCGCGATCATATCGTCGAAGGTCACCCGCGCCAACGCGGCCGTCATTGCGCGAGCTTCTTCAACGCGGCCTGCCAGGTCGAGGCCCGGCGCGCACCGGCGTAGCGCGGCTCCATTCGCATCAGGAATTGCAGCGGCTGGCGCTGCAGTCCGCACATCCAGATTTCGGTCCCCGCCCCGCGCGCCTGCAGGACAAAGGTCTCGAGCGCATTGGCTCCGGTCGCATCGACAAAGGGCACCTGCTCCATCCGCAGGATGATCGCCCGCGGCCGCTGGCCGGCGCGGCGCAGGCCCTCAAGCATCTCACTCGCCACGCCGAAGAACATCGGGCCGGTGAAGCGGAACACCTCGACCCCTTCGGGCAGTTGGTCACGCATGCCCGGCTCTTCGGCGACATCCACCGCCACCAGGCCGGCGTGCTCGCTCATCCGCTGCATGAAGAACAAAGCGGCGAGCGTGACGCCGACGCCGATCGCGACCGTCAGGTCGACGAAGATGGTCAGCAGGAAGGTCAGGATGAGCAGCGCCCGTTCGCCCGCGTCGGTGCGCGCCAGAGTAACGAAGCGATCGACCTCGCTCATCCCCCATGCGACCATCAACAGCACGGCCGCGAGCGCCGCCATCGGCACCATTGCCAGCAGGTTTCCGGCCGCCAACAGGAACAGCAGCAGGAACAACGCGTGGAAGATGCCGGCCATTGGCGTCTTTGCGCCAACCCGGATGTTGGTCGCGGTGCGCGCGATCGCGCCGGTCGCGGGCAGCCCGCCGAACACCGCCGAGGCGATGTTGGCGACACCCATCCCGACCAGTTCCTGTCCCGACCGGTGGCGGCGGCCGGTCATGCCATCGGCGACCGTCGCCGACAACAATGCCTCAATGCCGGCCAAGAAGGCGATGACGAAGGCGCTCGGCAGCACTTCACGGGCAAGCCCGAGCGACACATGCGGCAGATGCGGCAGTGGCAAGCCGGAGGGCATCGACGGAAAGCGCTCGCCGACGGTCTCCACTGGCAGACCGAGCCAGGCGGTGGCCGCGGCGCTGGCGACGATCGCAATCAGATAGGTCGGGGCCCGCGGCATTATCCGGCGGACCAGGATGATCAGCGCCAGCGTCGACGCTCCAAGGCCGACCGCGGTCCAGTTGACGCTGCCCAAAGCGTGGAAATACACGCCCCATTTGTCGATGAAGTCGGCCGGAACCTTGCCCGTTCGAAGGCCGAGAAAATCGCCCACCTGGCTCGACGCGATGATCACCGCGATCCCGGCGGTGAAACCGGTCACGACCGGCATCGGCACGAACTTCATCAGCCGTCCGAGCCCCGAGTAGCCGGCAATGATCAGGATCGCGCCGGCGATGAAGGTCGCCAGCAGCAGGCCGTCGAAGCCGTGGAGGGCGATAACTCCGGCGACGACTACCACGAATGCGCCAGTCGGGCCCCCGACTTGGACCCGCGACCCGCCGAGCGCCGAGATCAGGAAGCCGGCAATGACCGCCGTCACCAGCCCTTCGCGCGGAGATGCGCCGCTGGCGATGCCGAGCGCCATGGCAAGTGGCAAAGCGACAATCGCGACGGTCAGGCCGGCTATGAGGTCGGCGCGCAGGCGATCAACCGTATAGCCTTCGCGCAATGCGGAAACGAGCTTGGGCGTGAACGCTTCCGAGATCATTCCTCGTAATGCGCGGTGGTTTTCTCGCGGACTTCCTGTGCGGTCACCCCCGGCGCCATTTCAATCAGCTTGAACGGGCTCGCATGATCCGGCCGCTGGAACACCGCTAAATCCGTGATGATCATGTCGACCACGTTGCGCCCGGTCAGAGGCAGCGTGCATTCGGGGATGATTGGCATCACCGTCCTCCGACACATGCTCCATCGCCCTCGCCCTACCTCCCATAGCGAGCCGCAGGCCGCATCATGGACAAAGGGCGCGCCCCGCGGAACCATTACCGAACCGCGGCCATGAACCACGCTTTGCTCTGGGGGACGTCGAGGACCAGTCGAGTCTCTTCGAGCCAGTCGAGCCCCAGGATCACCGCCGGCTTGTCGGCAACGCCGAACACTTCGAAAACAGGAAGGTCGGCGACCAGGACGGGCGCTTTTGCAAGCAGCCGGTCGCCAAGTCGGACATTATTGACCGAACCGGAATAGCTGGCGATCGGATTGTTCGTCGCGCCTTGGATGACGTCGCCTGCCACCAGGTTCTTGGGAGAGAGGCCCAGCAGGCGGCCAAGCTTCCAGTTGATCCGCGTCTTGCGCGCGCCGGTGTCGATCACCGCCAACGCAGCAACGCCGGCGATGGTCAGTTTCATCGCCAGCAGATCGCCGGTCGTGGTTTCGACGTCCACCGGCCGACCGGTCACCCCCGGCGGAAGCGTTTTCGAATCCAGCAAGGCCAGCCTTCGTTGAGGCAGGTCGAAGTCGACCGTCATCGTTCCGAACAGGTCGAGGCCGATCACGCCGGGAAGCCGCACGCCATCGACCCGAGGCGGAAAGACGACGGCCTCCAGCGCCTCGGCCCGGCGCCCGTCGAGCGTCACCGGCGGCAGGATGACTGTCGGCAAGTCGGAACTTCCTGTCTGGCCGGTAAGGGAGTCGCCGGCGCCCGCGGGAAACTGTTTGGCCTTCTGAAAATCAGCGTAGACGGCGCTTCCCCCGGCGCCCGTATCAAACACGAAATATTCCGTGCCGAACGGACCCGTCACCGGAACAGTCGCGTGCCCAGTCGCAGCGATCTTGATCGGCACGTCCGCGGCGGCCGGGTCGGCAATCGCCGCCAGGCAGGCCAGAACAACCAGGCGCCTCATTGCTCATACTCCGCTGTTGTCTTCTCGCGAATTTCCTCCTTGGTGACCCCGGGCGCTATTTCAATCAGCTTGAACGGGCTCGCATGATCCGGCCGCTGGAACACCGCGAGGTCGGTGATGACCATGTCGACGACATTTTTGCCGGTCAGCGGCAGCGTGCATTCGGGGATGAACTTGGGGTCGCCGTTCTTCGACACATGCTCCATCACGACGATGATCTTCTTGACCCCGGCGACGAGGTCCATCGCCCCGCCCATGCCCTTGATCATCTTGCCCGGGATCATCCAGTTGGCGATGTCGCCCTGCTCGCTGACCTCCATCGCGCCCAATACGGTCAGGTCGATGTGGCCGCCGCGGATCATCGCGAAGCTCTCGGCCGAGCTGAAATAGGACGACGACGGCAACTCGCTGATGGTCTGCTTGCCGGCGTTGATCAGGTCGGCGTCGACCTCGTCCGGGTATGGGAACGGCCCGATGCCGAGCATCCCGTTCTCGCTCTGCAGAGTGACCTCGATCCCCGCCGGGATGTTATTGGCGACCAGCGTCGGGATGCCAATGCCGAGATTGACGTAATAGCCGTCCTCGAGCTCCTTGGCCGCGCGCGCCGCCATTTCGTCGCGGGTCCAGGCCATTACGCGACCTCTCTTTCGCGAACGGTGCGGAATTCGATCTTCTTGTCATAGGGCGCGCCCGAGATCATCCGCTTCACATAGATCGAAGGCAAATGGATGCAGTCGGGGTCGAGGCTTCCGACCGCGACGATCTCCTCGACCTCAGCAACGCAGATCTTGCCGCAGGTCGCCGCCGGCTGGTTGAAGTTGCGCGCGGTCTTGCGGAACATGAGGTTGCCGTCCTCGTCGGCCTTCCAGCCCTTGATGATCGCGAGATCGGCGCGGATGCCATGCTCGAGCACAAAAGTCTCGCCATCGAACTCCTTCAACTCCTTGCCCTCGGCGACCACGGTGCCGACACCGGTCTTGGTGTAGAAGCCGGGGATCCCCGCCCCGCCCGCACGCATGCGCTCGGCGAGCGTCCCCTGCGGGCAGAATTCGACCTCCAGTTCGCCCGCCAGATACTGCCGCTCGAACTCCTTGTTCTCGCCGACGTAGGACGAGATCATCTTCTTGACCTGCCGCGTCCGCAGCAGCTTGCCGAGGCCCTCATTGTCGATCCCGGCGTTGTTCGAAGCGATGGTCAGATCCTTGACCCCGCTGGCGACGATGGCGTCGATCAGCCGCTCGGGAATGCCGCACAGCCCGAACCCGCCGGCGGCAATCGTCATGCCGTCGTGGAGCAGCCCGTCGAGCGCCGCTCCGGCATCGGGATAGATTTTCTTCGCCAAGGTCGTCGCCTTTCTAAATCGCCGCGAATTCGTCCGCACTGAGCCCCTCGCGCTCGAGCGCCCCCACGACCGCCGGCCGTTCGAGAATCCTCCCGCACAGCGCCGCCCAGTTTGGATAAATGACCATTTCTTCCCCGATCCGGCGGCCCCAGCGGAAGAGCACCAGCGCATAACCGTCCGCCGCGGTGAAATGGCCCGGCACCAGCCAGCCGTCGCCACAGCGTGTTTCGATCTCGTCGAACTGGCGCGTCAGGACTTCGCGGCCGCCGGCGATGATCGCCTCGTGCACGGTCTGGTCGCGGGTAAAGCGCTCGGCCCGCCACACCTGGGCGAAGGCGATGTGGATCGACGACGCAAACCAGCCGAGCAATTCGTTGCAGCGCGCGGCCGCATACGGGTCGCCGCGCGGGACCGACCCTTCAGCGCCAAACTCGTCCGCAATGAAGTTCAGGATGGCGATATTCTCGGTGATCACGCCGCGGTCGGTGCCGAGCGCCGGCACCCGCGCGTGCGGATTGTTCGCGAGATATTCGGGCTTGAGATGCTCGCCTTGCGCCAGCGTCACCCGTACCGGCTCGAACTCCGCCCCCGCCTCCTCGAGCGCGATGTGCGGCACCAGCGAACAGGCGCCCGGCGAATAGAACAGCTTGAGGCCCATCAGCTCCGCAGTTTGGCGAGCACACCCTGCAACTGCATCGCGTTCGACATGTCGCCGTCGACCTTCAATTTGCCGGTCATGAACGCCGTCATGCCGTCCAATTGCCCCGCGGCCATCGCCTGCCAATCGTCCCAGCCGACCTTGATCGTGGTGTCGGCGTCGCCGTCGTCCTCGCTGACCGTCTGCGCCGCGCCGTCCATCATCACCGCGCCCTGATCGCCAAAGTCGAGCTTGACTCGCTTGCCGGCGATCCACGCCTGGCCTTCCTGCATTTTCGCCACCAGTTCCTGCTTGGTCATCTGCATGTCTCCTTTTCGCGCCGCTGCTAGCCGCCTGTTGCAATCGCATCAAGCGACTGTGGCTCCGCCCCTTGCCCAACCAATGTTCGGCATTCCTGTTCGTTCGCCGAGCCATTAAGGCGCACGGAGTGAGCAGCGTGCCGCCCATTGCCCAAGAGGCTCTCGAACTTGCCCGCCGCGGCGACACCGCGGGCGCCCTCGAGGCTGCGCGCAGCGCGGTCGCAAGCCACCCGGACGATTATGGATTGAGGTTGTTCATCGGCCTCCTCCACTTGCGCCGACTGGAGCTCGATGATGCGTTGCCGCACGTTCGCAAGGCCGTCGCGCTGGCACCGGCCGATCCCGTCCCGCGCGTCGAGCTGATCCGGCTGCTCATCGGCCTCGGAAAGCTCGACGAGGCCGATCAGCTGCTTGCGGGAGCAGCACTGCCGGGGATGGAAGCGCGTCGCCTGCAGGCGATGATCCACGCGCGGCGAGATGAGCCCGGCCAAGCCGCGAAGATCTTCCAAGACATCGTCGCCGCGGATCCAAGGGACTTTGAAAGCTGGGGCAATCTCGGCGCGTGCCGTCTGGCCAATGGCCAGCCGCGCCTCGCGGCGGAAGCTTTCACCCGGGCCCTCCAGCTCAGGCCGGATCTGCAAAAGTTTCGCGAGAAACTGATGGAAGCACAGGTCGGCGCGGGCATGGGAGAGGAGGCGCTCGCAATCGCGCGGCAATTCGTGCTTGAAAATGCGGACGACATTGCGGCTCGGGTCACCGTCGCCAGGCTGGAAGACCTGCTCGGTCGCCCCGAGCAGGCCGTCGAGACGTTGCGGGAGACGTTGGCCGCGCATCCCGATCACCTTCCGGGACTGCTCGCCCTCGCCGGCTTGCTCGAGCGGCAGAACTCGATTGACGAATTCGCCGAGACAATTGCGCGGATCGAACAGCTCGACCCGAATGGTATGGAACTGCAGCTGCTGCGCGCGCAGCTGGCCTTCCGCAAGCGCGACTTCCAGCGCGCGCTCGAGCTTGCCGAAGCGGCCCCCAAAGCCCTCAATCGCAGTACCCGCGAGCAGCTCATTGGAACAATCAACGACCGGCTGGGCAATGAAGCGGCGGCATTTCGAGCGTTCGAGCAAATGAACCGCGAGAGCGACCTTTCCGAGCGCACGATCGCGCGACGGTCGCAGGCGCTTCGCGACCTGATTGACCATCGTGGCCAGGTCACGACCGCCGAATGGGTCCGCGGCTGGTCGGCGCGAACCCCGCCGGCCACCATGCACGAACCGGCGTTCTTGATCGGCTTCCCGCGATCCGGAACGACCCTTCTCGACACCTTCCTCATGGGACATCCGGGCATTTGCATCGCCGAGGAAAAGCCAATGCTGCAAGCGGTGGCCGAGCAATTGGGCGATTACGAACGGATCGCCGCGCTCGACGAGCTTGAAATTCGCAGCCTGCAGGATCGCTATTTCGCGGCGGCTGCCGAGCACGTTCCCGATCTCGGGGACCGCCTGCTGATCGACAAATATCCGCTCGGAGCGATCGACGCGGCCCTGATCCACCGGCTGTTCCCGACGGCAAAAATCATTTTCGCGCAGCGGCACCCGTGCGACGTCGTCCTCAGCTGTTTCATCACGCGCTTTCAGCCGACCCCGACCCTCGTCAGCTTCTTTACTCTGGACGACACGGCCGGCCTCTACGACCGGGTCATGGCGTTGTGGGAAAAGTGCCGCGCGGCCATGCCGCTCGAGGTTCACAACTTCAAATATGAGCAACTGGTCGAGAATCCCGACGCGCAAATGCGCCAGTTGCTCGCGTTCCTCGGCCTGGAGTGGAATGACCGGGTGATGGACCATGAGAAGGTCGCCGAAAGCCGCAATTTCATCAGCACCGGCAGCTATTCCCAGGTGATCGAGCCTTTGTACGATCGGTCCGTCGGCCGCTGGACCCGCTACCGGGAGCAGCTGGGAAGCGTACTGCCGCTGCTCGATCCATGGGCGGTGAAGATGGGCTATTCGATCTAGCAGCGCAGTTGCGAGCCCTCCCGGGTGCGCCTATCTGGCGCGTCATGGGATATGAAGCAGACCTCAAATTGTTCATCGACGGCAGCTGGCGCGCCGGCGAGAACCGCGACCATTTCACGGTCATCAATCCGGTCACCGGAGGCGGCATCGCCGAGCTTCCGCTGGCCAGCGAGGCCGACCTCGAGGAAGCGCTCGCGGCTTCGGCCCGAAGCTGGCCGGAATGGCGTTCGACCGACGCCGACAAGCGCGGCGCGATCCTCCACAAGGCGGCGGATTTGCTGCGGGAAAGGGCCGGGCACATCGGCCGCATCCTCACCCAGGAACAAGGCAAGCCGCTGTCCGAAGCCAAGGCCGAAGTGCTCGGCAGCGCGCAATTGTTCGACTGGTACGCCGAGGAAATCAAGCGCGACTACGGCCGCACTTTGGTACGCCCAACCGGCCAGCTGTCGCGGGTGATCCGCCAGCCGGTCGGGCCGGTCGCGACCTTCACCCCGTGGAACTTCCCGATCTATCTTCTGGCCAAGAAGGTCGCCGCCGCGCTCGCCGCCGGCTGCACCGTGATCTCGCGCCCGCCGCAGGAAACCCCAGGATGCACCGGCGAGCTGTTCCGCGCATTGGGCGACGCCGGCATCCCGGCCGGAGTCGCGCAACTGGTCCACGGCAGCGGCAGCGGCATCAGCAAGGCGCTGCTCGGCTCCAAGGTCATCCGCAAGGTCAGCTTCACCGGCTCGGTCCCGGTCGGCCGGGAGTTGATGAAGCTCGCCGCCGACTCGATGACCCGCATCACCTTGGAATTGGGCGGCCACGCGCCGGTGTTGATCTTCGACGATTGCGACCTTGAGAAGACGCTCGACATGGTCGTGCCCCAGAAATTCCGCAACGCCGGCCAGGTGTGCGTCTCGCCGACCCGCTTCTACGTCCAGCGCGGCATCTACGACGCGTTCATCAAGGGCTTCGCGACCCGCACGCAGAATGTGAAGGTCGGCGACGGCCTGACCGAAGGCACCAAGATGGGCCCGCTCGCCAACGCCCGCCGCCCGGAAGCGATCGGCGCGCTGGTCGAAGACGCTCGCGCGAAAGGCGCCCGCGTGCTCGCCGGCGGCGAACCCGGGAAAAGCGGCTTCTTCTTCCAGCCAACCCTGCTCGCCGACGTCCCCAATGAAGCCGAGATCATGAACGAGGAGCCATTCGGCCCGGTCGCGGTCACTCAGCCATTCGAGACGTTCGAAGACGCGATCGAGCAGGCCAACCGCCTGCCCTACGGCCTCGCGGCCTTCGCCTTCACCGAAAACGGCCGCCGCGCCAACCTCCTCGGCGACGCGATCGAAAGCGGCATGGTCGGCATTAACACCTTCGCCATCTCCGGCGCCGACACCCCGTTCGGCGGGGTCAAGGACTCAGGCTTCGGCAGCGAGGGCGGCAAGGAAGGCCTCGAGACCTACCAGGCGGTCAAGGCGATCCACCAGGCGTGATGATCTAGTGCGCCGCGTGCGCCGAAGCGCCCTCACCCTCCGCGGCGATGCGCAGGTTCTGCATCATGCCGTGATCGCCGTGATACATGATGTGACAGTGGGTGACGAAGTCGCCGGTGAAGCGCTCGTAGCGGGTGCGGAAGGCGACGC
>JBDTMX010000040.1:0-4279 GCA_039934055.1 Sphingomicrobium sp. | reverse complement strand
TGCCTTCGGCGACCGACTTCTTGCCGTCGAACATCACCGAATTCATGAATTTCGACAGGACCTCGTCCCCGAACTTCGGGTCTGGCAGGATTTCGCGCTTTTCTGGGCGGCGACGACGGGACATATAAATTCCTTTCTCTTCAGCCGTGTCCGGAACCTGTGGGTCCCCACCAAAGTACTACTTTGATGGGCGCCCTGTCCGGGGCTTACTCGTGCGGATTATTTGGGACGCTTGGCGCCGTACTTCGAGCGGGACTGGCGGCGGTCCTTGACACCCTGGGTGTCGAGCACGCCGCGCAACACGTGATAGCGCACGCCCGGAAGATCGCGGACACGGCCGCCACGGATCAGCACGACGCTGTGCTCCTGGAGGTTGTGGCCCTCACCGGGAATGTAGCTGATCACTTCGCGCTGGTTGGTCAGGCGGACCTTGGCCACCTTGCGCAGCGCCGAGTTCGGCTTTTTCGGGGTGGTCGTATAGACCCGGGTGCAGACGCCGCGCTTTTGCGGGTTCTGCTCCATTGCAGGGACCTTGGACTTGGCCTTCTGCGGTTCGCGACCCTTGCGGATCAGCTGGTTAATCGTCGGCATGAAGCCTTCACCTTTGGGTTACTTTGCGCCACGCAAAATGCGCGAAGTCCGGGCAACCCATCGGGCCGCCTGGCCATCGCGTCGTGGAGCAATGTTCAGCTCTTGCCCGCCGGAGGATCGCAAATCGAAGCCCCGCGGACGACCGGCCCAATAGCGGGCGAGCGCTTGAGGGTCAACCGCGCTTCAGGCGCAAATCCTGTGCTCAGCAAGGCGGTCGTAATAGGGCCGGCAACGCTCGGCGAGGCGGCGCGCCCCGTCGGGTAGCTCGACCGGCTCACGTTCGGGCGCTCCAAAGCCGGTGCTCGCTTCGACCGCGGCGTACCAGTGCGGCGCCCACGGGCCGTCGGTCGGCCGCCGCCCGGCCGGCCAGCTCAGCATCGCTGGATCCCAATCAATCCCAAGCCGATCGCACAACTCGGACAGCACTCCGTCGGGGTCCTCGAGCACGTCGTCGGCATCGATCACCGGCGGCGCGTACCCGAGCCGGTCCGCCTCGCGCTCAAAGAACTCGGCCTGGCGATCGAGGGCGAAATCCTCGAACGCCGCCGCCTCGCGCTGGCGCAGATAGGAAGGGATCATCCGCTCAGGGTCGCGGATCAGGAAGGCATGGGTAAAGCCGGCGAAATCATCATATCCGATCGGTCCGACCATGTGGTGCCACATGTGTTTCTGGTACCAGATCGGCACGCCTTCGGGCGGCGCGCCCCGCAGCGTCGACATCACGCTCTCCCAGTCGCAATCCATCGCCGCGATCACCTCTTCGCGCAGCGGATGGTCGGCACCGCTGGTCTTGAGGAACGCGCCGTAGAAGGGCTCGTCAGAGACGAAAGTATCGGCGCGGTTGCCGAAGCTGCGCATCATCGCCGTCGACAGGTTGCGCGGTCCCGACCACATGGCGATGCGCAACGTCACGGGCGTTTCGCGCTCGCCACATCCTCCTCGATCCGGGCGCGATAGAGCTGCTGCAGCCGTTCGACCATCGGCCCCCGCCTCTCGGTCAGCACGCGTCCGTCAACCTCGCGCACCGGCACCACCCCAGCGAAGGTGCCAGTGACGAACGCTTCCTCGGCTCCGTAGACGTCGGTTAGCGAGAAATTCTTCTCGAACACTACAATGCCGTGGGAGCGGCACAGTTCGATGACGTTGGCGCGAGTGATCCCGCCGAGGCAATAATCCCCGCTCGAGGTCCACACTTCACCCTTGCGGACGATGAAGAAGTGGGTCGAATTGCAGGTCGCCACGAAGCCATGCGGATCAAGCATCAAGGCTTCGTCGGCGCCCGCCTCGATCGCCTGGATGCAGGCGGTGATGCAGTTCAATTTGGAGTGCGAGTTGAGCTTGGGATCCTGGACCGCCGGGTCGCCGCGACGGACGTGGACGGTGAAAAGGCGGATGCCGTTGTCGACGATGGCCGGCTCGGGCTCCTTATATTCGGCGACGATGACGACGGTCGCCCCGCCGACGACCACGCGCGGATCCTGGTAGGGCGTCGAGCGCACGCCCCGTGTCACCATCAGCCGGACGTGCACGCCATCGGCCATGTCATTGGCGTCGAGCGTCTCGTAGAGCCTGCGCGTCAAACCCTCGCGGCTGAGGCCGATGTCCATCGCGATGGCCTTGGCGCCCTCGAGCAACCGATCGAGGTGCCGGTCGAGGAAGGCGATCCGGCCCTGATGGACGCGCAAGCCCTCCCATACGCCGTCGCCGAGCACGAAGCCCGAATCGAACACCGAGACCATGGCCTCACCGCGCGGTTTCAACTCGCCGTTGACGTTGATCAGGATGTCCGCGTTGCGCGGGTTGCTGCTGCTGTCGTGGATCGATTGAGCCATGCCCGGAACGTGCAGACAGAGTTACGCCTTGGCAAGCTGCTACTCGGTCGTCTTGCCGTCCCATTCCTCGTGGGTCGCCATGGCATCAGCCCGCGTCGCCTCGACCAGTTTGTCGAGATGCTCGGGCGGGCCATAAAGCGTATAGAGCCTGAGCGGCCCCGGACCGGTATTGCGCACATTGTGGCGGGCGCCTGAGGGGACGATTACCCCGCTGCCGTCACCGACGTCATAGCTGTTTTCATCAATGTCGACCTTGCCTGACCCTTCTTCGAAGCGGAAGAACTGGTCGCGGTCGGGGTGGACTTCGGCGCCGATCTCCTCGCCCGGCTGGAGCGTCATCAGCACCAGCTGGAGATGCTCGCCGGTGTAGAGCACGCGGCGGAAATCCCCGTTGGCAACCGTCAGCCGCTCGATATTGTCGCAATAGCCGTGCTTCATCGCCTGCCTCCCTTGCGCCTGCGATACGCTTACTGGCGGATGCTGTTCAACCGGTCGAAGTGGCCCTGAACGTCGGTGGTCGCCTTGCTCGCGAAGTCTTTGAGCGGCTGCTGATCCCCGGCGCCGACGTAATTGCGCAGCAGGCCAAGCGCCTTCTGGTGGGCGGCCGTCTGCTGGTCGATGAACCGGCGGTCGAAGTCAGCGCCGCCGGTCGCTTTCAAAGCGTTGAGCAGGCCCTGCTGCTCGGCATCGAGCGCCGGGATCACGGTCACCGGCGGGTTGGCCTTTGCGGCCGCCGCCTTGAGGTTGGTGGTCGACTTCTCATGGTCGGTGCGGAGCATCTGCGCCAGCGACTTGATCTCGGCCGACCCGGCCTTGCTCGCCGCCAGCTTGGCGCTTTCGATCTCGAACATGTCGCTGGATGCGACCGCGTTGGCGAAGCCGCTCGAGTCGGTCGGCATCGCGGCCGCCCCGTTGGTAACCTGGTTGGCGCCGAGCACGTCGTTGACGGCCGAATCCTCGGTCAGGTTGGTGTCGGTCGAGAGGTCGTTTCCGCTATCGCTCTGGTTGCATGCCGCCGCGGCCAGCGCGATCGCCGCCACGGTCGTCAAGGTCACAATACGCATGCAGGACTTCCCTCTTCTACCGACTCGGTCGAGTGCCGTTCGATCGAACGAAAACTCATTGCCGGTCAGTGCGTTCCGGCGGGAAGATGCTTAATCGCACGGGGCTGCCAGAGCGGTCCGGTCCTGGGCGTCGCGCCGCGGACGGATGTACAGCCGCTTCACCGCCGGCCAGCGGGTCGCAGCCTCGCACTCGATCCGGTCGACGATCGCCTCGACCTCGCCGGCGCTGATTGAATCGTCGAAATCGACGCTCATCATGGCGGTGATCTGGTCGGGCGCGGAGTGGACGGTCAGGACTTCGCCGACGCCGGTGACTTCCGCGTGGGTCAGCGTTAGCTGCCGCAGCCCTTCGACCAGATCGGGATCCGCCGCTTCGCCGATCAGCAGACCCTTGGATTCGACCGCCAGTAGCCAGGAAGTCAGGCCGAGGATGATGCCGATGACAACCGATGCGGCACCGTCGAAGAACGGATTGCCGGTCAGCTGGGAGATGGCCAGACCGATCGCCGCCACCACCAGCCCGGCCATCGCTGCCCCGTTTTCCAGCAGGACGATGAACGTCGGCGGGTCCTTTGAATGTACAAAAGCCGCCCACCAGCCGAGATTTCCCTTGGCGGCATTGAAATCGCGGAAGGCGGCGACGGTCGAGCCGCCCTCGAGAAAGAAGGCGATGATCAACACCCCATAGGCGATCAGCGGCGACACCGCCGGCTCCGGGTGGGCAATGTGGATGATGCCTTCGTAGATCGACACGCCGGCGCCCAGCGCGAACACCAGCACGGCGACGACGAA
>JBDTMX010000039.1:0-22817 GCA_039934055.1 Sphingomicrobium sp. | reverse complement strand
TGATCGGCTGGTTCGGCACCGCCATGCTTTGCTACGTCACCCCCAAGGAGCATCTTGGCCTCCCCGACCGCGACGACGTCAAGGTCGGGGTCATTACTTACAAGCTCGCCGCCCATGCGGCGGATTTGGCCAAGGGGCATCCGGCGGCGAAACTGCGCGACGACGCATTGAGCCGCGCGAGGTTCGACTTCCGCTGGCGCGACCAGTTCAACCTCAGCCTCGACCCCGACACCGCCGAGGAGTTCCACGACCAGACCCTGCCCGCCGAAGGCGCCAAGACCGCCCACTTCTGCTCGATGTGCGGCCCGAAGTTCTGCAGCATGAAGATTTCAGCCGAGGTGCGTGAATTCGCCAAAGCGCAGGCGAACGCCGAATCTCCCCTCCCTGGACAGGGAGGGGCTGGGGGTGGGTCGTCAGCACTAGCGCTCGCCGAAGCCGAAGCCGGCATGGCCGAAATGAGCGAACGCTTTCACGACGAAGGCGGCGAACTTTACGTGCCGGCGATTGACTCGTCGTCCGAGGGCGCTTGAGCTTCCAACTCTGCCGATCGAGGACGCCTCATGTAGAGTGCGGGTTGCCCGTACTTGTTGCCTCTTAGCCCCTCGAGTTCGTGTGAAATGTCGACATTTTTGCCGAGCTTGCTCGTCCAACTTCCATCGGGCAATTGGCGCGCCGCGTGTGTTGGTCGACCTAGTTTCGTATAGAGGCAGACCTTTTCGAATCCTTCTTCGAGATCGGGGACATCGCACTCCACATAGCCTCGTTCGGCGAAGGCCTTCGAGAAGGCTACCTTGGTAACGGCAGCGGGGACGCCCTTCGGCCAGAAACGCCCCGGCCACCACCAGTAACCATCGTCACCAGCCGCCCATGCTATGCAATTATACTTGTCCGTTCGCTCGCTGGTTAACTGGTAAGCGGTTTCAGCAAGTTTCGGGAATTCGGCGATCAACCGCTCATGTACGCCTAATGCTGAAGCCATCGCAGCCAGGCCGATACTGTGGTCCGCAAGTTACCGTAGGCATCCTCGGGAACAGGATCTTCACCGAAGATCTCTTCCAGGGCCAGGAAGAGGAAGCTTGGTGTGCGACGCAAGTGCGCTGCGATTAGAGGCACAACGGCCACTCCGTCCTGCACAATCGCTTGAAAGCTCACATGGTCCCTCATCTCATCCGGCAATGAGTCAAACTCCGTGTCGTCAAGCCATTGGGCAACCGCCGCCTCAAAGCGTGTGCGGTTAGGCATCGCGATCACCTGAAGCACACGAGCCTCAGGATCTTCGCGCGTCGGTGCTTCATCCAATCGTTGAGGGATCTCAAAGAAACTGTCGGTGAGAAGCACGTCGTGCACATCACCATACATCCGCCGGAACGGCGCGAGCGTGAGCCCAGGACTGCATGCTAAGCTAGCCATCGATCTCTCCCCAAAAACGCCGACCGGCCTTGGTTGTGCTCGCAAGGAACACGGCATTTACGGCACTAACAGCAACATCGAAGAAGCGACGCGCTCCCGCTAGATCCGGACCTAACGGAGCTCCGCGCGCCGAGATATCCAAGCGGTAAGCCTCTTCATTGCTAGGCACCTTAAGTGATGGTTGCCCAAGCGTGTGGACGCGGCCGATTGGTTGCCCCTCATCGCTTAAGATCATGTGCTTCGATCCAACTAGCTGCTGCTCAAGTCGAATATTAGCACAATCGTATTCAAGGGGAGCTAACTTTAGGACAGTTGCGATGTCCGCGAAACTCTCGCCTACGTCCGTCACAAGTACCACATTTACGTTAGTTAATTCGCACTGCGTGATTTTAATGTGGCCTAAATCACGTCGCCGAGCATAGTCCGAGAACCGGTCAAGCAACCCGAAGAAGCGATCGACCGTGGCTTCGAAGTGTGGATATTTATGATCGTCGCTGGTCTTTATCCAGTTGAAGCCGAACCGATCGTTCTGAAGCTGAACGAGCTCTCCCTTCGCCGCGTTTCGGAAAGCCGCGCGAGGCAGCATGCCCGCAGATACGAGCTGGATCCCAACTTGCCTCGGTCGGAAGTTCTCAAATTGCTCTACTTCCGCCGCTACTGGCTCCATCGCTTCGGACGTCGGAAATTCCGCCAGGATATCTGCCCAGAACAGCCCATAATCGCCAATTGACAGTTTGGTTAGCGGTTCAAATACTACGCTTATCGCTCGCTCAATCAGCGGTGGATTCTCGAAGTTCGGTCGAATCGGCGTCACATGCGATCCCGGCAGGAGGTGTCACGCTCTAAGAATCAACGGACGACGCGAGCGTTCCTGCAAGCGTCGTCCTCGATGGAGATGAATCGAAGTTTCCTGCAAGTCAAGCGGATGCTTTCGGATTACGGTGCCGGATTACGGTGACACGGATTACGGTGACAGTGCAGATTACGGTGACAGTGCGCTCAATTGAGATGCCAGCAGTCATGAGCGCCTGTCTTCGCGGCACCCCAAAAAACGCTGTCCTATTTGGATTTCGCCTGCTTCATCCTGCTCGATGAAGCAGCCGGACGTGTCGCCGCCCCCTCCTCGCACTCGATCAAACCCCCAGCGCCCGCCGGATTTGACTCTCCCCGCCGATTCGCCGACCTCCCCTTGGCCGGCGGCTCTTGGGGGAGTCACTGTCCCGCCGGCCTGTAATCCCCTCTGCGTCTCTCGAACCGGAGGAAACACATATGATGAATTTGAAAAACTGGTCCCGCGGCGCCGCCGCCGGAACAATGGCGCTGGCGTTGATGATGGGTACGCCCGTTCGAGCCGCCGACAATCCGCAGGTCGCCGCGGAAATCATGGCCCTGGCCCGTGCCCAGTGGGCATCGGAAATCGCTGGGGAACCCATGGCCCAGCAGAACGCGTCGCTGGCCGACGACTATACCGAGTTCAACGGCGATTTCCCGACCCTGCTGGTCGGCAAGGCGATGTCCACCCGCATGGGAGAGGTCACGCCCTACGACAAGGCGATGTTCTCCGACATGCAGAATGGTCGGGTGCAGGTCTACGGCGATACCGCCATCCTGACCTACAATTTCGCCGGGTTGAGGCGCGGGGCGGACGGCAAAGTCAATCCATCGCTCGCAAAGTCGACGCGGGTCTATGTCAAGCAGGGCGGCCAGTGGCGACTGGTCCACGCCAACTTCGCCCCGGTGGCAGCCGGCCATTAGTCTTTAACGGGAGCCGCGCCGTTCGCGGTGCGGCTCTCGCCATGCTCCCAAAAGCACCAGCGACTCTTCCCCTGAGCTGAGCCGAGCCGCGCATTCCGCCGCGCCGCAAATATTCGCTGTCCTATTTGGATTTCGCCTGATCTATCCTGGTCGATGGAACAGCTGAACGAGTCGCCGACCCCTTTCGCGCCTGTCGCCGCTCAACACAGCCGCGCCGACCGGGCCCGTATGCCGCGCGCGCCCCCCGGCTCGATCGCAGAAACCAACGAAACTCACGAAACTCACGACCCCCCGAATCGACCAGCGAGGTGCCGACCTCAACCCCGCCCCAACCGCACCAGCGTCTCGTCCAGCGCTTGCAGGAACCGCGATCGATCCGCCTTGGCGAACGGCGCCGGGCCGCCGACGATGTCGCCGCCGGCCCGCAAGTCGGCCATGATCGCGCGGGTGGCGATGGCGCTGCCGATGCTCGCGGCGGTGAACGGCTTGCCGTTGTGGCCGATGACGCAAGCGCCGGCTTTCAGGCAGCGGTCGGCGAGCAGGATGTCGCCGGTGATCACCACCGTTGCAGCGCCGGTGTTTTCGACGATCCAGTCGTCGGCGGCGTCGAACGCGTCCGACACCAGCACCCGCTCGACCAGCGGATGATCGGGCACGCGCATGCGGCTGTTGCTGACCACCTTGACCGGCACCGCGCGGCGGAAGGCGACCTTGTACACTTCCTCTTTCACCGGGCAGGCGTCGGCGTCGACCAGGATGCGGACTTCGCTCATCGCGCCACTGCTTACGCATATCCATCCAGGCGGACTACGCGGTTGATGCCCTTGCCCATGCGGCCGGGAATGCGGGGTCGTATATAGATTTCGCGAGCAGCGCCCGACCGCCGAGCTTGCCGACAATAAAGCGGCGAATACGGGAACAAAATGGAAACAAGACCGTTGGTATTATGTCCCCTAAGTTTGGGGATCAAAAGGAGAATCAACTATATGACTGATAAAATCTTGAATAAATCCGACACTCTTGACCGTCGCGATACTTCCGCTGATGGAAAGACTCTTACCCCTAACCCCACAAGCCACAACCAGTTCGACGAAGACAAGAAAGTGATCGACCGCGACGAAACCCGCGATCTCATTTCTTCGGAGAAGGTTGACGGCACCGCGGTGTTCGACCGCGCCGGCGAAAAGCTCGGCTCGATCCACCACTTCATGGTCGGCAAGCGCAGCGGCAAGGTTCGCTATGCAGTGATGAGCTTCGGCGGCCTGTTCGGCATGGGCGAGGATTATTATCCGCTCCCCTGGGCTGCGCTGACCTATGACACCGATCGTCGTGGTTACGTGGTCAAGCTGTCCAAGGACCAGCTCGACAAGGACAAGGCACCGCATTTCCCCCAGGCCAGCGAGCCCGAGTGGAACCGTGCTTATGACGAGAAGATCGAAGGCTATTACATCTCGTTCGCATAACCGAACGCGCTGAAAATGGAGAGGGGCGGCGGAAACGCCGCCGCTTTTCGTTTGTGGCGCAAGCTAGCCCCGCGTTTGCATGGCTCAGGTCAGGGCCGAGCGACGCGATGCGGTGATTAATGGAGCAACGAAATCGGCTTCGGCGCCGTTGATGAATGCGACTTATAAAATTCAACCAACGGAGACCCGATATGAAACATACACTGATCCTCGCCCTGGCAGCCGGCGCCGCCACCTTGGTTGCGGCCGTGCCCGCCGACGCCCAGAACTGGCGCAATAACAATCGGCAGGACAATAATCGACACCACAACAATCGGCACGACAACAATCGGCACAACAACCAGTGGCGCACGCTCGCCTACACCACCGTGTCCGGCCGCGACACCGACACCATTCGCGTCCCCGGCACCACGCGCTATCGCCAGCTGCGCCTGTGCGTTTACAACGCACCGCTGACCATGCGCGATTTCGACGTTCGCTATCGTAATGGCGGGCACCAGGACATCGCCGTTCGGCAAGTCATGCGCGCCGGCACCTGCACGCGCAATATCGACCTCGCCGGCAACCGCCGCGACGTCACCAAGATCCGCCTGAAATATGCCGCTATTCGGCACGGATGGGCACGTCCCCTCGTCCGCGTCCAGGCCCGCTAGAAACGCGACTGCGTCGTAGGATCTGGGCTGCAGGCTCCTGCGAGCTCGCTAAGCGAAAACGAGATCGGGCCGCGTCTCATCGACGCGGCCCGTTTTCTTCGCGGCAATGCTTTTCCTAGCAGCTGCAGGCCTTGCAGGTGCAGGGGTTGCAGCGGCAGCCGCCCGACTTGCAGGTGCAGGCGGCGTTCGTTTTGGTCGCTTCGGTCATGGTCATCTTCCTTATGCTTGAGTTGTGTTTGCCTAGTGGCGATGACCTCTCTACAGTCCGTACCATGGTACGGAGTCAAGCATGAAAATCGAACTCGCGAAAAAGGCCGATTTGACGATCGCCCGCCTCGGCGCGGCGGCGGGAGTGGGGGTCGAAACCGTCCGTTACTATCAGCGCCGCGGGTTGCTCGCGGTGCCTTCGAGCGCCGGTGCGGTTCGCCGTTACGATGCAGACGATGTTCGCCGCCTGCGCTTCATCCGCCGCGCCCAGGGCGCCGGCTTCACGCTCGACGAGATCGGCGAATTGCTGGCGTTGGACCGCACCAATGACCGCGCCCGCGTCCGCGCGCTGGCGACCGAGCGGGTGGCGGCGCTCGATGCGCGCATCGCCGAGCTCGAACAGTCGCGTGCGGCACTGGAACGCCTGCGCTCGACCTGCGCCTCCGGCCGCAAGGGCCCGTGCCCGATCCTCGAGGCGTTCGACGGGATCTAGCGCTTGCGCAACACAACGCCGCCGCCCGAACATCGGACGGCGGCGTCTTGTCAGTCAGTCAACGTTCTTGCCAATGAGCCTTGCCGGTCAACGCCGGTCTTGAGCTATTTGCTGAGGGCGGGACTCAGGCTTGGCTTCTTGCTGGCGCGGCCGAGAATGAAGTCACCATCGACGTGGCGTATGACGGCGGGCTTGGCGGCCGGCGCTTCGGTGGGAGGTTTCAAATCGGACTCGGCCAGGACAGGCTCGCCGGTGGCGGCCTCGACCTCGGCGTCCAGCTTGCGCTCCTGCTGGTCCATCCCGCTCGCGCGGCGCAGCCGATGCTTCAGCGACAGCGATGGATTGTCTTCGGTCGGACCCTTGTAAGCGGCCTGCACATTATAACCGAAACGCGACAGGTCGAAGCCTTCGGGCAGCTCCGTAACCGGGCCGTCCACTGCCGGCGTCGCTTCCGCCGCAGGAACTGGCTCAGGTGCGGATGCTATGAAGGCGGGGGCCAAAACGGGAGCGGGTTCGATGAGCTGGAGCGCGGGCTCAGGCTCGACGGTCATCGCCGGTTCGGCGGGGGGCTCGGCCGCCGTTTCGATATCGGCCTGCCATGCGGCGTCGTCGGCCTCCTGTGCGCGGCGCCTGCGGCGGCGCACCACCAGGCCGGTACCGGCGAGCAGGAGAATGCCGAGCCCGCCTGCGACCGGGAGCATGTCATTGGTGGAAATGGCGGTGGTCGCCGGCGGCTGGGGAGCCGGCTCAGCGGCGATTTCGGTCGGCCGCGGCAACGGCTGCTCGACCGGGACTTCGGCTACTGGAGCCGAGATTGCCGCGGCGGGCGCGGTCGCAACCGCGGGGGCAGCAGTGGACGCGTGGGTCGCCGCCGGACGGGCGCGCGCGGCGGTCGTCTTCACGCTCGTGGCTTTGGTCGTGGCTTTGCGGGTCGTCACCTTGGTCGTTTTCGCCGCCAGCGGATCTGCGGCGACCGGCGTCTCGGCGACCGGAGCGGCAGCGACCGGATCGGCCGCGGCCGGCGCCGGAGTCGTCTCGACAGTCGGAGTCGGTGTCGTGACAATCGGCTCGTCCACGGTCTGGGCGACCAAAGGGGCGGAAGACAAAGCCATCACGGCGGCAAGCGCGGTCATGGCGGGGCGAATTTTGGCGTTTCTGTGGGTCATAATGAGGTTAACGAAGATCCGACCACAATGGGTCCGCGCATTCCTACCAACCGAACTTTATCCGGGGTGGATCAAGGCAATTTTATTGATTCATATTTTTCCGGGATTTACTCTGAATTCCAGCCACTTAGGCGTGAGTTCCCTGTCCCGAGCGCGTTGGTGATACAAGCGTGGCGCCGAGGTCTGCCGATGACCACGTTTGAATTCGTAGTTTCATTGTTCGGGTGCGCCCGGGCCCTCAAGAGCGAACGCGAGGTGCGGGCCGGCGGGCTGACTCCGCTGCTCGGCCTCGGCTAGCGCAGATGGCCGACGCCCCGACAATTCGGCTGTTCGCTTACGGCTCGCTGCGACAGCGCGAGGTGCAACTGGCGAACTACGGCCGGACGCTCGAGGGCGCGCCCGACACGCTCAGCGGCTATCGCCTCGAGGCGCTGACGATCAGTGATCCCGACGTGGTGCGGCTGTCGGGAAAGGCGGTCCACACCATCGCGCGGCAAAGCGGCGACCCGGCCGACCGCATTCCCGGCGTTGTGTTCCTGCTCACCGAGGCCGAGCTGGCCGCGACCGACAAGTATGAAGTCGACGTCTATGCGCGCGTCGAAGCTCCGCTGGAATCCGGGACCCGCGCATGGGTCTACGTCGGACCCGGTCTCTAGTAAGCGGTGCGCCGCTCAGTTCTTGAAATTATCGAGGCCGCGGACGACGCCGGCCTTCATCGAGGGGTTGGACGCATTCTGCTTCTTGCCCTTGTCGGCCTTCGGCTTGCGGACTTCCTTGTTCGATTTTCTCTGGCCCTTGGCCATGGTCGTTCTCCCAGTCCGGGCGGCGCGGCGGCGCTCCCTGGGACAGAGTATAGACACGAAAATGGGCGCCTGTCTTGCGACAGACGCCCATCTTTCAAAACGTGCTCGGATGATTACTGAGCGTTGGTGGCGGCGCCATTGCGGACGGCGTCGGCGGCGTTGTCGCCAGCGGCCTTGGTGGCGTCGGCGGCATTCTCGGCATTCGCCTGAATGTTGTCGGCGACGTTATCGGCATTGGCGACCATATTGTCAGCCGCCATGTCGGCGTTGGCCTCGATATTGTCGGCCGCCTGTTCCTTCGGACTCTGGTTGCAGCCGGCAAGAGCGGCGAGACCGACGGCGACGGCGAGAGTGGTAGTGATCTTCATGATATTCCCCTGGTTGCAAAAACAGCCGACACTAAGCGCACAATCCATGCGCTTGGTTCCGACAGCGTAACAGCAGTTACCGGGTGCGGGGCTGCGAGTCTACCTTGGAGCGCCGGTCGCCACGCCGGCGCGAGTGGCCCCGGCAATCCGGTGGCCGTGGATCCAGGCGGTGTTGCTGCCGAGCGTCAGCATGGGCTCGAACCCCTGGCGGCGCTCAGCGGGTATCGGGCTGCCGCCAAGATCATCGAGCACGTAGAAGCGCCCGCCGAGGCGAACCAGGAGCACGGTGATCGGCCCACCGACCTTGTCGCGACCCATGGTCATGTACAAGTCGCGGACCGGGAAGCCCAAGGTCCGCAGCG
Organism: Sphingomicrobium sp.; assembly: GCA_039934055.1. GTDB lineage: Bacteria > Pseudomonadota > Alphaproteobacteria > Sphingomonadales > Sphingomonadaceae > Sphingomicrobium. The sequence continues at coordinate 14,137 of JBDTMX010000039.1, read as the reverse complement.
CCTGCATCTTGACGATTGCACGGTTCTCCATGTCGCCGGCCCCGTGCTGCAGCGTTTCGGCTGCGCTCGCCCAATAATCATGAAGACCCCATTCGGTCGCATCGGACATCCAGCGAATGGTGCGGTTCACCGTCGCCTGGACGTAGCCGATCTGCTGCTCGCGGCTGAGGCCCCGCGCCGGCGCCACCAGGCGCTGCATCGAAGGCAGGAATGAAGCGTCGAGGCTGGCGCGCCGCCATGCGGCGGCATAGCGCTCGGCCCGGACTGGCAGAGCGACCGTCCCGAACAGGTCAGGCCTGGCTGGAACCGCCTGACCGGTGACGATGATCGGCGCCTGGGGGATGAAGTCGAGCGTGTCGGCACGCGCCTGACCGGCGAGGAGGGCGATGCAGCCCGCTAGACCCGCTCCACCAACCAGCGCCCGAAGCAGCTTTAGTTGCCGCATGACTCCCCTTTCGGCCGTGAGGCCAATTACCCCACGGCAAGAGGATCATTCGCAAGGACAATGCGGAAGTGTTTGGTAAGCTGGAATTTAACCAGCAACGGTGAGCCGTTATGGTGCCGGGACGAGCGGAGTAATTCCCTATCTTTTCTTGAGTGCCCTCACCGCGGCCAGCGTCTGCGACACGTGTTTGCTCCAGTCCAGATCGGAATGGACGAAGGCAATGCGGCCGTTGCGATCGATCACGTAGCTGGTGCGATTCGACATGGTGGTGAGCCTTCCGACCACCGGCATGGCGACGTCATAGTCCTTGATCGTCGCCGCGGTCGCGGTCGCGACCGGGAAAGCGTTGCGGCACTCTTCGACCGAAAAGCGCTTGAGCGTCGGCAGGTCGTCGGCCGACATGCCGATGACGCGCGCGCCGGCCTTGCGGAAGTCGGCGCTGGCTTCACTGAATGCGTGCGCTTCCAAGGTGCAGCCCTTGGTGAAGGCCTTGGGGAAGAAGTACAGGACCACCGGCCCGTTACGCAGTTCGCGCTTCAGGTGCAGCTGGAATGGATTGCCGGCGATCGCGCCGTTGGTGACGAAGTCGGGAGCCTTGGCTCCGACCGGCAGCGCGGCCGCCGCCGGGGATGCCACAGTGATTGCCAAGACCATGCCCATCAGCCGCTTGTTCATTACGCCTGCTCCTTCGACGACGCAGAATAGCGACCCGAAGCCCGAGGCGCCATGGCTTGTGCGCAACCGCGCTCGCCGCCAAGGGTGGATTCGAGACTTATAACGGGGAAAGGGGCACGGTGCGGTTTCCGACCTTTCTGCTGACGGCGGCCCTGCTGCTCGAGGGTTGCGGCCCTCGCGATGCGCCCCACAAGATCGAGCGCGCCCGGCCCGACGTGCCGGTTGCCACTGCGTCTCCCCATTGGGACCTGCGCTCGACCGGCGAAAGCGCCGTGCTGACGCTTGCGTCCGAGGCCGGAGCGACGGCAATCGCGCTGTCCTGCGCGGCCGGCAAGGACCAATTGCTGGTCAACGTCCCATCGTTCAAGCCGATCGGCAGCGAGGAGCGGCTGTCGTTCGGAAGCGGTGCCCAGGTAGTTGCCCTGGTCGCCGATCCGCGCGGCGATCGGCAGCGCGGCGGAGTCAGCGGCTCCGGGCCGGTGCCGGACGATCTCAAGGCGCTGGTCGCGGGGCCGGTCGCCGTGAGCTATGGCGCGCAACGCAGCGGACCGTACCCCGCCCCGCCATTGGACCTCGCACGCCGGTTCGTCACCGCCTGCTTCGAACACCTCATCGCTGCTCACCAGGCAGCTCTCGAGGCGGCTTCAAAGCCCACCGCGACGACCAGCGCATGCCTGGTGCAGGACGGCGACCTGCTGCGGATGACGCCATTGCAAGCGGTCGGGACCGAGCCGTTCTGGGGCGCGCGGATCGAGGGCCGGTGCGTGACTTACTCGCACCCGGACAATCAAAAGGGGACGCGGCTATGGACCCGGTTCAATACCGGGCCGCAAGGCGGCATCTGGACCGGAGCCCTGGGTGGGAAACCATTCGTGCTGCGGACTCGACCGGTCGTGAACTGCTCCGATGGAATGTCGGACAATCGCTACCAGATCGCGGTCGATCTTACGGTCAATGGGGAAAGCCGGCACGGCTGTGCGGGACCGTTGGTGAAATAGGAAGTGGAAGACGGGCTGGCCGCAGTTCCGGGCCTTAGCGGTCGGAAGCGAGCCAGCCGGTCAGGATGTAGAGCAGGATCATCACCGGTCCGGTGATCAGCGTGGCGATCACCAGGCCGAGGCGGATGACGAGGGCGTCGACGCCGGTCCAGTCGGCGAGTCCGGCGGCGACTCCCATTACCTTGCCCTGCTCGCGGTTGAGGAGGAAACGTTGATTCATTGTCTTGCTCACTTTGATGCGAGGGTCAGGCGATCGGCAGCGGGCCAACGGCGGCGCTGACGAACAGCAAAGCAGTTACGAACGCCGCGGCAAGCGAAGCGGCGGTCTCACGGGTGGGGGTGAAAATCGTGAACATCTGGAAACTCCCTTTTTTGTGTCGTGAACCCGTGATTGGGTCCACGCCGACAACATTGCAGGAAGCATGCCAAATGCAAAAAGTGCTGTAAATTCAGTGAGTGCGTAGGTTTATGAGCTGGATTTACTGGGAAGTTGCGCCGCAGCTTGGTATATTCTCCCAACTGACTTTGGCAAAAGCGCAGCTCAGCCGTTGACGATGATGCCGCCGTTGGGGTGGAGCGTCTGGCCAGTCGTGGAGCTCGCGTCCTCGAAAGGCGCGTCAGCTCTGCCTTGCTCCAGCCAGGATCACCTGCGGACGCTCCTGGGACGCCGACGTCGACGCCGCGATCGGCCGGCATTCGGCGACCAGCGTCGGGAAATCGAGATCGCTGTTGTCGAGCAGCGCGTCGGGAGCCGCGGCCGAACAGGTCGCCTCGCTGGCGTAATGGGTCGCGACCGTCGCCACCGGAGCGCAGCTGGTGCCGCCGTCGGCGCAGCCGAGAATGGCGATGATGAAGTAGCCGGGTCCCATGGTCCTTCAAGAACCGCTGATTAGTCCAACGGTTCCAATCCTTTCGCCTTTATCGTTTGCCCGGTGCCATGGACGTTCCTACCTAGGGCGCATGGCGACAGCGGCGGCAAGCAAGACTAAAGCGAGCGGCGGCTATCACACGCTGCTGCGCTTCCTGCCAATGCTGTGGCCGAAGGGCGAGGCCGAGTTGAAGGCGCGGGTGGTCGCCGCTGTGCTGCTGGTCCTGGCCGGCAAGGCCGCGGTGCTGTTGATGCCGTTTGCCTACAAGGCGATCATCGACCGCATGTCCGCCGGCACGGCACCGTTCGGCGTCGTCGCCGGGCTCGTCGCCGGCTACGCCACGGCGCGCTTTGCCGGTGTCCTGTCCGACAATTTGCGCAACGCCTTGTTCGAAAAGGTGGGCCAGCGCGCCGCCCGCAAGCTCGCCGGCACCGTGTTCCGCCACGTCCATGACCTGTCGCTGCGCTTCCATCTCGAGCGACGCACCGGATCGCTGACCAAGATCGTCGAGCGGGGCACCAAGAGCATCGACATGATGCTCTATTTTCTGCTGTTCAACATCGCGCCGACGGTCATCGAGCTGGGCGCAATTTGCGTCATTTTCTGGATCAAGTTCGGGCCGGGCCTGGTCGCCGCAACCCTGGCCATCGTGGCCGTCTACATCGCCTTCACCCGCAAGGTGACCGACTGGCGGGCGCAGGTGCAGCGCCAAATGAACGAGGTCGACAATCGCGCCATCGGCCGCGCGGTCGACTCCTTGCTGAACTACGAGACGGTCAAATATTTCGGCGCCGAGGAGCGCGAGGCGCTGCGCTATGACGAGGCGATCGGCGCCTACACCAAGGCGGCGGTCAAGAACGAGGTCTCGCTCGCCTGGCTCAACATCGGCCAGTCGCTGATCACCAACATCATGATGGCCGGCGCGATGGTGTTCACGGTGTGGGGCTGGAGCAAGGGCCGTTTCACCCCGGGCGACGTGGTGCTGGTCAATTCGCTGCTGATGCAGCTGTTCCGGCCGCTCGACATGCTCGGCTGGGTCTATCGCTCGATCCGCCAGGGACTGATCGACATGGAGGCAATGTTCGACCTCCTCGATACCCCCGCCGAAGTGACCGACAGAGACGGTGCCAAGCCGCTGGTCGTGACCAAGGGCCATGTTCGGTTCGAGCATGTGGGGTTCGGCTACGATACTGGGCGCGAGATTTTGAAAGGCCTCAACATCGACGTCCCGCCGGGCACGACGGTGGCGGTGGTCGGCCCGTCGGGAGCCGGCAAGTCGACCCTCGCGCGATTGCTCTACCGCTTCTACGACCCGACCGCCGGCCGCATCACCATCGACGGCCAGGACATCGCGGCGGTGCAGCAATCGAGCCTGCGCGCGGCGATCGGCATCGTCCCCCAGGACACGGTGCTGTTCAACGACAGCATCGGTTACAACATCGGCTATGGCCGCGACGGTGCCGGGCAGCCGGAGATCGAGGGCGCGGCGCGCGGTGCATCGATCGACCATTTCATCGCCGCCCTTCCGGACGGCTATGGGGCGATGGTCGGCGAACGCGGCCTCAAGCTGTCGGGCGGCGAGAAGCAGCGCGTGGCGATCGCCCGCACCCTGCTCAAGAATCCGCCGATCCTGGTGCTCGACGAAGCTACCAGCGCTTTGGACAGCCGGACCGAGCAGGCGATCCAGGACACGCTCGACGGGGTCGTTCGCAACCGCACGACGATCGTCATCGCGCACCGCCTGTCGACGGTGGTTGGCGCCGACCAGATCGTCGTGCTCGACAGCGGCCGGGTCGCCGAGCGCGGTACCCACGAGGAGCTGCTCGAGGGCAACGGCCTCTATGCCGAGCTGTGGTACCGCCAGGCGGCCGAGCGGCTCGAGGAAGAAACCGCGGAAGCGGCGGAGTGAGCCGCGCCCCTCCATTGCCCGATCCCATGCCGCTGTTGAAAAGCGTGTTTGGCTTCGATGCCTTCCGCGGTGTCCAGGAGCAGGTGGTGGCGCGGGTCTTGGCCGGGGAGGACACGCTCGCGGTGATGCCGACCGGCTCGGGAAAGTCACTGTGCTACCAGCTGGCGGCGCTGGTTCGCGACGGGACCGCGATTGTCATCTCGCCGCTTATCGCGCTGATGCACGACCAGATTCGCTCGGCCGATGCGCTCGGCATTCGCGCTGCTTCACTGACCTCGGCCGACAGCGACCGCGACGCGACCATCGCGCGCTTTCGCGCCGGCGAGCTCGACCTGCTCTACGTCGCTCCGGAACGGGCGACGACCGAGGGTTCTCGCCGTCTTCTCGAGTCCGTGCCGCTGGCGTTGATTGCGATCGACGAAGCGCATTGCGTAAGCGAATGGGGCCACGACTTCCGGCCCGATTATCGCCAGCTTCGGCCGCTGCTCGACGCCCATTCAGAAGTGCCGCGGCTGGCACTGACGGCAACCGCCGACGCCCGCACCCGCGCCGACATCTTGACCCAGCTCGGCATCCCATCCGAGGGAATGGTGCTCGCCGGGTTCGACCGGCCGAACATCCGCTATCACGTTCGCCCGCGCGACGGCATCGGCGCGCAGCTCAAGACCCTGCTGGCCAACGTCACCGGGTCCGGGATCGTCTACGCTCCGAGCCGCGACAAGGCGGAGCGCCTGGCCGAACAGATCGCCGCCACCGGCCGGCCCGCTTTGCCCTATCACGCCGGGCTCGACGCGCCGGTTCGCGCCCGCAACCAGTCCGCCTTCGTGCGCTCCGAAGAGATGGTGATGGTCGCCACCGTCGCGTTCGGCATGGGCATCGACAAGCCCGACGTGCGCTTCGTCGCCCATGCCGGAATCCCCAAATCGATCGAGGCCTTTTACCAGGAGACCGGCCGCGCCGGTCGCGATGGAGAACCGTCCGAGGCATGGCTGTTCTGGGCGGCCGAGGACTTCGCCCGCGCGCGGCGGCGGATCGAGGCCGAAGTCGAACCCGAGCGCCGGCCGCAGGAGCGCGAGCGATTGAATGCGTTGGCCGGATTGGTCGAAACCGCGGGCTGCCGCCGCGCCATCCTGCTACGCCATTTCGGCGACGCCGCCCCCGACCAATGCGGCAATTGCGACAATTGCCTCGAGCCGCCGGCGACGATCGATGCCACCGAAGTCGCGCGCAAACTCCTGTCCGCCGCCTTCCGCACCGAGATGCGATTTGGAGTCGCGCATTTGACCGAGGTTCTTGCCGGCAACGACAGCGAGAAAGTGCGCGGCTTCGGCCATCACCGGCTGTCGGTGTTCGGGATCGCGTCGGCCGACGAGATCATGCTGATGCGGCCGGTAGCGCGAGCCCTGATCGCCCGCGATGCGCTGCGCGCCGACGCCTATGGCGGGCTGTCGTTCGGACCCGGCGCGCGGCCGATCCTGAAAGGCGAGGCGGAGCTGGTGATCGCCGTCCCGCCGCCGCGGACGCGAAGGGCGCGGCGGGCCCGCGACCAGGGACCGGCCGACCCGCTGTTCGAAGCATTGCGCGAGGCGAGGCGCTCGCTGGCCGCGGCGGCGAAAGTACCACCCTACGCGGTGTTCCATGATTCGACCATGCGCGAAATCGCCGCAACCCGGCCCGCCACCCTGGCCGATCTGGCGCGGGTCAACGGCGTCGGCGAAGCCAAGCTGGCGCGCTACGGCGAGGCGATGCTCGCGGCGCTGGCCGCGGCGGCCTGATCATTCAGGGTTGCGAAAGCCGGCTTGAAGTTGGAGAGGAGCCAACCCGTTCCAGGCCTGGTTTCGACAGGGCCCGCTTCACAGGAATAGCCATGATCCGTCACATTCTGCTCGCCTCGGCCGCGCTCGCGGTTGCGTCCATCGCTCACGCCGCCGCGCCGGCCAAGCGGCCCGCAGCGCCGGCGACTCTGCCCGCCTCCAACCCGTTCGCCAAGCCGAGCACGTTGCCGCTCCAGGCGCCCCGGTTCGATGTGATCAAGGACCGCGACTATGAGCCGGCGCTGCTCGCCGGCATCGCCCAGCAGCGGCGCGAAGTGCTGGCGATCGCCAACAACCCGGCACCTGCAAACTTCACCAATACGCTAGTCGCGCTGGAGCGTTCGGGCGAACTGCTCGAGCGCACGCAATTGGCGTTTTCGGCTGTGTCCGGTGCGAACACCGACGATGCGCTGCAGGCGGTCGACACCCGCATGGCGCCGAAGTTCGCCGCCCACCACGACTTCATCTTTCTCAATGCCAAGCTGTTTGCGCGCGTGCAGTCGCTCTACGACCGCCGCGCCAGCCTCGATCTCAATCCCGAGCAAGCCAAGCTGCTGCAGGTTGATTACGACCAGTTCGTGAAGGCCGGAGCGAAGCTGCCGCCGGCCAAGCAGGTCCAGCTCAAGCAACTGAACCTGCGGCTCGGCACCCTCGAGAGCGCGTTCACCCAGAAGCTGCTCGCGGCCAGCAAGGCCGGGGCCCTGCACGTCACCGACAAGGCGGCGCTGGCCGGCCTGTCCGACGAGGCGATCGCCGCCGCCGCCCAAGCCGCCAAGGACCGCAAGGTCGATGGCTATGTGCTGACGCTGCAGAACACCACCCAGCAGCCGCCGCTCGAATCGCTGACCAACCGCGCGACCCGCGAGGCCTTGTTCGACGCCAGCGTCACCCGCGCCTCCAAGGGCGACAAGAACGACACCCGCGCGACCATCGCCGAGATCGCACAGTTGCGCGCCAAGAAGGCGGAGCTGATCGGCTTCCCGAACTGGGCGGCCTATACGTTGACCGACCAGATGGCGAAGACGCCCGAAGCAGCGATCGGCTTCATCGATCGCCTCGCGCCGGCGGTGTCGGCCAAGGAGCATGCCGAGGCAGCCGACATCCAGCAATTGGTCAATGCCCAGGGCGGCAGCTTCCAGGCGAAACCCTGGGACTGGAACTTCTACGCCGAGCAGATCCGCGCGCAGCGCTACGCGCTCGATAGCGACGCGCTGAAGCCCTATTTCGAGTTCAACAAAGTGCTCACCGACGGCGTCTTCTACGCCGCCAACCAGCTCTACGGCCTGACCTTCACCGAGCGGAAGGATATCCCCACCTGGAGCCCCGACATGCGCGTGTTCGAGGTCCATGAGGACAGCGGCAAGCTGCTCGGGATGTTTTACATCGACCCATGGAAGCGCGACAACAAGTCGGGCGGCGCGTGGATGTCGAACCTCGTCAACCAGTCGTCCCTGCAAGGCACTCTGCCGGTCGTCTACAACGTCGAGAACTTCGCCAAGCCCGCGGCCGGCAAGCCCGCACTGATCAGCTTCGACGACGTCACCACCATGTTCCACGAGTTCGGCCACGCGCTCCACGGCCTGTTCGCGGCACAGACCTATCCGACCCTGTCAGGCACCAACGTCGCGCGGGACTTCGTTGAGTTCCCGTCGCAGTTCAACGAGAATTGGGCGCTCGATCCCGCCGTGCTGAGCCACTATGCGGTGCACTACCAGACCGGCGCACCGATCCCACAGGACCTGATCGACAAGATCAAGAAATCGCGCACCTTCAACCAGGGTTATGAGCTCGGCGAGGCAGTCACGGCCGCCAAGCTTGATCTCGACTGGCACTCGCTGCCGGCAAGCGCGCCGCGCCAGGACGTCGACGCGTTCGAGGCCAAGGCGCTGGCCGCAAGCGGCTTCGACGTCGCCGACGTGCCGCCGCGCTATCACACGCCCTATTTCCTCCACATCTGGAGCAACGGTTATTCGGCCGGTTACTACGCCTATGCGTGGACCGAGATGCTCGACCATGACGCATTCAGCTGGTTCGAGACCCACGGCGGCCTGACCCGCGCCAACGGCCAGCGCTTCCGTGACATGGTGCTGTCGCGCGGCAACACGTTGGACTATGGCGAGATGTACAAGGCCTTCACCGGCCATGATCCCGAGATCCAGCCGATGCTCGATTTCCGCGGGCTCGGCGGCGACAAATAGGGGGAAGATGATCCGCCAACTCGACGACCGGACGCTGGTCAGCGGTCAAATCTCACCCGGCGATGTGGCGGAGTTTGTGCGCCAGGGCGTCACCATGATCGTCAACAATCGCCCCGACGGCGAGGACGAGGGCCAGCCGCACAGCGCGGAGATCGAGGAAGCGGCGGCGCAGGCCGGAGTCGAGTATCGATTCATTCCAATCGTTCGCGGCATCGGCCCGGCGGACGTCCATGCGATGCAGGACGCGATCCGCGAATGCGGTGACGGCAAGCTGCTGGCGTTCTGCCGCTCCGGCAATCGCTCGACGCTGGCATGGGCGGTAGCTCGCGCCGAGGATGGGGTGTCTCGCGAGGAGCTGGAGCGATGCGCGGCACAGGCCGGGGTCGACCTCGGCCCGGTGGCGCACCTCCTTTAAGCGCCGCCCTCCGCCAGCAGTTGCTCGGCCAGGTCGCGGTCTTCCTGCAGCACCATCAGCCGTACCGGCATCATCGGCCCCCAGCCGAAACTGTTCATCTCGGCGTCGAACAGAATTGCGCCCACCCCTTCGGACTCGAGCCGCAACCGAGCCAGGTCGGCTTCGATCCGCGTGTCGAAGCGGGCAAGCTCGACCAGCGCCATTACGCCAACCCCATCACCAGGGCACCACGTCGCCGGCCGCGACTTCGTCGGCGCGCGGCGCCCTGCCGAGGATCGCATTGCGATGGGGGAAGCGGCCGAAGAGCGCGATCACGTCATGGTGCTTCCTGGCGTAGCGGAGTTGATCAGCGTCGCCGAGCGCGGTGAACAGCAGCAGCGAGCGGCGCTGGCCAGCGATATCCTCACTGTGCTGGAAGGGCATGTAGAGGAAGCACCGCTCTTGCGGCTCCAGCTCGTCGTCCAAATGCCGGTCGACCGCGGCGCGAGCGATGCCCAGCGCCAGCGGATCGGTCGCGAATTGTTCGGCGTGGCCGCGGAACATGTTGCGCGGGAACTGGTCGAACAGGATGGCGCCGGCGAGCGCGGACAGCGGATCGCCGACAAAGCTGGCGACCGGAAGCTCGCGCTTTTGCGCCCACAATTTGAGGAAGCGGCGGCGGATTTCCCGGTCGACCTCAGCCCCGGCCCGCCACCAACCATCGGGCCCAAGCCCGAACCAGTATTTGAGGACGTCGCTGCGCCAGTCGCTGCTCGCGCCCGGCATGGTCAAGTCGCCGTGCCGCCGACCGTCAATCCGTCGATCAGCAGCGTCGGCTGGCCCACCCCTGCGGGCACCGTCTGGCCGCCCTTGCCGCAAATCCCGACACCCTCGTCGAGCGCGAAATCGTTGCCGATGCCTTTGACCCGGGTCAGCACGGTAGGGCCATCGCCGATCAGGGTTGCACCCTTGATCGGGGCGCCGATGCAGCCGTTCTCGATTCTGTAGGCCTCGGTGCACGAGAAGACGAACTTGCCGTTGGTGATGTCGACCTGCCCGCCGCCGAAGCTCTTGGCGTAAATGCCGTTGGGCACGCGCTCGATCAGCTCCGCCGGATCGTCGTTGCCGCCGAGCATGAAGGTGTTGGTCATGCGCGGCATCGGGGCGTGGGCAAAGCTCTCGCGACGCCCGTTGCCGGTCGGCTCCATGCCCATCAGCCGGGCGTTCAGCCGGTCCTGCAAATAGCCCTTCAGGATGCCGTCTTCGATCAGCACCGTGCGGCCGGTCGGGGTGCCTTCATCGTCGATGGTCAGCGAGCCCCGCCGCCCGGGAATCGCGCCTTCGTCGATCACCGTTACGCCGGGCGCCGCGACCCGCTGCCCCAGCCGTCCGGAGAAGGCCGAGGTCCCCTTGCGGTTGAAATCGCCTTCGAGGCCGTGCCCGATCGCTTCGTGAAGCAGCACTCCAGGCCAGCCGGGACCGAGCACCACCGGCATCTCGCCGGCCGGAGCCGCAACCGATTCGAGGTTCACCAGCGCCTGGGCCAGCGCGATGTCGATCGCCCGGTTCCATTGCGCCGGTTCGAACAGCGAGCCGTAGAGATAACGTCCGCCGATCCCGTGGTAGCCGGTTTCGCGGCGATCGCCGTCCTGCGCAACGATCTGGACGTTGAGGCGGACCAGCGGCCGCACGTCGTGCGCGACAAAGCCGTCGGCGCGGACGATCTCGATCACGCTCCAGCTGCCGGCGATGGACACGCTGACTTGCGCTACGCGCGGGTCGCGAGCTCGTGCGGCGGCGTCGATCTGCTGACACAGCGCGACCTTGTCCGCGAACGGAATGTCAGACAGCGGATCGTCCGAACCATACATCGACTGATTGGTCCGCCGCGGCGACGGAGCCGCGCCGGCGGTCGCGGGATCGAGCAGCTTCAGCGTTGCAGCGGCGCGGTCGATTGCAGAGGCGCTGATCTCGTTGGCGTGGGCGAAGGCAGTGGTTTCGCCGCTGACGCCGCGCAGGCCGAAGCCGGACGAGGTGTGATAGTCGGCGGTCTTCAGCCGCCCGTCATCGAAGCCGAACGCCTCGCTGGCACTGTACTGGAGATAGAGCTCGCCATCATCGGCGCTCGCCAAATGCCGCGCGGCCAGGCGCTGCGCCTGGTCCGGTTCGAGCATTCCCTCGCGGTAGAGGAAGCGGCGCGGATCTCCGGCGATCATGACTTTTGCTGGATGTCAGCCACGCCGCCCTCGAGCACGAAACGGCGGTCGCAATAGCCGCACTCGACGAAGCCGGTTTCGGGCTCGATCCGCAGGAACACGCGGGGGTGGCCGAGAGCAGCCGGAATATCGCCGGACCCGTCGCAGGCGACCTGGACGGATTTGACGCGGATGATCTCGGGGGGCGGGATGTCCATCCTCCCCACCTAGCGATCACATCCTGTCGCTTCAATGAGCGGCGGCGACGAGCGTTACGGAAACTGGACGTCTACCGTGAAGGTGCCGACATAGAGGCCTTCGACCTGGTTGGCGTTGACGTGCAGCGTACCGCCGACATTGAACGAAAACGGCTCTTTGGCGACGACATTGCGGTTGGAGGTGCCGGCCAACGTCCACGTGTCGACGGTCATGGTCTCGGTGCCGCCGACCCGGGTTACAGTGCTGGCAGTCTTGGGGATACGGATGAGAACCACGTTCTTGACCGGCGAGACTGCCTCGAACAGCGCCGAATAGGGCACGCCCCCCGCATGGATGACGCCGCCCGTGGTGGTCATCGTGTCGGTGTTGGGATTGACCACCGCAGTGCCGGCCGTGGTTACCGACAGATAAGCAAAATATAGATCGTTGAGCTTGCGGACGCTCGCCGGCTGGGTGATCGTCGCCGTCGCGGTGGCATTCTTCGCGGGCGCCACCGGCGCAGCCTGCGCCGGCGCAGGCGCGGTCAGCGCCAGCGCCACGATCACGCTGCGAAGGTGGGGTAAACCGATCATTTGGATTGTTCGGTAGGACTACAAGTTCAAGATGAATCTATCGGACAAGGTAAACGGTGCGTTTACCAACCGCTCACTTGTCGCTTCCGGGGCTCGTGCCTATGCGTGCGGCATGAGTGGAGCCGAAGCCGCAATCCGCATCGAATCGCTGTCCAAAACCTATGCTGGCCAGGGAAGCGAGCCCAAGCTCGCGCTCGACGACGTCAGCTTCGATGTGCCGCGCGGACAGATCTTCGGGTTGCTGGGGCCGAATGGCGCCGGCAAGTCGACGCTGATCAACATCCTTGCCGGGCTGGTCACGAAATCGACCGGTAAAGTGACGATCTGGGGCTTCGACATCGACCAGCACCCGCGCAACGCCAAGCGCTCGATCGGCATCGTCCCCCAAGAGATCCTGTTCGACCCGTTCTTCAGCCCACGCGAAGCGCTCGAGATCCAGGCCGGGATGTACGGCGTCGCGCCGGCCGAGCGGCAGAGCGACGCGCTGCTTGCGGCAATGCACCTGACTGACAAGGCCGACGCTTACGCCCGCACCCTGTCGGGCGGCATGAAGCGGCGACTGCTGGTGGCCAAGGCGATGGTCCATTCGCCGCCGATCCTAGTGCTCGACGAGCCCACCGCCGGGGTCGACATCGAGCTCCGCCGCGAGCTGTGGAATTACGTCCGCACGCTCAACCGGAAGGGCGTGACGGTGGTGCTCACCACCCATTATCTCGAAGAAGCCGAGCAGCTGTGCGACCGCATCGCCATCATCCACCACGGCAAGGTCGTCGCCAACGAGCCGACCCGCGAGCTGATTTCCAAGGCGCAGGAGAAAGCGGTGGTGGTGACCTTCGATCACGACATCGACACCGTCCCGAGCGCGCCGTGCTTCGAGAACATTGCGCTGATCGAACCGCGAACGCTCGAGATCACTTACCGCAAGGACCGCGTCAACGCCGGCCAGGTCCTGGCTACGCTCGCCGCCGAGGGCCTTGCGATCGTCGACGTCTCGACCCGCGATCCCGACCTCGAGGATGTGTTCCTGAGCCTGGTCGGCAGCGACGTTGAGGACGACCGGGCGGCATGAGCGCCAAGCCCGATGTGCTAATCGTCGGCTCGGGCGCGGCCGGTCTGACGGCGGCGCTGAACCTGGCCGAAACGCACACGGTCGCGGTGATCGCCAAGGGCAGCCTAAGCGAAGGTGCGACCGGCTGGGCGCAAGGCGGGATCGCCGCGGTGCTCGAGGAAGGCGACAGCTTTGACGCCCACGTCAAGGACACGATGATCGCCGGCGCCGGCCTCAACGACGAGAAAGTTGTCGAGCATGTCGTTGGCGCCGCTCCGAAAGCGATCGAGCGGTTGATCGAGCTGGGCGTGCCGTTTGCAGAGGAGCACGGAGCGCTTCACCTGACCCGCGAAGGCGGCCACAGCCATCGCCGCATCGTCCATGTCGCAGACGCGACCGGCCTGGCGGTGCAACGAGCGCTCGAAACGGCCGCCGCCAAGCACCCCAACATCGCCCTTGTCCCGGACATGGTGGCGATCGACCTGATCAGCGGGCGCCACGCGAAGCATTTCTCGACCAGCGGAGCGATCCACGGACTCTATGCCTACAACCGCAAGACCAGGCACATCGAGACGCTGACGGCGCGCGCGACCATCCTCGCCAGCGGCGGCGCCGGGCGCGCCTACCTCTATTCGACCGCGCCGCGTGGAGCGACCGGCGACGGCATCGCCATGGCGTGGCGCGCCGGCTGCCGAATTTCCAACATGGAGTTCATGCAATTCCACCCGACCTGCCTCTACAATTTACAGGTCAAGAACTTCCTGATCACCGAAGCCGTGCGCGGCGAAGGCGGGCAATTGA
>JBDTMX010000038.1:0-5920 GCA_039934055.1 Sphingomicrobium sp. | reverse complement strand
TGTCGCCGTCGGCGAGCGCGAGCTTCTGGTGATTGCGCAGCAAATAGCGCCGGCCGTAGGACGGGTTGAAGCGGCAGAACTTGGCGCCGGCTTTCGCCATGTCCGCGAAATAGTCGTCGGGCGTTGCACTGCTGCCGAATCCGTCGATCAACAGCGACACGGCGACGCCGCGCTCGATCGCCTGGTGGAGCGCTTGCTTGACGCGCTCGCCCGAGGAGTCGGCGAGGTAGGTATAATAGAGCAGCCTCAATGAATGCTTGGCGCCTTCGATCAGCGCGATCAGGGCTTCAACGCGCGTCGGGCCATCAAGCAGCAGGGTCAGGCGGTTTCCGTCGACCGTCAGCGACCGCGACTCCGGTTCGGTCTTGTTGCTCGCTTTACTGGTCCGCGCCTTCGCCATCGGGCGGGTGTGGAGGCAGCGGTTGGGCAAGGCAAGCCGGGTGCCGGGCTCGGCTGTCACCCGGACACCCTCCGCGCGCCATTTTCTTGACTACAGACCCCGCCCACCCTATCTCGCACTCTTCCTTTCAACCTGCAGATTTGCGGAGCGGCTAATGGCGCGCGTTACGGTCGAAGATTGTGTCGACAAGATCCCCAACCGGTTCGACCTGGTGCTGATGGCCGCGCAACGCGCGCGCCAGGTGTCCGGCGGCGCCGACCTGACCATCGAGCGTGACCGCGACAAGAACCCGGTCGTGGCGCTGCGCGAGATCGCCGAGCAGACCGTCAAGCCGCGCGACCTCGAGGAAGCGATCGTCTCCAACCTCCAGAAGGTGCGGGTCGACGAAGAGGACGAGACCGACGAGCTGGCCTCGCTGAGCGAATCGGCCGAGGCGCTTCGCCTGACCGCCGCCGCTCCGCCGCGCCCGACGCCCTCCGGCGGCGATTACGAATAATAGCGGCGGCGATTACGCGTAACTGCTAGGCGGCCCGGCCGCCGTGCTTGAGCGGAGTTTCGCTCTCGGCTTCCTCGCGCGACAACCACATCAATTCCTCGAGCTGGAGCTCGCGGCCATCGTCGGCCTGGACGCAGATCTTGCGGATCGGTCGCTGGTTGAGGCGGTCGGCGAGGACCACAGACGCGGGCCCGTGGCCCCATTGCTCGCCCCATTGGCGAAGCGCCAGCACCACCGGCAGCAGCGCCTCGCCCTTGTCGGTCAACGCGTAGATCACCTTGCGCCGGTCAGACGGATCGGGCGTGCGCTCGAGGATGTCGCCAGCGACCAGCTTGCCCAATCGGTCGGACAGGATGTTGCGCGCGATCCCGAGGCCGGCCTGGAATTCCTCGAAATGGTGGAGGCCGTTCAACGCGCCGCGCAGGATCAGGAACGCCCATTTCTCGCCGATCAGCTCGACCGCGCCGGGCAACGGACAATGCAGCGCCGCCTCGCGGAACGCATCGATGTCCGGTGTGACCGTCTCGTGCGCCACCAGCTATTCTCCCATCCGACTCTCAGCAAAGCATAAAGGCGTCGCAAAAAATAGTTGCAAATGAAAACGTGAATTGATAATCAGTTTCTGTTCGCAACGCAAACAGGAGACCCGCGATGTTCCGTTCCTTCATGGCCATCGCCGCTACAGCGCTTGCCGCAACCGCCCTTTCCGCTTCGCCGGCCGTCGCCGCGATCTACTCCGCCAAGTTGATCGCGCCGGCGACCACTCGCATCATCGCCCGCGACATTACCTGGAAGTGCGGTCCCGCCGCGTGCCAGGGCGCGACCGAGGAGAGCCGCCCGGTGGTTCTGTGCCAGTCGCTCGTCAAGCGCGCCGGGCGAGTCGAAAGCTTCATTGTCGATGGCCGGGCGTTCGGGCCCGCCGATCTCGACCGCTGCAATACGGTCGCCCGCGCCGCCACCGGCGAGGCGCTTGCCAACGCGCGTTAGTCCTGCCCCCGGGGCCGCGAATCCCTGGCGCGGCCCCCTTCGCCCTTGCGCATTCGCCGCCGCTCGCCCCATCTAGCAAACGTGCTGCGTCAATATGAACTCGTCGAGAAGGTTCGCGCCTACGACCCCGATGCCGATGAGGGGCTGATCAACCGCGCCTATGTGTTCTCGATGAAGGCCCACGGCTCGCAGGTCCGGGCCAGCGGCGACCCCTATTTCAGCCACCCGATCGAAGTCGCCGGGATCCTCACCGACCTCAAGCTCGACGACCAGACGATCGTCACCGCGATCCTCCACGACACCATCGAGGACACGCTGGCGACTCCGGAAGAGATCGAGCGACTGTTCGGCAAGGACATCGCGCGGCTGGTCGACGGCGTGACCAAGCTCAGCAAGATCGAGGCGCAATCGGAGAATGAGCGCGCGGCCGAGAATTTGCGCAAGTTCCTGCTCGCTTTGTCGGACGACATCCGCGTGCTGCTGGTCAAGCTCGCCGACCGCCTGCACAACATGCGCACGCTGCATCACGTGCCGGACGAGGACAAGCGCCGCCGGATCGCCCGCGAAACGATGGATATCTACGCGCCGCTGGCCGAGCGCATCGGCATGTACGAGATCATGAATGAGATGCAGACGCTGGCGTTCAAGGAGCTCGAGCCGGACGCCTACGCCTCGATCACGCGGCGGTTGAAGCTGCTCCACGACCAAGGCGGGGACATCGTCAGCCGGATCGGTCTCGGGCTCCAGCTGCACCTCGCCGACAACGGCCTCGAGGCCGTGGTCATGGGGCGGGAGAAGCACCCTTATTCGATCTGGAAGAAGATGGCCGAGCGCCACATCAGCTTCGAGCAATTGTCCGACGTCATGGCCTTCCGGGTGATCGTCGATGACGTCGCCGAATGCTACCGCGCGCTGGGCCTGATCCATCAGCGCTGGCCGATGGTCCCCGGCCGCTTCAAGGACTTCATCTCGACGCCCAAACGCAACGGCTACCGCGCGGTCCACACCTCGGTGATCCACGACGCCAAGATGCGCATCGAGATCCAGATCCGCGACCACGCGATGCACGAGCAGGCCGAGCGCGGTCTGGCCGCCCACTGGGCGTATAAGGAAGGCAAGCCGGCCGCCGACCTGCACGTGCCGTGGATTGACGATCTGGTCGAGATTCTCGACCATGCCGAGAGTCCCGAGGAGCTGCTCGAGCACACCCGGATGGCGATGTACCAGGACCGGATTTTCGCCTTCACCCCCAAGGGCGAGCTGATCCAGCTACCCAAGGGCGCGACCCCGGTCGATTTCGCCTACGCGGTCCACACCGATCTCGGCGATCGCACCGTCGGGGCCAAGGTCAACGGCCGGGTCGTGCCGCTGCGCACCATCCTCGAGAACGGCGACCAGGTCGAAATCCTCGCCTCCGAAGCCCAGCACCCGCAACCGTCGTGGCTGCGCTTCGTCGCCACCGGCAAGGCGCGGGCCGGAGTGCGGCGGTTCGTCCGCCACAAGGAGCGCGAAGAGACCGTCGAGCTCGGCCGCAAGATCTACGACGAGATCGTCGAGCGACTGCCGGCGATGCTCGACAAGGATGCGCTCAAGCGCGCGCTCAAGAAGCTCAAGCTCGACGACGAGGATTCGCTGATGGCGGCGATCGCCCGCAAGCGGATCAGCGACGCAGCGCTGATGGAAGCGCTGATGCCGGGCTCAGCCGGCGGCGACGTCGCCCCCAAGCCGGTCGGCCAGCGCACGGCCATTTCGATCAAGGGCCTGACGCCCGGCGTTGCCTACCACCTCGCCACTTGCTGCCACCCGATCCCGGGCGACCGGATCGTCGGGCTGCGCCGCGAGGATGAGGAGATTGAGGTCCATGTGATCGGCTGCGACACGCTCGCCAGCGGCATCGACGCCGATTGGCTCGACCTCGCCTGGGGCGAAGGCTCGGACGGCGGCGCGGCGCGCATCGCGGTCATCCTGCGCGACATCCCGGGCGCGCTCGGCACGATGTCCGGAATCCTCGGCGCGAAGCACGCCAACATCGTCAATTTGCAGCTGGTCCACCGCGACGGCAGCTTCCACACCTTCAACATCGACGTCGAAGTGCACGATCTCGCTCACCTCCACGCGATCGTCGCCGCGTTGCGAGAAGCCGACCCAGTCAGCTCGGTCGAACGGATTTAGCTAGATCGGCTCACCCAACCGCGAGCACGATATCCCAGGCGAATGCCGCGGCGTTCGGATCGCCCGAAAGACGCTCGACCGCCCGGGCCATCACGCTTGCCTTGGGGTCGGCGGTGCGCAGCAGGATGTCGCTGTCATTCAATTCCTCTCCCGGGAAGTACATTTGGGTAATCAGCCGTTCCGAGTGCGCGCCGATGTCAAAATGGATGTGCCGGGTGCGCCACATTCCGTTGCCGATGGAATAGGTGCCGGGCTTGACCGTGCGGAAGCGGAAACCACCCTGGCGATCGGTGAGCAGCACGGCGTAACCCTGGAAATTGGGATCGAGCGCGGCACTGTTGCCGGCGTCGCCCGGATGATCATAGCGGCCGAGCGCATTGGCCTGCCAAATCTCGATCCTCGCGCCGCGCACTGGATTGCCCTTGAGATCGACCACCCGGCCGATGACGTTGATCGGATCGCCCCGTGCGACGCCGCTGGCTCCCCGCCGGTGGGTGAGATCGGCGTCCTGGTCGCGCGGACGAATGACCGGATAAAAGGGTCCGATGTCCTGGCGCGACGTGGGCACCAACTTCTGCGCGCGCGCGGTCGTCGCCAGACCGGCAAGCGCCGCGCCTCCAGCCACGAGGTGCCGTCGAGTAATCAGCATGTCGAGTCTCCCCACCGACGCGAGCGCAATTCATTACGCCCGCGCCAATAGGCCGTCTAGCCGGTCGCGCGCCGCCGCTCCTTGGCGCTGCCCGCGGCGAGCACCGCGAGCATCACCAGGTCCGAGGCGGACGCGGTCATCGGCGCGATCTGGACCGGCAGGTCGAGACCGAGGAGATAGGGCCCGAGTACGCTCTCGCCGCCCAGTTCGCGCAGCAGCTTGGCCGATAGGTTGGCCGACTGCAGGCCCGGCATGACCAGGATGTTGGCCGGCCCGGTCAGCCGGCTGAACGGATAGTAGCGCTGCTGCATCTCGTAATTGAGCGCGACGTCGGGGCCCATCTCGCCTTCATATTCGAAATCGCAACGGATGCTGTCGAGCATTTTCACCGCGCCGCGCAGCTCCTCGATGTGCATGCCGGGCGGATTACCGAAGGTGGTGTAGCTGATGAACGCAATCCGCGGCTCCAGCCCCATGCGCCGCGCAAAGCCGGACGAGCGCATGGCGATCGCCGCATATTGTTCGGCGTTCGGGCGCTCGGTCACCGCGGTGTCGGCGATCAGCACCGTGTGGTGGCGCCCGACGATGACGTTGATCCCGAACGGAGTCGCGCCCGGCTCTTCGTCGATGACCATGCGGACCTGCTTGAGCGACTGGCTGAACGGCCGCGTTGTCCCGGTGATCATCGCGTCGCCTTCGCCGAGCGCGAGCATCGCGGCGGTGAAGGTGTTGCGATCCTGGTTGACCATGCGCTCGACCTCGCGGCGCAGAAGGCCGTGCCGCTGGTGCTTTTCATAGATGAAATCGACCGCCCGCCCGACCAACGGCGAGTTGCGGCTGTTGAGCACCTCATAGTCTTGCGGATTCTCGACACCGAGGCCCTTCAATTGCTCGTAGACGTCCTCGCGGCCGACCAGCACCGGCGTACCGTAGCCCGCTTCCTTGAAGGCGATCGCCGCGCGCAGCACGTTGGGCTCCTCGCCTTCCGCGAACAGCACCCGCTTGGGGTTCGAGCGCGCCGCTTCATAGGCGAGGCTCATCACCGCGACGGTCGGATTGAGCCGCGCGCGCAGCTGTTGGCGATAGGCGGTCATGTCCTCGATCGGCTTCTGCGCGACTCCGGTCCGCATCGCCGCTTCGGCAACCGCGGAGGCGACCACTTCCATCAGCCGCGGATCGAACGGTGCGGGAATGATGTAATCGCGGCCGAAGCTTT
>JBDTMX010000037.1:0-2941 GCA_039934055.1 Sphingomicrobium sp. | reverse complement strand
ACGCCCCGCGCTGCGGCTGAAGCAGGGGGCGTTCGCGCTGGTCGGCGAGCATGGCGCGGTGCTCAAGCGAGGCCAGGACCTTGGATTGGTCCTGGCCCCGCTCGAGCGGCGGCTCATGCGGCTGGTTGGGGACTGACGCTCGTCCGGCTGACGATTGGCAGCCGCTCGCGCAGCCCTTCGGGCAGCGGTGTGACCACCGCCGCCCGGGCCTGGTGCCAGAAGGCCGACAGCAGCAGCAGTGCCGAGCCGATCACCAGCGCGGTCAGCGCGACGTTCAACTGGACCGCGCCGAATTGCGCGAACAGCTGCTGCATGGCGAACAATACATAAGCGAGCGCCGAGACCAGCAGCGCGCGCCGGTCGATGGCCAGCGCCGCGATCGCGATCACGACATAGAGCAGGATGACGACCACGCCTTCGCCGATCGTCGCGTTGCCGTCGTTGAGCCCGAGCAAGGTGAAGACCGGGTGGACGATCATCGGTGCCGCCAGCAAATGGAGCCAGAAGGCGACATCGGCCCGGCGGGTAAGCCGCGCACGATCCGAGCCGTCCCACCACATCGCGAACAGGAAGGTGCCGATGCCAAGCAGCAGCACGAAGCCGAGGATCACGTTGCGGGCGTTCTCGGCATTGTCACCCAGCGCCGCGAACAGCAGGCCGACGGCGATCGCCGCCACCGACGCGGCGCCGGCGGCGACCGTGATCGGGACCCGGAATCGCTTCCAGTGCAGCCACGCGGCGGCGGCGGCGGCAGCACCGGAGATTGCGGCGACCACGCCGGCGAGCGGCGGGTTGTTGTCGAACGAGTCGGGGCCAATGGCCAGCATCGCGCCGAACGCGACGGTGGCAAAGACGCCGCCGACGAACGCCAGCAGCAGCAGGATCGAAGGCAGCGCCATGCGCCGCTTGGCGGTGAAGAACAAAGCCAGGCCCCAGGCGGTCGCGGCGACCGCCAGCGGGCCGGTCGGGGAGGGTCCCTCGCCGTCGATCGCGAGGCCGAGGGCCTGGCCGATCTGGTGACCGATCCAGGCGACAGCGAACAGCAGGATCGTCGCGGCGATGGAGACGAAGATGTCGTTGAACCCGGTCAGCAGCCGGAACTGTTCCTCATCGACCGTCGAACTCGAATCCTGACGCTCGATATAGGCGCGCAATGCCGCGGCGGCTTCGGCGGTGATCGCGCCGGCGGCGACCGCTTCGTCGAGTTCATTCTGGCTGTACATGCAATATCCTCCCACTGTCGCGCCGGCCGGTACAGGAGGTGTATTACATTGTCAATACAGTAGCGCGTTCGCTAAGCGCAGCAGCGATGTGCAATCTCTATAGCATGACGGCCACGGTCGATGAGTTGGGGCGGATCTTCGGCCCGTTCGAAGGCGACACCCAGAACCTCCCGCCGTTCGACGAAATCTACCCGGGTTACCGTGCACCGGTACTTCTTCGAAAGCCCGGCGGCGGGCTTTCGCTCGACATGATGCAATGGGGCTTTCCGGGACCGGCTTCGGCCGGCTCGCGGGCGGTAACCAATGTCCGCAACCTCGCGAGTCCGTTCTGGCGCAACGCGCTCAACGATCCCAAGCGTCGCTGCATCGTTCCCGCGACCAGTTTCTGCGAATGGACCGCCGAGCCCGATCCCGCGACGCAACGCAAAGCCAAGGTCTGGTTCGGCCTGGCCGAGGAGCATCCGCCGTTGTTCGCTTTCGCCGGGCTGTGGCGGCCGGGCGACGATGGGCCCTATATGGCGTTCCTGACCTGCGAGGCGAATGCAACGGTCGGCGCGGTGCATCCCAAGGCGATGCCGGTGATGCTCCGTCCCGCCGATGTCGGCCGCTGGCTCGACAGCGAGCGGGCCGATGCCTGCTCGCTCGCGCAGCCGTTCGCGGATATTGCGATGCGCCGCGTGAGTTAGACTGTTAAGCCGAGATTTGAGGAGTGAAGCGATGGCGAAGAGAGCAAGCCCGGCAAAGTCCAGTGCAACCGGCCGCAAACGCGCGGCCGCAAAACCGAAAGCGAAACCGAAAGCGAAACCGAAGGCGGCTGCGCGCAAGCCGACCCGCAAATCTTCGTCACCTCGGTCTCCGGGCAGGCGCGCGAGCGACCTGACCGCCGCCGACGCCTTGTTCAAGCTGATCGAAAGCCCGCTGGTTGCCGACCTGCTCGCGGTTGGAGCGACGGCCGCGCTGGCGGCGATCGCCGAGCATCGCTTCAACCGCACGGGCGGGACCGGCAATGCCGTCAAGGCGGCGGGCAAAGCGGCGGCCGCGGCGATGGGGCGGCGGCTGTCGACCGAGGTTGGTGAAATCAAGAAAGCGTCGAAGAAGGCTAAGGCGACCGCAAAAGCGTGAGCTGAGCGCGGCCGACATTGCGCTCGGCCTCGATCGTCCAGCCGCCCGGCTCGACGGCGTCTCCGCGCGCGGTCTCGATCGCCATCCAGCCGCCCGGCGCCAGCCACGCGGCCGTGGCGACGGCGCGCACTGACGCCGTGCCCGATCCCACCGCGTAGGGCGGATCGGCGAAGACCAGGTCGAATGGCTCGGACCGCGACAGCGCCAGCGCCGAGCCGCCGAGCACTTGCACGCGATCGAGCGCCCCTAATGCCGTGGCATTGGCCTTGATCGCCGCCGCGACTTTCGCGTCACTTTCGACAAAACAGGTGAACGACGCGCCGCGCGATAGCGCTTCCAGCCCGAGGGCGCCGCTGCCGGCGAACAGGTCGGCGACGCGCAGATCCTCGAATGAGCCGAGACGGCTGGCGAGCATTGAGAACAGGGTTTCGCGGACCCGGTCCGCGGTTGGCCGGGTCGCCTCGCCGGGCGGCGATTCCAGCCGGCGGCCCCGCCATGTCCCGGCGATGATCCTCACTTGAGACTGTTGCGGAAGTGGGCGAGCTCGTTGCGGTCGATCTCCGCGACTTCTCCCGGATCGAGCCCGGCGAGGCTGA
>JBDTMX010000036.1:0-3509 GCA_039934055.1 Sphingomicrobium sp. | reverse complement strand
CCGACAGCGGCGCGCTCGAAATCCTCATGCCGAGCCAGTTCATGGCCGACTGGGTCCGCTCCCATTTCGGCGAGCGGTTGACGCTGGCGTGGAAGACGGTGCTGCCGATCGTCCGCGAAGTGCGCGTCGCCGCCGCCGCCGATGCGCCGCGGCCGTCGCCGCTGCTGATCCTCGAAGAAGTCCCCGAGCCGCCGCCCACCGTGCGCGATCCCTCGGCACCCAATTTCGATCCGCGCTATCGCTTCGAGACCTTCATCGTCGGCAAGGCCAACGAGGTTGCCGCGACCGCTGCTCGGACACTCGCCGGGCCGACCGCGGTCAGCTTCAACCCGTTGTTCATCCACGGCGGCACCGGCCGCGGCAAGACGCACCTGCTGCATGCCATCGGCCACAGCTTTCTCGCCGGTCACCCTGGCAAGCGCGTCGTGTCGATGTCGGCCGAAAAGTTCATGGTCGAGTTCATCCGCGCCTTGAAAGCCAACGACACGATCGGCTTCAAGGGCCGGCTGCGGAGCGCCGACCTACTGCTGATCGACGACGTCCAGTTCATCGCCGGCAAGGATTCCACCCAGGAGGAATTCTTCCACACGATGAACGAGATCATCACCGCCGGGCGGCGGCTGGTGATCACTTCGGACCGCGCCCCGCAGGACCTTGACGGAGTTGCGCCGCGGATCCTGTCGCGCCTGTCGTGGGGCCTGGTCGCCGACATCAACGCGGCCGATTTCGAGCTTCGGTTCAACATCATCGAAGCCAAGTTGGGCGCGCTGCCGGGCGTCGAGATGCCGCGCAACGTGGTCGACTTCCTCGCCCGCCGGGTGACGTCGAGCGTCCGCGAGCTGGAAGGCGCTTTGAACCGCATTGCCGCTTACGCGATGATGACCGGCCGGGCGATCGACGTCGCGTTCGTCGAGGAGGTGCTGGCCAACGTTCTGCGCGCCAACCAGCGCCGCATTTCGATTGACGAGATCCAGACCCAGGTCGCCGAGCATTACCGCATCCGCAAGGCCGAAATGACGTCTGCCCGCCGGGCCCGCGAGGTTGCGCGTCCGCGCCAGGTGGCGATGTATTTGTCGAAGCAGCTCACGCCCAAGTCGCTGCCCGACATCGGCCGGCGGTTTGGCGGGCGCGACCACACGACGGTGATTCACGCGGTCAAGCAGATCGAGCGGCTGCGCGCCAACGACGCCGAACTCGACGCCGACATCCGTTTGCTGACCCGCCAACTCGAAGGCTGAGGGAGGTCTCGACTCCGCGGGCGGGAGAGGGTTTTTCGGCCCCCCGAGGCCGAAGAAAAAGGCCCGGCCGGAGCGATCCGACCGGGCCTTTCCCTTGCCCCCGATTGAATAGCGGTCAATAGGCCCGCGCTTGCGCCGGTGCGCGCCCGGGCGGAGGCACGGTGATCTTCACTGTCTCGCCGTTGCGGCCTGGGAATCCGGTGAACATCGCCTCGACCAGATTGGGGACGATCCGGTTGAGATCGTCGGTTGTCGAGCGTGCCCGGGCATGGCCCTCGAACACCGACAGATTGTCTCCCTTGCGGCGGATGTCGACATCGAGCTTGCTCTTGTACTCGATATACCGCTGAACGCCGCCGCCGCCATACCAGAAGGGATCGTCCCAGCCGTAGAAGAAGGGACTGTGGAACCCGCCATAGCGCGAGTAGAACGGGCGGTAGCCATATCCGAACCCGCCACCGTATCGGCCGTAAGCAAAGGGATCGGTCACATATTCCGACGTTCCCTGGTCGACGCCGTAGCCGACGTTGACGATCAGGCTTGCCGCTTGCGGGGTCGACGCAGGCGCATAGCCTTGTGCGGCCATGGCTTGGGCAACGTAGCTGCCGAATCGCTGAAACTCGAGGCTGCCGTTGAGACGCGAGTCCATCGGCACGACGAAGAAGGTCTGTCCGGCGGGCGCCGGCATTACCTGGTAACGCGAGACCTGGGCCGGGAATCCGGTCGCGCAGCCGGCGAGACCGAACACGCCTGTTCCAAGGAGCAGCGCTCCGGCCAGCTTGTGAATGTTGTTCATGTTATGCCCTTAAATCCGACAACGACTCGCAAAATTGCGTGGATATCCGGGCGCTTAATAATGAAAACGGCCTGAACTGTCGATTAAGCGTTGCCCGGGCGCGACAGGCCGACCGCCTCATAAGCCTGCGCCAGCGTCGGCGCGGCAAGCTCGGCCGCCTTGGTCGCGCCCTTCTCGAGCAAGGCGTCGAGCATCGCCGGGTCGCTGCGAAAACCCTCGAGCCGCGCGCGCAGCGGTGCGAGCATCGCGACCAAGGCGTCGGCCAGCACCGGCTTGAACGCGCCGAAGCCCTGGCCGGCAAAACGCGCCAGAACCTGCTCGACGCTCTCGCCGGTAACTGCACCGTAAATCCCAATGAGGTTACGCGCTTCGGGGCGGTTGGCGAGCAGCGCGGGATCGTCGGGCAACGGTTCGGGATCCGTTTTGGCCTTGCGGATCTTCTGAGCGATCGTCTCGTCGCTGTCGGTCAGGTTGATCCGGCTCATGTCGGACGGGTCGGACTTGGACATTTTCGCGCTGCCGTCGCGCAGCGACATGACGCGGGCCGCCGAACCGCCGCCAATGTACGGCTCGGGCGGCACGAACAGGTCGACGTCGAAATCGGTGTTGAACTTGATGGCGATGTCGCGCGCGAGCTCGATATGCTGCTTCTGGTCGTCGCCGACCGGGACGTGGGTGGCGCGGTAGAGCAGGATGTCGGCCGCCTGCAGCACCGGGTAGGCGAACAGGCCGAGCGATGAGCCTTCGCGGTTCTTGCCCGCTTTATCCTTCCACTGCGTCATCCGGTTGAGCCAGCCCATGCGCGCCGTGCAGCCCAGCACCCAGGCGAGCTCGGCGTGGGCCGGCACCGCGCTGTGGGCGAAGACGATCGATTTTTCGGGGTTGATGCCGCTGGCGATCAGCGCGGCGGCCATTTCGCGAACGCTCGAGCGTAACTGATCGGGCTCGACCTCGATGGTCAACGCGTGGAGGTCGGCGAGAAAATAGAGGCATTCGGCCTCGTCCTGCATCCGCACCCAGCGCAGGATTGCGCCGAGCAGATTGCCGAGGTGCAGGTCGCCGGTCGGCTGGATGCCGGAGACGACGCGCATCGGCGGGCGAGGGGGATCAGCCGGCATCGGTATAGGGCCTGCGCCGCTTCAACAGCGACCGCAGCTCGTCCTTGTCGGTGCCGCCGATCAACCACACGACTGGAAAGTACACCGCCATGCCGCCGCCGACGAGAGCGACGACGCCCGCCATCCGGTGTCCGACCGAGCCCGCGAACCAGTCGGCCAGTACCATCCGGATGACGACCAGCACCGCGACCATTGCCGCGCCCGCGACCAGCTGCCGGATGATTCGCGAGGCCAGCCATTTCTCTATGCGGAAATGGCCGCGGCGGTGGAGGATGACGTAGAGGATCACGCAGTTGAGCCATGAGCAGATGGCGATGGCCGAAGCGAGGCCGGCGATCCCGAACGGCGGGATGAGCG
>JBDTMX010000035.1:0-4706 GCA_039934055.1 Sphingomicrobium sp. | reverse complement strand
GACGCCGGCAAGGTCAGCCGTGCATTGGACGAAGCGGTCGCCGACGAGCGGCCGAGCCTGATCCGCTGCCGGACGATCATCGGTTATGGCGCGCCCCACAAGCAGGGCACTGCCGCGACCCATGGCGCAGCACTCGGCAAGGACGAGGTCGCGGCGGCGCGCAAGGAGCTCGGTCTCGAGACCGAGGATTTCACGGTCCCCGACGATGTCGTCGCCGCGTGGCGCGAGGTCGGCAAGCGCGGCGCCGCGCAGCGCGCCGAATGGCACCGCCGCCTCGATGCGAGCAAAAAGAAGGACGAGTTCCTCGCCCGCATCGCCGGCAAGGTCGACCAGGCCTGGCTCAAGCCCTACCTCAAGACGCTGCTCGACAAGCCACCGACGGTCGCCACGCGCAAAGCCTCGGAGATGGCCTTGGAGGCGATCAACGCCGCGGTCCCCGCGACCATCGGCGGCTCGGCCGACCTGACCGGCTCCAACAACACCAAGACCAAGGGGCAGGAGGCTTTGACCGCCGACAATTATGGCGGCCGCTACATCTATTACGGCATTCGCGAGTTTGGCATGGCGGCGGCGATGAACGGCATGGCGCTGCATGGCGGCGTCGTCCCTTACGGCGGCACGTTCCTGATCTTCTCCGATTATTGCCGCCCGGCGATCCGCCTGTCGGCGCTGCAGAACGCCCGGGTGGTCTACGTGATGACCCATGATTCGATCGGGCTCGGCGAGGACGGGCCGACCCACCAGCCAATCGAGCAGCTCCAGAGCCTGCGGGCGATGCCCCAACTCGAACTGTTCCGCCCGGCCGACGCGGTCGAGACCGCGGAGTGCTGGGCAGCGGCGCTGGCCAACGACGGGCCGACGGTGCTGGCTCTGACCCGCCAGAACCTGACCCCGGTGCGAACCAAGGGGGCGAAGGACAATCTGTCCGCGCGCGGCGCCTACCGCCTGAAAAGCGCGGGCAAGCCACGCAAGGTGATCCTGATTGCCACTGGGTCCGAAGTGGAAATCGCGATGGCCGTGGCCGAACGGCTTGAAAGCCAGGGCATCGGCACCGACGTGGTCTCGATGCCGAGCACCGAACGGTTCGACGCGCAGGATGAGGCGTATCGCGAGGACATCCTGCCCGATGTATCCAACACCAAGATCCTGCGCGTCTCGATCGAGGCCGGGGCGACCTTCGGTTGGGAACGCTACACAGGGCTGCACGGGCTTCGCTTCGGCATCGACCGCTTCGGCGCGTCCGCCCCCGCCGCCGACCTGTACGAATTTTTTGGCCTGACCCCCGACGCCATCACGCCGCGCGTGGTCGAGCTCTTGAACAAGAGGAAGATGATATGACGAAAGTGGCAATCAACGGCTTCGGCCGAATTGGGCGGCTGGTCGCGCGGGCGATCCTCGAGCGGCCCGATTGCGGGCTTGAGCTGGTGACCATCAACGACCTTGCCGATGCCAAGTCGAATGCCTGGCTGTTCTCGCGCGATAGCGTCCACGGCAAGTATCCGGGCAGCGTCGCGGCCGACGGCAACGATTTAGTTGTCGATGGCAAGCGCATCCACGTCACCGCCGAACGCGACCCCGCCAAGCTCCCGCACAAGGCCAATGGCATTGAGCTGGTGCTCGAATGCACCGGCTTCTTTGCCGACCGCGAAGGCGGGCAGAAGCACATCGACGCCGGCGCCAAAAGGGTGCTGATCTCGGCGCCGGCCAAGGGCGTCGACCTGACCGTCGTCTACGGCGTCAATCACGACAAATTGACCGCCGAGCACACCATCGTCTCGAACGCATCGTGCACCACCAACTGCCTCGCCCCGGTGGCCAAGGTCCTCAATGATACGATCGGCATCGAGCGCGGGCTGATGACCACGGTCCACGCCTACACCAACGACCAGAAGATCCTCGACCAGATCCACCCGGATCTGCGCCGCGCCCGCGCTGCCGCCATGTCGATGATCCCGACCACCACCGGCGCCGCCCGCGCGGTCGGCGAGGTGCTGCCCGAACTGAAGGGCAAGCTCGACGGCTCGGCGATCCGCGTGCCGGTGCCCGACGGCAGCCTGATCGACCTCACTTTCACCCCCGGCCGCGACACTTCGCGCGAAGAAGTCAACGCGATCCTCAAGGCAGCGTCGGAAAGCGGGCCGTTGAAGGACATCCTGGTCTATTCGGACGAGCCCCTGGTCTCGGTCGATCTCGTCCACACCCCGCAAAGCGCGACCGTCGACAGCCTCGAGACCGCGGTGCTCGACGGCAAGCTGGTCCGCGTCATCGCCTGGTACGACAATGAATGGGGCTTCTCGAACCGCATGGTCGACACCGCCGCGGCGATGGCCGCGCTTTAGCTGGGCATGGCCGGATTCAAGACCCTCGACGACCTGCCGCAGGACCTTGCCGGCAAGCGCGTTCTGGTCCGCGTCGACTTCAACGTGCCGATGCAGGACGGGGCGATCAGCGACGACACTCGGCTGCGCGCCGCGGTGCCGACCGTCGCCGAGCTGTCCGACCGCGGCGCGATTGTCCTGCTGCTATCGCATTTCGGCCGGCCCAAGGGGCACTCGCGGCCCGACATGAGCCTCGCCTTGCTGGTCCGTCCGCTGAGCGAGCTGCTCGGCCGCCCGGTGCGCTTCGTCGAGGATTGCCAAGGGCCGGAGGCGGAGCGCGCGATCACCACCATGACTCCGGGCTCGATCGCGATCCTCGAGAATACGCGCTTTCATGATGGCGAGGAAAAGAATGATCCCGCCCTTGCCAAAGCTATGGCGGCGCTCGGCGATTATTACGTCAACGACGCCTTCTCGGCCGCGCACCGCGCCCACGCCTCGACCGAAGGGGTCGCGCATTTGCTCCCGAGCTTCGCCGGCCGAGCGATGCAGGCAGAACTGGAAGCTCTTGAAAAGGCACTGGATAATCCAGAACGGCCAGTCGTCGCGGTGGTTGGCGGGGCCAAGGTTTCGACCAAGCTTGCCGTGCTCGGCCACCTCATCGAAAAGGTCGATCATCTGATCATCGGCGGCGGGATGGCCAACACCTTCCTCGCCGCGCGCGGAGTCGCGGTCGGCAAGTCGCTCGCCGAGCATGAGCTGACCGGCGAGGCCAACAGCATCTTCGGTCAGGCGGAAGCCGCCGGCTGCACCATCCACCTGCCGTACGACGTTGTCGTGGCGAAGGAATTCGCACCCAACCCGCCGAGCCTGCGCATTTGCAACGTCCATGAGATCGCCGCCGACGAGATGATCCTCGACGTCGGCCCGGCCGCGGTCGAAGCCTTTGCCGACGTCCTCAAGACCTGCCGCACTTTGGTGTGGAACGGCCCGCTCGGCGCCTTCGAGACGCCGCCATTCGACGCCGCGACGGTCGCTCTGGCAAAGACCGCGGCGGCGCTGACCAAGGAAGGCTCGCTGGTTTCTGTCGCCGGCGGCGGCGACACCGTATCCGCGCTCAACCAGGCCGGCGTCGCCCAGGATTTCACCTTCGTCTCGACCGCCGGCGGAGCGTTTCTCGAATGGATGGAAGGCCGCGAGCTGCCTGGAGTCGCCGCGCTTACGCGCCGATGACGTCGGGCTTCGGTAATCCCGCGTCGGTGCACCCGGCGAGATAGATATCGAGCACGACGGCGGCGTCGATGACCGATTCCACATTGCCTTCATCGTCGAGGTTCAGATTGGCGCCGCGCAATGCAAACCAGATGTCGGTGGTTTCGGTATTGGTCGCCGGGACGTGCAACGTGTGGACCGACCCCGGTGGTTCATAGAGGTAGGAGCCGGCCGTATTGACCTCGGGATATTCGAGATATTTCCACGAGCCTTGCAGGGTGAAGGCGAAAATCTCGCCGGTGTGCTTGTGACGCTGGATGGTGATTCCGGGCTCGGCTCGCAGCCGCAGGATCCATAAGGCAGCGGCGATGTCCGCCTGGACCAGCTGGAACGTGACCCCCTCCTGGTAGGGAACAAACGGCAGGTCGGATTCAGCGCGATGGAGGGCGAAGGGGACACCGGTCATTGGTTTGTCTCCGGGTTTTGGGCACGAAATTCGATGCTGGACCGTTGGCTTCAGGGTCGCAACGACAATCGCCTCTCTGCGCGTTGCCGTGTCGCGGCGGCTTCGCTAAGCGGCGCGCGCTGCTCGGCATTGCGGCGCTTCAATCGCACAATCGCACAACAAGGACTAACAGGATGCAAGACTCGGACATGCTGGCCAAGATGGAACGGGGCGACGGCTTCATCGCCGCGCTCGACCAGTCGGGCGGTTCGACGCCGAAAGCGCTCAAGGGCTACGGCGTCGACGAAGGCGCCTGGTCGAACGACGAGGAGATGTTCGACCTCATCCACCAGATGCGCAGCCGCATAATCACCTCACCCTGCTTCGGCAGCGGCAAGGTGATCGGCGCGATCCTGTTCGAGCGGACGATGGACGGCACGGTCGGCGGCAAGCCGACGCCGCAAGCACTCATCGAACTCGGAATCGTTCCGTTCATCAAGATCGACAAGGGTCTCGAGGACGAAGAGAATGGCGTCCAGATGATGAAGCCAATGCCCGGGCTCGACGCGTTGCTCGAGCGCGCCAAGCGCCTGAGCGTGTTCGGGACCAAGGAGCGCTCGGTGATCAACGCCGCCGATGCAGCCGGCATCGCGGTGCTTGTTGCCCAACAGTTCGCGGTGGCGAAGCAGGTTCTGGGCCACGGATTGATGCCGATCATCGAGCCCGAAGTG
>JBDTMX010000034.1:0-3933 GCA_039934055.1 Sphingomicrobium sp. | reverse complement strand
CGCCGCCGGTGACAAATATGAACCGCGCCATGGGCGACGAGGCTTAGGGTGTGACAGCCCATAAGGGCAAGCGCCGCATGCAAAAAGTTTTTGGGTGCTGCCCGAAAGCTACGGCCCAACAACCACCAGGGCTATTGGGCGAGCGGCACCGGAGCCGGCTGGTTCTGGACCGCCGCAGCCTGGTTGGCGGCCGCCGGAGCAGCGTCGGTCGACGTCTGATTGGCCAGTGGCACGGTCGGCGCGGCAGGCGCGGGCGCAACCGTGTTGGCGAGCGACGTGTCGACCTTGACCGGCTCGCGTTGGTATCCGGCATAGGCCGCGAGCAGGATCGACAACGCCACGAACAATCCGCCGAGGACCGCGGTCGAACGCGTCAGGAAGTCGGCTGCTCCGCGCGCGGTCATGAACCCCGACGAGCTGCCGCCGACGCCGAGCCCACCACCTTCCGACCGCTGCATGAGAATGGTGCCGACCAGCGAGGCGGCAACGACGGTCTGGACGATCAGCAGGAAGGTGAACATGGAAGGGTCTCTCGGGAAAGGACGGTCGCCGCGCATCTAGGCGATCGGCCGTGCCGCTTCAACCGGCGGCGGCCTCGACGATCGGCAGGAAGTCCGCGGCCTTGAGGCTTGCGCCGCCGACCAGCGCCCCGTCGACGTCGGGCACGGCGAAAATCTCGCGCGCGTTCGATGGCTTGACCGAGCCGCCGTAGAGGATCCGCAGCGCGGAGCCTTGGCCGCCGAACGCGAGCATCAGCCGCTGGCGGAGGGCCGCGTGCATTTCGGCGATTTCCGCCATGTTCGGGGTCTTGCCGGTGCCGATCGCCCACACCGGCTCGTAAGCGATCGCCAGGAGCGACGCCTCGGCCAGGCTGGCGGGAAGCGAGGCCGCGAGCTGCGCATCGACCGTCCCGATCGCATCGCCGGCTTCGCGAACTTCGAGGCTCTCGCCGACGCACAGGATAACCCCGAGACCAGCGGCCAATCCGGCTTCGGCCTTCGCCTTCACTTGCGCGTCGCTTTCGCGATGAGCCTCGCGCCGTTCCGAGTGACCGACGATGGTCAGGGTCGCCCCCGCGTCCTTGAGCATGATCGCGGACGAGCAGCCGGTGTGCGCGCCTTTTTCGGCGAAATGCACGTCCTGCGCCCCGATTGCGAACCCGGGCACCGCCCGCGCAGCGCGCTCGAGCAATGTCAGCGGCAGGCACAAGGCGACGTCGACCGAAGCGAAGCGGCGGGTAGCGGCGGCAATGGCTTCCACCTGATCGAGATCGGACGCGACCCCGTGCATCTTCCAGTTTCCGGCAACCAGCTTCCTCAGCGCCATTGCGGCCCCCCTGCTGCAGCGTGCCCCTAGCCATGTTGGCCGAGATGCGAAAGCGCGGCCGCCTTGATGAGCGGCCCACCGGCTTCTAAAGCGGCCCAAATATTCCTTCCTGAGGCGGAATCTCACATGATAGCTTCCTTCCGCCGCCTGTCGAAATCGACGGTCGGCTCCATCGTCATGGTCCTGTTCGTGCTCGCGATCCTCGCCTCGTTCGCGCTGGGCGACATCTCCAGTTTGCGCTCGGGCAACTTCGGCCTCGGCAGCTCGACGCTGGCGCAGGTCGGCAGCCAGCAAGTCACCGACCGCGACATGTCCCGATCCATGGAGCGGCGGCTGGCCGAAGTCCGCCAGCAGAATCCGGAAGCCGATTATGCGACCATCGCCAATGATTATGACGCCATTCTCGAGAGCCTGGTCGACCAGCGGACCTTGCAGGCGTTCGCCGACAAATACGGCTTTACCCTGTCAAAGCGCCTGATCGATGCCGAGATCGCCAACATTCCCGGTACGCACGGGCTCGACGGCAAGTTCAGCGACCAGGCCTATGCGAGCTTCCTCGCCCAGCAACGGATGACCGATGCGGAAGTGCGACGGCTGATCGGCAGCGCCATGATGCAGCGCATGTTGCTGACTCCGGTGGCGACCAATGCCCGCGTCCCCGTCGGCCTTGCCGGGCCCTATGCCTCGATGCTGCTCGAAGCCCGCGAGGGCGATGTCGCGACCGTCCCGACGGAGGCCTTCCGGGCCGGCCTCAACCCGACCGATGCCGATCTCCAGCGTTTCTATGCCGCCAACCGCACTCGCTACATGGTGCCCGAGCAACGGGTGCTGCGCCTCGCCCGGATCGGCCCCGAGCAAGTCGCCGGAATTACCGCCAGCGACCAGGACATCACGGCTTATTACAATGCCAACCAAGCCACCTACGGCGCCAAGGAAATCCGCGTCATCAGCCAGGCCGTCGTCCCCGACCGCAATGTCGCTAACGCCATTGCCGCCCGCGCCCGTGGCGGAGCAAGCTTCGTCGCTGCGACCGCGCCGGCCGGGCTCAGTGCCGCCGACATTTCCGTCGGCCCCCAAACCCGCGGCGAATTCGCTACGCTGGCCGGCGATTCCGTCGCCGCGGCAGCGTTTGCCGCGCCGTCAGGAGGAATCGTCGGCCCGGTCCAATCCGACCTTGGCTGGCACGTGGTGAAGATCGATTCGATCCGCCGCGAAGGCGGCAAGCCGCTGGCCGCGGCGCGCGGCGAGATTGCCGCCAAGCTGACCACCGACAAGCGCAAGGAAGGCCTGACGGACCTCGTCACCAAGGTCGAGGATGCGATCGCCGACGGCAGCAATTTCGCCGAGGCCGCCGCGCTCGCCAAGCTCGCGGTCAGCGAAACCCCCCTGATCACCGCCAGCGGGGTCGCCCGCGGCAATCCGGGGTTCCACTTCCCCACCGAGCTGGCACCGGCCTTGCAGAGCGGCTTCGAGCTCACCCAGGATGATGAACCGGTGGTCGAGACGCTCGCCAAGGACGCCGGCTATGTGCTGGTTGCGCCGTCGCGGATCGTCCCTGCGACCCCGGCCCCGCTGGCCAGCATCCGCGCCCAGGTGGCGCAGGACTGGATCGACCGGCAGGCATCCGAGCGGGCGCGGGCGGTGGCCGCCGCAATCGCCGCGAAAGCTGCGAGCGGGATGCCGCTGGCGACCGCGGTCGCGCAGGCCGGCACTCCGTTACCTCCGGTCCGGCAGGTCGCGGCGCGGCGGATGGAGCTGTCACAGATGGGCGAGAATGTCCCGGCTCCGATCCGCATGCTGTTCAGCCTGGGCTCGGGCAAGAGCCGGTTGGTCGCCGATCCCAAGCAACGCGGCTTTTCGGTCGTCAAGGTCAGCCGCATCGTCCCCGGCAACGCACTGACCCAACCGGCGCTGATCGGCCGCGTCCAGACCGAGTTCCAGGAAGCGATTTCACAGGAATACGCCCGCGAGTTCCTCGCCGCGGTGCGCCAGACGATCGGCGTGCGGCGCAACGACAGCGCGATCGCCGCATCCAAGAAACGGATCAGCGGCAGCTAGATTCGAAGAGGTCCCGGCGCACGGGCAGATGCTGCTTGACGGACTCCATTGTGTTGCCTACACGTTCTCTGTTCGTTCCTGCACGACGCCCAACGGAGTGACCGCCCATGCTCACTGCCAAACAGCATGAACTGCTCATGTTCATCCACGGCCGGCTCGGCCGGACGGGAGTCTCGCCAAGCTTCGACGAGATGCGCGAAGCGCTCGACCTCAAGTCCAAGTCGGGCGTTCACCGGCTTATTTCGGCGCTCGAGGAACGCAAGTTTATCCGCCGCCTGCCCAACCGCGCGCGGGCGCTGGAAGTCCTCAAGATCCCGGAAGTAAATGCAGCGAACGCAGCAAACGCTTCCGCGGCCGTTGCAGCTCCCCGCACGGCCTCACCCTTTCCCGCCAACGACACCATCGAAATCCCGCTGCACGGGCGGATCGCGGCCGGCACGCCGATCGAGGCGCTCCAAGGCACCGAAGGCTTCGCGGTGCCCGCCGCGCTGCTCGGCCCGGGCGAGCATTATGCGCTCGAAGTGTCGGGCGACTCGATGGTCGAGGAAG
>JBDTMX010000033.1:0-7150 GCA_039934055.1 Sphingomicrobium sp. | reverse complement strand
TGTGGCCGGCGTTGTGGCCGCCCTGGAAGCGCACCACCATGTCGGCGCGGCTGGCGAGCCAGTCGACGATCTTGCCCTTGCCTTCGTCGCCCCACTGCGCGCCGATGACGGTGACGTTGCCCAAGATGATTTCCCGATGTTTGAGGCCCCGGCGCTCCTAGGGGCGAAGGCGCAGGGCGTCCAGCGCGCCAAAGAATCTCAATGTCCGCTCTGGCCGGAAAGCGAACCTTAACGGTTGGCGTGCTTAAGTGTCGACTGGCTAAGCGATCGCTCCAAGGGGTGCGGCCATGAAGACCAAGGCGATAGCGGTCGTTGTGATCGTCGGATTGAGCGTCGTGCTGGCGATCGGGCTGAGGACCGCCAATCGAGCCAATGCCGCGGTCGGCGACTGCTATTCCGACGGTCCGGGTCCCTCGACACCGACCCTCTGCGAATAGCGCCGCCGTCCGGCCAGGTTACCCGGCCCGCGACACCCGCCACACCATGTTCCCCACGTCGTCCGCGACCAGCAACGCTCCGGCGCGGTCGACAGCGACACCGACCGGGCGGCCGTGGGTGCTGCCGCCGGCGAGGAAGCCGGTCAGGAAGTCCTGCACCATTCCGCTCGGACGCCCGTTGGCAAACGGCACGAACACCACCTTGTAGCCATTGAACTGGGTCCGGTCCCAGCTGCCATGCTCGCCGATGAACGCGCCGCCGCGATATTGGGCGGGCAGGTTGTCCCCGGTGTAGAAGGTCAGGCCAAGCGGCGCGACATGGCTGCTCAGTGCATAATCGGGCGAGATCGCCCGCGCCACCAGGTCCGGTCGCTGCGGCCGGACGCGCGGGTCGAGGTGGCGGCCGTAATAGGAATAGGGCCAGCCGTAGAAACCCCCGTCGCGGACCGAGGTCAGATAATCCGGGACCAGGTTCGGCCCGAGCTCGTCGCGCTCGTTGACCACCACCCACAGCGTGTTGGTGCCGGGGTAGAAATTGGGCGCGTTGGGATTGCGCAGCCCGGTGGCGAAAATGCGCGACCGGCCGCTCGCCCGATCGACCTCCCACACGGCGGCGCGGTTGTACTCGGCCTGAATTCCGTTCTCGACGATATTGCTGTTCGATCCGACGGTTGCATAGAGCAATTTGCCGTCGGGGCTGATGGTCAGGCTCTTGGTCCAATGGTGGTCGATCGGGCCGCCGGGCAGCTCGGTCAGCCGGGTCGGGCGCGCCGTGATCCGCGTCTGCCCGGGCGTGAACGGATAGCGGAGGATGGCGTCGGTCGCCGCGACGTAGAGATAGTTGTCGGCGAACACGACTCCGAACGGCGAATTGAGATGATCGAGCAGCACCGACCGGCCCTCGAGCACGCCGTCGCCGTTGGTGTCGCGCAGCAGGGTGATGCGGTTGGACGGGCCGGGCTTGCCGCCGCCGCCCGACGTCGCGCGGCCCTGCAGCCAGCCCATCACCAAATCCTTGGGCCGGGTAACCGGATCGAGGTTGGGCCCCTGCGATTCGACCACCAAAATGTCGCCGTTGGGCAGCACGGTGAGGTTGCGCGGGTGCTGGAGGTCGCCCGCCAGCGCCTGCA
Organism: Sphingomicrobium sp.; assembly: GCA_039934055.1. Classification (GTDB taxonomy): domain Bacteria; phylum Pseudomonadota; class Alphaproteobacteria; order Sphingomonadales; family Sphingomonadaceae; genus Sphingomicrobium. The sequence continues at coordinate 5,583 of JBDTMX010000033.1, read as the reverse complement.
CCCGCATCCCGGGCGGAGCGACGGGATGCTCGCCGGGCGCCCAGCCGATCACCTTGGCGATGCGCACCGGCGGGATCAGATATTGGTGCGGCGCCGGCAGCTTGGGATTGGGCCCGATCTGGGTCTTTCGGTCGAAGCTGCTGCCGCCGTCGCCGCAGCCGGCCAGCGCCGCCGTAACCGCCAGCGCGGCCGCGACCGCCAGACCGTGCTGCAGGGTCCGCATCACCGCGGCGTCCCGACGCCGTATTTGAAAACCAGGCTGCCACCGAGCCAGCCGCTGACCGCCAGCAGAGCGACCGCGATGATCGACAAGATGAGGCCGGTCGGCACCACCGAGGTCCAGCCGTCGCGGCTGTGGACGAAGGCGTTGAACAGCTCGATCACCACGACCGTGATGTTGATAAGCATGTGCGGCAGCGCCGGCGGGGCGTTCCGGATCCGGGTATCGCCGAAATAGTCCGTCAGCCCGGCGATCGCGGCGAGAGCGGCCATTACCAGGCCGCCGGTGATCAGCCATATCGAGAAATTGGCCCACATGATGTTGGCCGTCCGGGCGTAGGCGATGTCGGTCAGCAGCGCGCCAATGAAGCCGACGATCGGGAACGGCACCAGCATGGGGTGGATGGGATGGCCGAACAGCGCCGCGGTCGAGCGCGGCCGATCGCTCGCAATCCTGTCGCGCTTGGCCATCAATCACCTGACGAGGGGCGCGGCGAATTGTTCCCCGAAATCGCTTATTGCGCAGCGGTCGAGGCGCTCCAAACGCTGTTAGGCATGGTCACGTCCGCGCTTTGCATTTGCCCATCCGACGCTTCGCCGAGCATCAGGCGATAACTTCCCGCCTGGATATGCCAATTATTGCCGGCGGCCTGGTAGGTGGCGAGCAGGCGCGGATCGATCGTCAGCTCAACACGCTTGCTCTGGCCGGGTTTGAGCTCGGCCTTCGCAAACGCACCGAGCCGCTTGGGAGCTTCCCAGCCCGCCGTCTTCCAATCGACGGGCGCAACGTAGACCAGCGCAACGCCTTTGCCGGCGCGCTTGCCGACATTCTTGATTGAGAGACTGACCCGGACGGCGCGCCCGTCGGCTCGCGCCGTCAGGTCCGCAAGAGCGAAACGCGTGTAGCTCAGCCCATGGCCGAAGGAGAACAACGGCCGGTAGCCTTTCGCATCGTACCATTTGTAGCCGATCGCGGCGCCTTCATCATAGGTGATCTGGGCCGGCGTCTCGTCGGGCAGGCCAAGGCCGGGAAGCACCGGATGCGCCAGCTGCCCGGTCGAGGCGGGGAAGCTGATCGGCAGGTGGCCGGAAGGATTGACCTTGCCGGTCAGGATCCGCGCGATCGCCGCGCCGCCGCGGATGCCGGGATAGAAAGCTTCGACAATGGCGGGCACCTGCGACGCCCACGGCATGAACACCGCGCCGCCGCTTTCGACCACGATGATGGTCCGCGGATTGGCCTGCGCGACCGCGGCGACCAGCGCGTCCTGATTGCCCTGGAGTTCGAGGCTGCCGTCGCGGCCTTCGCTATTGTGTTGAGCGACGAACACCACCGCCACGTCGGAACTCGCTGCCATAGCGGCGGCGGCGGCGGGGTCGGCGCCGGCGTCGAAGCCGATCCGTGCGCGCGGCAGTTCGCGCTTGAGCTCCGTCAGCGGCGCGGAGGGCAGGAAGGTGTGTTCATCGATCATGATGGCGCCGCCAACCGGCGTGACATCGGACGAGCCGCCGCCCGCCATCACGCCCTGGTCGGCATGACCGCCGATGACGGCGAGCGACTTCACACCGCGCAGGGGCAGCAGGTCACCGTCGTTCTTGAGCAGAACGAGCGATTCCTCCGCCGCTTGCTGGGAGACCATGGCGTTCGCCGCATAGTCGATCGGCGCAGCCTTGACGGGATTGTCGACGGCGCCCTTGGCGAACAGCGCCCACAGGATCCGCTCGACCATGTCGTCGAGCCGGAGCGCCGGAATCTCGCCCGACTGCAGTGCGGCTTTCAGCACGTTGGGCGCGAACCAGGGCTTGTCGCCCACGCAGCAGAACCCGGTGAACTGGTCGAGCCCGTCGTTCGCGGCACCGGTCGAATGGACCGCGCCCCAGTCGCTCATCACGAAGCCCTTGAAGCCCCAGTCGTGCTTGAGGACGGTGTTGAGGAGGTAATCGTTTTCGCAGGCCCAGCGGCCGTTGACCAAATTGTAGGAGCACATCACCGAGCCGGGGGAGCCCTTTTCCATCGCCAGCTCGAACGCCAGGAGGTCGGACTGGCGCATCGCCTCGGCGGAAATAGTGACGTCCACCGACGTGCGCAGAGTCTCGTAATCGTTGACCGCGAAATGCTTGATGGTCGACACGATACGGTTCGACTGGATGCCCTCGATCAACGCCCCGACCATGATTCCGGCGAGCAGCGGATCCTCGCCGGCATATTCGAAGTTGCGGCCGTTGCGAGGTTCCCGGGCGAGGTTCGCGCCGCCGGAGAGCATCGTGTTGTGGCCGGTCGCCCGCGCTTCGGCACCGATCATCGCGCCACCCGCTCTTGGAACTTCGGGATCGAAACTGGCCGCCGTGGCGAGCGACGATGGCAGGGCGGTGCTTGGAATGAGGCTGTTGCGCACTCCAATCGAAGCATCGGTCTGCGTCTGGTCGGGGATTCCGAGGCGCGGAACGCCCGGCACGAACCCCGCCGAGCCTTTGACGGCGCGGGCGATGACATAGCTTTTAAGCTCGGGCGACACGATTTCGTCGGGAACTTTCGCCACCTCCGTTACCGCCTGGTCGGAATAGCCGAAGACCAATCTGAGCTTCTCGTCGAGCGTCATCGCCGCGACGGCGGCCCGTGCACGAGTCTCGGGCGACAGAGTGGGATCAAGCCACCGGTGGGCCGCCGGCGTTGAAGCGGATGGTGCCTCGCCGATGGCCTCGGCAGGCATGCAAGCCACCAGCGCGGCGGCCGTCACGAGCGCAATTGTCTTGACCACGAATCTCCCCTCACAATGCACGGCCCTTAGTCGCAAACCGCCGCGAATCCATATGCCCGCAATCGGTGGATAGCGGACGTTAGGTCGGAAGGCTCCCGGGTCACCTAACGATCGCCGCCAGGCGCGCCGCCGCTCGCGCTCGACTTTTGATAGGATGATATATTGTAACTGACAGTTCAAATGAATATGGACCCGGGCCTCAAGACCAAATTTGACGGCCAGCGGTGGCCGGGGGGAGACGCATGATCCGGTCAATCTCACCGAAGGGCGGAATGGCCCTTGTCGCGCTCGTGAGCGCCCACGGCGCTCAGGCACAAACCTCAAGTCCAGACGCGAGCGCGACCCCAGCTGACATCAGCGCAAATCCACCCAAGAGCCCGCCTGCGGTTGCGGTGGCCGAGCCTCCCGCTAATGAAATCGTCGTCACCGGCCGCAGGCTCGACATCGCGCGCGATTCGATCACGCCATCGCTTGGTGCGAGCCAGTACACGTTTAACCGCGAGGCTTTGGAGAAGCAGCCGGGCGGTACGAACATCACGCTGAACAAGGCTCTGCTCCAGGCGCCCGGGGTCGTACAGGACAGCTACGGCGTGATCCACGTGCGCAACGAGCATGCGAACCTGCAATACCGCTTGAATGGCGTCATAGTACCCGAAAGCATCAGCGGCTTCGGCACGACCTTTGATCCCCGGATCGCGAGCTCGATCAACCTCATCACCGGGACTCTTCCCGCGCAGTACGGGTATCGCACCGCGGGGATTGTCAATTTCAAGACCGAGTCAGGCTTGTTGGGCAACGGCGGAGAGGCCGGTATTTACGTCGGCAGCTTCGGCTGGGCCGAACCGAGCGCGATGATCCAAGGCTCCACGGGCAACTTCAGCTATTTTGTTTCCGGAAGCTATCTTCGTAACGATCTCGGGATCGAGAACCCGCTGCCAACGAGCCACGCGATCCACGACCACACCACGCAATTCCGGCCGTTCGCCTACGTGTCCGACATTCTCTCGGACACCAGCCGCATCGCGGTCTTCGCCGGAAGTTTCATCGGCCATTTCCAGATCCCCAACGTCCCGGGTCAGGAACCCGGCTTCACCGTCAATGGAGTATCGACGTTCGATTCCGCAAAGCTCAACCAGAACCAGCGCGAGATCACCCATTACGGCGTTGCTGCCTATCAATATGCCGGCGACAAGCTCGACTTCCAGATTTCACCATTCGTTCGCTATTCGCAGACCAGGTTCACGCCGGACCCGAAGCTGGGCGACATGATCTTCAACGGCTTCGCCGATGCGGCGCGGCTGTCCAGCCTCGCGGCCGGAGTCCAGGCCGACGCCAGCCAGAAGCTCGGTAGCAGCCATGTCTTGCGCTTCGGCGTCTTCTTCCAGAACGAGCACACCACATCGAATGTCGCGTCGAATGTCCTGCCGGTCGACGATCTGGGCGACCCGACCAGCGACGTCCCATTCGTCATCGTCGACCGCGGCAGCAAATACGGCCAGCTTTATGGCGCGTATCTACAGGATGAGTGGACGCTCACTCCAACACTGACGCTCAATTATGGTGCGCGCTACGATATCGTGCGTGCCTACACGCACGAACGGCAGCTGAGTCCGCGCGCCAATCTCGTCTGGCGCGCGACGCCCTTGACCACCGTCCATATCGGCTATGCGCGTACCTTCACGCCGCCGCCTCAAGAGCTGATCGCCCCGGCCACCGTCGCGCTGTACACCGGCACCACCAAGCAGTCCGAGATTCAGACCGGCGATCCGGTCAAGTCCGAACGCGAGCATTATTTCGATGCCGGTATCGAGCAGCGCTTCAATGGTGGATTCAAGCTTGGCTTCGACGCCTATTACAAGATCAAGCGCAATTTGCTCGATGAGGGTCAGTTCGGCGCGGCGGTCGTGTTGTCACCGTTTAACTATGCGAAAGGCTATGCTTGGGGCGTCGAGGTCAGCGGCAATTATAAGCACGGACCGATCGATCTCTATGCAAACGTCGCGCGCGGCCAGGAGATGGCCACGGACATCATCTCGAGCCAATATTTCTTCGCGCCCGACGAGCTTGCTTACATTCAAAACCATTACATCTTCACCGACCATTCGCAGAAATGGACGGCTTCGGGCGGCGGGAGCTACACGATACCCGACGGCCTCGGCACGCTCGTCCCGACAGCCGATTTCATTTTCGCCTCGGGCCTGCGAACAGACGATCCCGCCGGGGTTGTGCCCAACGGTGGCGAGCTGCCATCCTATTTCGTGCTCAATGCCGGCATCTCGCAGAACTTCAGCGGCCCAGGCGCGCTGAAAGGCATAACCATCCGTGCCGACGTCCTGAACCTGTTCGACAAGGTGTACCAGATCCGCAGCGGCGAGGGGGTTGGCGTCGGCGCGTCGCAATTTGGCGAGCGCCGCGGCTTCTTCGTCGGCATCACCAAGAAGTTCTGAGGTCCGATATTTCAGTGGGCTAATGCCCGCATTGGGTAAGCCGGCAGTGCCGCCCCGCTCTTATTCGCCGGCGTCCATCCCGAGCCGCTTTTTGGCCGCGGCTAGCATGTCCTTGAACCGTGGGTCCTCGCGGATTGGCTCGAGGTCGGGATCCGCTT
>JBDTMX010000032.1:0-9345 GCA_039934055.1 Sphingomicrobium sp. | reverse complement strand
GCATCACACTGGGGGTGTGGGGGTCGCTGGTTCGAATCCAGTCGCCCCGACCAACATCCCGTCCAACGGAAAGATTGCCTTCGATTATGTCCACCACGCCCCTCCTGATGCAGAGCACCGCCGCCGCGGCCAACAGCCCATATGCGATCGTCATCGGGATCCTGCCCTGGCTGCTGATCTTCGTGATTTTCTACATGCTGATGATCCGCCCGCAGCAGCAGCGGATGAAGCAGCATGCAGCGACCATTGCCGCGGTCAAGAAGGGCGATGAAGTGGTCACCGGCGGCGGCATTCGTGGGCGTGTCACCAAGGTGATGGACGACGACGTCGAGGTCGAGATCGGCCAGGGCGTCAAGGTCCGCATCGTCAAGGCGACCTTGAGCCACGTCGGCGCCAGCGCCAAGAAGCCGGCCAACGACTGATGCTCGAATTCAATCGCTGGAAAGTTTGGCTGATCTCGCTGGTCATCGCGGCCGGCGTGCTGTTCTCCATCCCCAGCCTGATCGCCGGCACGCGGTTCGCCGGTCACTTGCCTGCCTGGGTGCCGCACTCGAAGATCAATCTCGGCCTCGACCTCGCCGGCGGCAGCCACCTGCTGCTCGAAGCGGACGCGCGCGACGCCGCCAAGCAGCGGCTGCAGGCGATGGAGGATTCGGTCACCACCGAGCTGCGCCGCCAGCCACGCATCGACATCGGCGATATCTCGACCACCGGCGGCCGGCTGACATTCATGGTCCGCGATCCGACCCAGCTCGACGCGACGGTCGAACGGATGCGGACCCTGACCCGGCCGCTGCAGCTGACCGGCAAGCGCGACTGGGACGTCCAGGTGGTCGATTCGACCCGCGTCGTGCTGACCCCGACCGCGAGCGGCTCCGCCCAGGCGCTGAAGGACGCGATGGGCGTCGCCCGCGACGTCGTCCGCCGCCGCATCGACCCGCAGGGCACCAAGGAAATCACGGTCATCACCGAAGGCAATGACCGCGTGCTGGTCCAGGTGCCGGGCGTCGAGGATCCCGAAGCCTTGAAGAAGCTGATCGGCCAGACCGCCCGGCTCGAGTTCAAGCTGGTCGATTTGACCGCCGACCCGCAGCAGGTCGCGCAGGGGCACGCCCCGCCCGGCAGCCAGGTGCTGCCGCTGGCCGACGGCACCGGCGCGATGGCGGTCCAGCGCCGGGTGATGGTCTCGGGCGACCAGCTGACCGACGCCAAGCAGGCGTTCGACCAGGACGGCCGCCCGACCGTCTCGATCACCTTCAACTCGGCCGGCGCGCGGCGCTTCGGCCGAGTCACGCAGGAGAACGTCAACAAGCCGTTCGCGATCATCCTCGACGACAAGATCCTGTCGGCGCCCAACATCAACGAGCCGATCCTCGGCGGCCAGGCGCAGATCAGCGGCAGCTTCACCGTCCAGTCCGCGCATGACCTCGCGGTGTCGCTGGCCTCGGGCAAGCTGCCGGTGAAGCTCAATGTGATCGAGGAGCGCACGGTCGGCCCCGACCTCGGCAAGGACTCGATTCACAAGGGCGTGATCGCGAGCATCATCGGGACGCTGCTGGTGATCCTGTTCATGCTCATCACTTATGGCCGGTTCGGCGTCTATGCGACCGCCGCGCTGGTCGTGAACGCGTTCCTGATCCTCGGCGTCATGGCGATCTTCAACGCCACGCTGACGCTGCCCGGAATCGCCGGCTTCATCCTCACCATCGGCGCCGCGGTCGACGCCAACGTGCTGATCAACGAGCGCATCCGCGAGGAGCAGCGGCGCGGGCGCAAGATCCGCGACGCGATCGAGAACGGCTACCGCGAGGCGTTCCGGGCGATTTTCGATGCCAACGTCACCCATGTCATCTCGGCCGCGCTGATGGCTTATTTCGGGTCCGGTCCGGTGCGCGGCTTTGCCGTCGTCCTGCTAATCGGCGTCGTCACCTCGGTGTTCACCGCGGTCTATTTCACCCGGATGCTGGTTGCGCTGTGGGTCCGGCGCACCCGCCCACGCGTCCTCCATATCTAAGGCAGCCCCATGAAGCTTCTGAAGCTCGTCCCGGACAACACCAACATCGACTTCATGCGCTGGCGCAATATTGCGCTGGTCATTTCGTCCGTCCTGACCGTGGCTTCGCTGGCCTTCACCGCCTACCGCGGCCTCAATCTCGGGGTCGATTTCGTCGGCGGCCAGATGATTCGCACGACCTTCGTCCAGCCAATCGACGTCGAGCAATTGCGGACCCGCGTCGACCAGCTGAAATTGGGCGAAGCGAGCATCCAGGAGTTCGGCGGACCCAAGACCTTCCAGATTCGCTTGCCCAGGCCGGCTGGCGGGGAGGCGGCCGCGAATGTCGCCGCGACCCGGGTCAAGCAGCTGATCACCACCGACTACCCCGGGGCCCGCGTCGATTCGGTGGAAACGGTGTCCGGCAAGGTCAGCGAGGAGCTGGCGAGCGACAGCGCCATGGCGATTGCCTTCGCCATGCTGGGCATCGCGGTCTACATCTGGTTCCGGTTCGAATGGCAGTTCGGCGTCGGCGCGCTGGTCACCTTGTCGCACGACGTGGCGATGACGCTCGGCTTCTTCGCCTTCACCCGGCTGCAGGTCGATTTGAACGTCGTCGCCGCGTTCCTGACCATCGTCGGTTACTCGCTCAACGACACGGTCGTGATTTACGACCGCATCCGCGAGGACCTGCGCAAATATCGCAAGATGGCGATCCTTCCCCTCCTCAACCTCTCCCTGAACGAAACGCTGGCGCGAACCGTCGTCACCTCGCTGACCGTTCTGATCGCGCTCGGCGTGCTGATGCTGATCGGCCCCGAAGTGATCTTCGGCCTCGCCATCGCGATCTTCCTCGGCGTGCTCATCGGCACTTACTCGTCGATCTACATCTCGGCGCCGATGCTGGTGTGGTTGGGGGTCAAGCCCGACAGCTTCCTCAAGACCGAGGATCGCGACTCGCCGGACCCGATGCCGGCGTGAGCATCGACAGCCTGCCACCGTTCATCCCGGATTCGTTATCGCTCGCCCAATTCGTCTTTCCGCCGCTTGGCCTTCGCCGGGGGCCACGCTAATGAGGATGCCATGCTGAAACCAACCCGCAGTGCCGCGATGCTTGTCATCTGCGCGCTCGTCCTTCCGGTCGCCGCCTGCGCCGGCAACAAAAACAAGGGCGACACCGCTTACATCGCGCGCGACGTCAACACGCTCTACGCGCTGGCCAAGCGCAACATGGACCGGGGCAATTACGAGCAATCGGCCAAGATGTTCGACGAGGTCGAGCGCCAGCATCCTTATTCGGTATGGGCCCGCCGGGCGCAGCTGATGAGCGCTTTCAGTTACTATCTGGCCAAGAAATATCCCGACGCGATCAGCTCGGCGCGACGCTTCCTGACCATCCATCCGGGCAACCGGGAAGCCCCCTACGCCCATTATCTGGTGGCGATGAGCTATTACCAGCAGATCGAGGACGTGACCCGCGACCAGCGCATCACGCAGCAGGCGTCCGACGCGTTCGGCGAGCTCGTCCGCCGCTATCCCGAGAGCCGCTACGCGGCCGACGCGCGGTTGAAGCTCGACCTCATCAACGACCATCTGGCCGGCAAGGAGATGGAAGTCGGGCGCTTCTACCAGCGGGCCGGAAATTGGCTCGCCGCGTCGACTCGGTTCCGCGAAGTCGTCGACAAATACCAGACCACCAGCCACACGCCCGAAGCGCTCGAGCGGCTGGTCGAATGCTATCTCGCGCTCGGCATTCCGCTGGAGGCGCGCAAGGCGGCGGTGATCCTCGGCGCCAACTACCCAGGCAGCGCATGGTACAATCGCGCCTATCGGCTGATCTATTTCAAGGAGCCGAAGGGCACCCGGAGCTAGCGCTCGCGGGTCAGACTGAAGCGGCGATTGGTTGGATTCTCTTGAGCGCCCATCCGGGCGAACAGGCGGCGATTGGCCGCCGGGCGCCGATCTACTAGACAGGCAGCATGCTGAGGCAGCTCGCCATCAAGGACGTCGTTCTGGTCGACCGGCTCGAACTCGAGTTCGAGCCCGGCCTCGGCGTGCTTACTGGCGAAACCGGCGCCGGCAAATCAATCCTGCTCGATGCGCTCGGACTGGCGCTGGGCGCGCGCTCCGACGCCGGACTGGTCCGCACCGGCGAGCAGTCAGCGTCCGTCTCGGCCGAGCTCGAAATGCCGCTTGGCCATGCGGTCCACGCGGTGCTCGCCGAGCACGGTATCGAGTGCGAGGCGGGCGAGCCGTTGCTCCTGCGGCGCACGCTGAAGGCGGACGGCGGGAGCCGCGCCTTCGCCGGCGCCACCCCGGTTTCCGCCGCCGTGCTGCGCGACATCGCCGCGGTCAGCATCGAGATCCACGGCCAGCACGACGATCGCGGCCTGCTCAATCCCCGCGGCCACCGGGCATTGCTCGACGCGTTCGGGCGGATCGATTCCGGCCCGGTCGCGGCGGCGTGGGCCGCAGTCACCCGGCTCGAGCGCGAGCTCGGCGAGGCCCGCGCCGCCGCCGCCGCCGCCGAGCGCGACCGGGATTGGCTGAGCCATTCGTCGGCGGAGATCGACTCGCTTGCTCCGCAAGCAGGCGAGGAAAGCCGGCTGGCCGACGAGCGCGCGGCGATCCAGTCCGGGGTCAAGGCCGGCGAAGCGCTGGCCGGGCTCGACGAGCTGCTCGGTGGGTCGGACGGCGCGCTGGCCAAGTTGCGGCTGGCAACGCGACGGATCGAGCGCGGCGCGGCCGACCAACCGCTCCTTGCGGAAGCGCTGGCGGCGCTCGACCGGGCGCTGATCGAGGCTTGCGAAGGCGAGGACAAGATCGCCCGGGCGACGGATGCGCTGGCGTTCGACCCGGCGCGACTGGAAGCGGCCGAGGCGCGGCTGTTCGAAATCCGCGCGCTCGCCCGCAAGCACCGGGTCGAGGCCGATGCGCTGGCCGCCTTGGGCGAGAAGATGCACGCGGATCTGGCGCTGATCGAGCAGGGTGGCGAGCAGATCGCGCGGCTCGATGCCGATCTGGCCGTCGCGCGCACGGCCTATGCGCGCGCCGCCGACGCGCTGAGCCTCGGGCGGCAGGCGGCTGCCGCGACCCTCGATTCGGCGGTCGCTGCCGAGCTGGCGCCGCTGAAGCTCGATTCGGCGCGCTTCCGCACCGCGATCGCGCCGGCCGAAGCCGGGCCGTCCGGGACCGACCGCGTCGAGTTCGAGGTCGCGACCAACCCTGGCGCGCCGTTCGGCCCGCTGACGCGGATCGCCAGCGGCGGCGAACTGTCGCGCTTCATCCTTGCATTGAAGGTCGCGCTGGCCGAGGCCGGAACCGCCTCGACCATGATCTTCGACGAGATCGACCGCGGGGTCGGCGGAGCGGTCGCCAGCGCGGTCGGCGAGCGCCTGGCGCGGCTGGCGCGTGATTCGCAGGTGCTGGTCGTGACCCACTCGCCGCAGGTCGCGGCGCGCGCCACGCATCATTACCGGATCGAGAAGAGCCACGGGCCGGACGGCACGCGGACTTCGGTCCGCCGCTTGTCCGAGCCCGAGCGGCGCGAGGAGATCGCGCGGATGTTGTCGGGCTCGCTGGTGACCGACGAGGCCCGCGCCCAGGCGGCCAAGCTATTGGAGGCGGCATGACACGCGAAACACCGGTTGGTCTCAATTTCGAAGGCGAGGAGCTCGAAGGCGTGCTGGTGGCGCGGCGGGACAGCGCGCGCCGCCCGGCGGTGATCTTGTTCCCGACCGTGATGGGGGTCTCCGAGCTCGAGCTCGGCTTCGCTCGCCAGCTGGTCCATCTGGGCTACACCGGCTTCGTCGCCGACCTGTTCGGCAAACAGTTCCACGGTGCTGATAGGGATACCTGCTTCGGTGAATTGAAACGTCTCCGTAACGACCGAGCGAACTTGCGGAAGCGGCTTCTTGCCGTGCTCGAATCCGTCTCCCAATTGGATCCCGTCGAGTCCGGCCGCATCGTCGCCATCGGCTATTGCTTCGGCGGCCAGTGCGCCTTGGACCTCGCCCGCAGCGGCGCCGACATCGCCGGCGTCGCCAGCTTCCATGGCCTGTTCGACCCGCCGGGCCTCGATCCGCAACCGATCAAGGCCAAGATCCTCGCCTTCCACGGCTGGGACGATCCGATGGTCCCGCCCGAATCCGTTGTCGCGCTCGGCAAGGAGCTGACCGAGGCCGGCGCCGACTGGCAGATCCACGCCTATGGCCATGTCGCCCACGGCTTCACCAACCCGGAAGCGGCGAAGCTCGAAATCGAGGGCGTGCGCTATAATGCGCTCGCCGCCGAGCGGTCGTGGACGTCGTTGATCAGCTTTCTCGAGGAACTGTTTGGCTAAGATAATGACCGAGGCCGAGGCCGCCGAGCGGCTGGCGTGGCTGGCGGCGGAAATCGCGCACCACGACCGGCTGTATCACGACGCGGACCAGCCCGAGATCAGCGACGCCGATTATGACGCGCTGGTGCGCGAGAATGCGGCGCTGGAGAAGCAATACCCCCAGCTGGTGCGCGCGGATTCGCCGTCGCGGCGGCTGGGCGCGGCGCCGACTTCGGCGCTGGCCAAGGTTGCCCACGCGCGGCCGATGCTGAGCCTCGAGAATGCGTTTGCGCAAGATGAGGTGCGCGAGTTCGTCGGCCGGGTGCGGCGGTTCCTGTCGCTTGGGGCCGACGAGCCGGTGGCGATGACCGCCGAGCCCAAGATCGACGGATTGTCTTGCTCGCTGCGCTACGAGGGTGGTGAACTGGTGCTGGCGGCGACGCGCGGCGACGGCGCGGTCGGGGAAGATGTCACTCCTAATGCGCGGACGATTGGCGACATTCCGCAACACATTCCCGGCGCGCCGAGCGTGCTCGAAGTGCGCGGCGAGGTGTATATGTCGAAGTCCGACTTCGCCGCCTTGAACGAGCGACAGGAAGCAGCGGGCGGCAAGATTTTCGCCAATCCGCGCAACGCCGCCGCCGGGTCGCTGCGGCAAAAAGACGCAAACGTTACCGCCGCGCGGCCACTGCAATTTTTGGCGCACGGCTGGGGAGAGCTGTCGGAGCCGCTGGCGGGGAGTCAGTTCGAGGCGATGCAGCGGATCGCGGGGTTCGGCATTCCGGTCAGCGACCTGCTCGTGCGCTGCGGGACGATCGACGAGATGCTGGCTCACTATCGCGTGATCGAGCATGCGCGCGCCGATTTGCCGTTCGACATCGACGGCGTGGTCTACAAGGTCGACCGGCTCGACTGGCAGGAGCGATTGGGCCAGGTGGCGCGGGCGCCGCGCTGGGGCCTGGCGCACAAGTTCCCCGCCGAGAAAGCCGAGACAACGCTGGAAGCGATCGACATCCAGGTCGGCCGCACCGGCAAATTGACTCCGGTCGGGCGGCTGAAACCGGTCGGGGTCGGCGGGGTGATCGTCGCCAATGTCACGCTCCACAACCGCGACGAGATCGCGCGGCTCGGCCTGCGGGTTGGCGACCGTGTGCGCATCCAGCGCGCCGGCGATGTCATCCCGCAGGTGGTCGAAAATCTTTCGCGCGACGAGAAGCGGCCAGCTTACCTGTTCCCCGACCATTGCCCCGAATGCGACAGCGAGGCCGTCGCCGAGGACGGCGAAGTCGATGTCCGCTGCACCGGCGGGCTGGTGTGCCCGGCACAGCGCATCGAGCGGCTGAAGCATTTCGTCAGCCGGGCTGCGCTCGACATCGACGGTCTCGGCGAGAAGAGCATCGTCGAATTCGTCGAATTTGGCTGGCTCCGTTCGCCCGCCGACATTTTCCGCCTCAACCAGCACCGCGATGATCTGCTGGGTTGCGAGGGCTGGAAAGAGAAGTCGGTCGATAATCTCATGGCGTCGATCGATGCGCGGCGCGAGCCCGAGCCGGCGCGGTTCCTGTTCGCGCTCGGTATCCGCCACGTCGGCATCGTTACCGCCAAGGATTTGATGCGCGCGTTCGGCACGATCGAGGTGCTGCGGACCGCCGCGACTGGCGAGAATGCCCAAGACGAACTGTCGGCGGTCGATGGCGTCGGCCCGGTCGTGGCCGAGGCCCTGGTCGATTTCTTCCACGAGCCGCACAATCGCGAGGTGCTCGACGATTTGCTGTCGGAAGTTCGGCCGCAACCGTTCGTCAGCCAGGCGCGCGAGACGGAGTGGAGCGGCAAGACCATCGTCTTCACCGGTACCCTCGAAACCATGAGCCGCGACGAAGCCAAGGCCCAAGCCGAGCGCTTGGGAGCGCGGTCGGCGGGATCGGTGAGTGCCAAGACCGACCTGGTGGTCGCCGGCCCGGGCGCCGGATCGAAGCTCAAGAAGGCCGAGGAGCTGGGGCTGCGGGTGATTGACGAAGCGGAATGGGCGAGAATTGTCGCGCAGACATGACGGCGCCGGCGGGCACTCGCGCCGCAACCGGTTTTGCGGCATTATTGTGAGTCGGACAGGAAGGGAGTCTGCAATGAAGTCGGTTTTTGCGCTTGTATTGACAGCTGGGATCACCACCGCCGCGCCCGCGACCGTGCGGGTCGAAACGGCCAGCGGTGACTGGAAGAACCTGCCCCAGCTCAACCAGAAGGGTTACAACCATCTCAGCGAGAAAATGCAGGCCAAGCTGTTCGAAATTGCGGAGTCGAAGAGCTGCCCCGCCTTCGCGTTGAAGCAGGGCCGGCTCGATTTCCGCGTCGGCTTCGCTGTTCAATACGAAGCCACCGGGACCCTGGCTCGCCTGCTGCTGCCCAAGCTCGATTGCGCGGAAGCCGAGAGCGTCACGGGCGGCGTACTGCTGGAGATGCTGAATTCGGGCGATTACAGTCCGACGGGCAAGAGCTCGACCGGCTGGTACCAGGGCACGCTGGGATTCAGTTTCACCGGCAAGAATGCAGGCGATCCGGCAGTGGTCGCGGTCCCGGCGCAGCCCGGCGCCGTCAAGTCCGCGAACCAGACGGAGATCGTGTGCCAAAGGATCGAGGTCCTCGGTTCGCGGCTGGCGGTAAAGCGGGTGTGCATGTCTCGCGCGGACTGGGCTCAGCGAAAGAAGGACGATCGCGATGCCGTCGATCAGGCGCAGGCACAGCGCGGCTGCAAGCTCGACACGGAGTGTACCTAGGACCGGGTAGGACGCGAGGCGGTTAGGGCACTACGCTTGTTCGCCGGATGAAGTCCGCGACATTGTCGTGGAGCGCCACCAGCGACGGCAGGTGCGCGTAGACCATGTGGCCGGACTCGTAATATTTATATTCGACGTTGCGCTGGAGGCTCGCCGGCACCGGCAAATGGCGCATCTCCATCACGCCCTCGAAGTAGGGCGTCGAGACATCGAAATAGCCGCCGTTGACCATCACCTTGAGGTCGGGGTTCTGCTTCATC
>JBDTMX010000031.1:0-3707 GCA_039934055.1 Sphingomicrobium sp. | reverse complement strand
CGCCGGTGTATCTGGGGCTGTATGCGGCCGGCATCGCCTTCTTCTGCTTCTTCTATGCGGCGGTGCAGTTCAACAGCGAGGAGACGGCCGAAAACCTGAAGCGCCACGGCGGCTTCATCCCCGGCATTCGCCCGGGCAAGGCGACCGAAGCCTATTTCGACTATCTGGTCGCCCGGATCACCGTCGTCGGCGCCGCCTATCTGGTGCTGATCTGCCTCATACCGGAGATCCTGTCGGCGCAGGCCGGCCTCAATTTTCGCCTCGGCGGGACGAGCCTGCTGATCGTCGTCAACGTCACCATGGACACGGTCGCGCAGATCCAGAGCCATTTGATCGCCCACCAATATGGCGACCTCATCAAAAAGGCGAAGCTCAAGACCGGGCGCCGGCGCTGATCGCCCGCCGTCGATGCCGCAGCGTCCAGCCATGAACATCGTCCTGCTCGGCCCACCCGGCGCCGGCAAGGGCACCCAGGCGGCGCGGCTTCAGGCCAGCCGCGGGATGATCCAGATGTCGACCGGCGACATGCTGCGCGAAGCGGTCGCCAACGGTTCCCCAATCGGCCAGCAGGCCAAGGAAGTGATGGCCGCCGGGGGCCTGGTCAGCGACGCCATCGTCAGCGCGCTGATCGGCGAGCGGCTCGATGCCGCGGGCGACAACGGTGCGATCTTCGACGGCTTCCCGCGCACCCGGGCCCAGGCCGAAGCGCTCGACCTGTTGCTCGCCGAGCGCGGCCGCATCCTCGACCACGTGATCGAGCTCGAGGTCGACGAGGACGCGCTGGTCGAGCGGATCGCCGGGCGCTTCAGCTGCGCGCGCTGCGGCGCCAGTTACCACGATCGCTTCAACCCGCCGCGGCGTGAGGGCGTGTGCGACCAATGCGGCTCGACCGAGTTCGTTCGGCGTCCCGACGACAATGAACAGACGGTGCGGCGGCGGATGGCCGAATATCGCGCCAAGACCGCGCCGATCCTGCCTTATTACGATGAGCGGGGCCTGGTGCACCGGGTCGACGGAATGCAGTCGGTCGACGCCGTCGCCGCCCAGATCGAAGCGATCCTCGACAGCTAGCCGCTCACGCTGCATCCTCTATCCACGAACGGGGAGGGTGCGATGAAGTGGGCAGTAGCACTTGCGATGATCGTGACGCCGGGATTGGCGCATGCCGAAGTGGTCGGCTCAAGCAATAACGGCTTCGAGGTCCGCCAGATCGTTTTGATCGTCATTCCCAAGGCGGCGGCGTTCGATGCGTTCGCGCAAATCTCCGAATGGTGGAATCCCGAGCATACTTACAGCGGCAAATCGTCGAACATGACGTTGTCGCTCACGCCTGGCGGCTGCCTGTGCGAACGGCTCGCCAACGGCGGCGGGATCGAGCATCTGCATGTTACCTACGTCGAGCCCGGCGAGCGGCTGGTGATGACCGGCTCGCTCGGCCCGTTGCTGTACGAGGCGACCACGGGGGTGATGGACATCAAGGCCGAGCGCATCGCCGGCGGCTCGCGCCTGACGCTCGATTATCGCGTTGCCGGTTTCGCCAACGGTGGCGCGGACAAACTGGCGCCGGTGGTCGACAGGGTGCTCGGCGACCAGATGGCCCGTTTCCGCAAGTTCGCCGCAGCCATGCCCAAGACTCGTTAGCCGCGCTCCAGCGTGACGAAACGAAATGGCGGGTCGTCCGCCGGATGGTCCTCGCTCGAGACTTCGCGCCAGGCATCGGTCGAACGCAGGTCTTCGATGATGGTGTCGCCGTCGATATCAGCCAGCACCTCGGTCAGTTCGATGCGGTCGGCGAGCGGGACGAACATGCGGAAGATCTCGGCGCCGCCGATTACCGATACGGGCTCGTCGGCGGCGATCGCCAGCGCCTGCTCGACGGTCCGGGCGACCGCGACTCCGGGCGCGCTCCAGGCGGGATCGCGGGTTAGCACGATGTGCCGCCGGCCCGGAAGGACGCCCGGCAGACTCTCGAAGGTCCTGCGACCCATCACCAGCACCGTTCCCATGGTCAGCGCCTTGAAGCGCTTCAAGTCGGCGGAAATGTGCCATGGCAGGCCGCCGTCCTTGCCGATCACGCCATTGCTGGCCCGGGCAAGGAGCAGGGTGATGCTCATTTTTTGACTGCCGCGGTCATCAAATATGCACGGCGGCGCTCGGCGAAGGCGCGATACTTGCCGCTGCCTTCGATCCCCGCATAATTCTCGAGCTGGCGGCGGAACATCAGCCGGCCGGCCAGCGGCGCCCGCCGCCGGATCAGCTCGCGGCGGCGCGGACTGTCGAGGCGGCAGGCCTCGGCGACGTTGCCGGTAACGTCGGTGAATTCAGCCTCGAAGCCGGCGCTCGCCAGCTCGTCCTTCATCTGGCCGGCATCGGCCGCTCGAAAGTTGTCGGTATAGACGAACACGCCGTCGGGCTTCAGCACCCGCGCGACCTCGGCGAAGAACCGCGGACGGTCGCCGTAATCGTTCGACGCCTCGACGTTGAGGATGACGTCGAAGCTTGCGTCGGTGAACGGCAGGTCAAGCGCGCTCCCTTCGACGAAGCGCAGCCGGTCGCCTTTGCCGTGGGCCTTGCGACAGAAAGCGATGGCGCTGGCCGCGACGTCAAGCCCGGTCGCATCGAACACGCCTGGCGCGGCGGCGACGAAGGCGCTGAGCCCGCCGCCGCGGCCGCAGCTCACTTCAAGCAGCTTCAGGGGTTCAGCCTGGGGCTCGAGCGGCCGCTTTTCCCCGAGCAGGCGCAGCAACTCGCGATACATCTGCTGCTGGAAGCGCTGCGGGTCGTCTCCCGCCGCCGGCGCAAATCCGTAATTGTTGGTCGATGTGTCGCCCCAATCGAGCGCGTAGAATCGGTTCCACAGGGCCGGGCGGCGGGAATGATCGTTCCGCAGCTTGCGCACGTAGCGGCGTACGCTGTTCGGGCCCCCGGCCAGAGCGAACAGTGCGGCGGACGCGGCGCCGATCCCAAGCATGATGTTTCGCGCGCGAGACGGCGCTCCGGATACCATGCGATCGCTTTGCAGCTATGCAGGCGCAATGCCAAGCCCGGCGAAAACCGCTATTGATCGTCCGATGAAGCCAGATCCCCTTGATCAAAAGGCGCGGCTGATCGCCGCCGTGCACGAACGGTTCGGGCTGCGGGCGGCGATTACCGATCCCGCCGAGGTCGAGCCGTGGCTGACCGACTGGCGTGGCCGCTACCACGGCCAGGCGGCGGCGATCCTCGCGCCCGCCACCGCGCAAGAGGTGGCGGCGATGGTCGGGCTTGCCGCCCAGTATCGCGTGCCGCTGGTCCCGCAGGGCGGCAATACCGGGATGGTGGCCGGGGCGACTCCGCCAGAGGACGGGAGCGCGCTGATCCTGTCGCTGCGGCGCATGAACCGGCTGCGTTCGATCAGCGCCGAAAACAATGTCGCGGTGGCGGAGGCGGGCATGATCCTCGCCGAGCTGCACGAACGCGCGGGCCAGGTCGGCCGCCGCTTTCCGCTGACGCTGGGCTCGCGCGGCAGCTGCACAATCGGCGGCCTGATCGCGACCAACGCCGGCGGGACGCAGGTGCTGCGGTTCGGGACGATGCGTTCGCTGGTCCTGGGACTCGAGGCTGTGCTGCCCGACGGATCGATCCACGATGGCCTGACCGCACTCAAGAAGGACAATCGCGGCTACAGCCTCGACCAGCTGCTGATCGGGTCGGAAGGGACGCTGGGG
>JBDTMX010000030.1:0-2929 GCA_039934055.1 Sphingomicrobium sp. | reverse complement strand
ACCTCGCCGACGTTTATGATCTGGCGGGCCCGGTGCTTCGCAGCCGCAAGGGCGATGCGTTCATCGCCAGCTACTCGAAGCCGCTGATCTATGACCCGCCGCGCCAGCTCGACATTTTCGGTTCTGCGTCAGCGTTCTTCGGGCTCAAGCAACTGCCGGGCGCCCAGAACATCGCCAGCCCAAAGGACTTGCGCTCGGCCGAGATCGGGCTGCGCTACACCAACACCACCTCGTCACTCGGCGGAGTCGATCATGAGAAGGGCATCGCCGGGCGCATCGTTGCCGCCACCGACCAGGCGGAGGGAGAATTCTATCCCAAGTTGTACGGTGGGATCGATCTCGGAACCGCATTGCCGTGGAGCAATAGCTCGGTCTGGATCTACGGCCAGGCAGGGATGGCCGGCGGCAGGCACCTGAGCCCGCTTGCCGCTTATTATTTCGGATCGTTCCGCAACAATTACGTCGATGACCGGCCCGTGAAGCGCTATCGCGAGACCGAGAGCTTTCCGGGTTTCGAGATCGACGAGATCGCCGCTCGCCGCTTCGCCAAGGTGACCGGCGAGATCAACTTGCCCCCAATCCGCTTCGCCGAAATCGGAGCGCCCGCTTTCTATCTCAGCCATATCCGGCCGGCCCTATTCACCGGCGTGATGGCGACGCTGGCGCCCGACGGCGAGTCGCACCATTACATGAACGTGGGAGCCCAACTCGACCTCAACTTCACTGTCGCGCTGCGTTTGCCGATGGTCCTTTCGTTCGGCGTTGCAGGCGGCTGGGCGGACGGCGACTATCGCAAGACCGAATTGCTCGCTTCCCTGAAGATCATGTAGTCACGCGCAGGATGGGAGTTTCCGAGATTATCGACTGGTCGATCGCGCTGGTGCCGGTGCTGGTGCTGACCGCGGTTTTCATCTGGCTCGACGTGTTCAGGCTGATGAGACTGTGGGAGACGCTCGCCTTGCTGCTGCTCGGCGGTATTGCGGCCGCCGCCGCCTATCCGCTGAGCGGCGCTTTTCTCGACAGCTTGCCGATCGGCTTCAGCAATTACAGCCGCTTCGTCGCGCCGTGGATCGAGGAGGCGCTCAAGGCCATCGTGATCATCAGCCTGTTTCGCTTCAACCGCATCGGCTTCAAGGTCGACGCCGTTATTTCGGGGTTCGCCGTCGGCGCAGGCTTCTCGGTCATCGAGAACATCCTCTATTTGATGCGCTTTCCCGATGTCCCCTCGGCGGTGTGGATGGTCCGCGGCCTCGGCACGGCGGTGATGCACGGCACGACACTCGCCATCCTCGCCGCGATCGCCCACGAGCTTGCCGAGCGCGAGACGCGCGGCGCGGCCCGCGACTACGACTTCAACCCCTTGTGGTTCGTGCCCGGCTTCCTCGCCGCGGTCGCCATCCACACGCTGTTCAACCAGTTCCCGGAACAGCCGATGCTGGCGATGCTGGGCATGCTGATCCTGGCACCGCTCGTGCTGATGGCCATCTTTCGCTTCGGTTCCGGCGAGGCGCGGCAGTGGTTGACGGTCGAGCGCGAGGCCCACCGCGCGCTGCTCGAGACGTTGAATTCCGGGCGCTTCCCCGACGATCCCGACGGACGTCGCGTTGCCGCGTTCGCCGCTCGTTCCGGCCCGAAGAATGGCGAGCTTATCCGCGAATATTGGGAGCTGCTGACGCGGCTCGTGCTGACATCGGAGGAGATTCTGCTGCAGCAGTCGGCCAATTCGGAGCGGGTTGAGGCCGACAGCGCCGCCGCTTTCACTCGCCTCGCCGAGCTGAAGCGCACGCTTGGCCGCAGCACCATGGCCGCGCTGACCCCGATGTTGCCGTTCAGCCGTAATGATTATTGGGAGTTGTCGGAGCTTCGCGAGCGGCTGAAGAGCGGCGCCGCTAAGCCATCCCGAGGTCCTGCTGCTGGTTGACCAGGCGCCATTTGTCGAGATCCTCCAGCATCGTCCGTGCCGCCTGCTCGGCGAGGTCGGCGGCGCGCTGCAAATCGACACCCCGCATCAGTTCCGCATCAATTTGACCCAAGGCATTGGCGGTCGCCTGGGAACGCACCGCGCTGCCCCCGAAATCGCCCTGGAAGCGGATCCCGAAGACGGCGGTGCCGAGCGCCGGAAAGCCGGCCGACACCAGCGTGAGCCAGTTGTTGAATTCGCGGACCAGGACCGGCGCGAACGCATAGCCGGCGGCGACCGCGACGCACGCCACCAGAGTCGCCTGGAACAACAGGCCGGCAAATTTCTCGAGCCGGTGGTCGAGCTTGTCGATCTGGTGGGAGCTGCGCTCGTGGTAGGAGACCTGCGGCGCAATCTCGAACTCCGCCACCGCCCGCGCCAGCTCGGCAGCGCGGCTTTCGTCGATGGCGCCGCCCGGGGACCCCATCGCCCGCCAGATGCCGGCTGAATACCAGTCGACCCAGCGCGCCGACACCGGGTTGGTAACGCTCCCCGGCGGGTCCGGTGCGGCGAGGCCAAGCAGCTTCAGGCTGCGCATCGGGCGGAGGCGCTCGGCGAGTTGGCGGTAGTCGAGCCAGCGGCGGTGCCATTCGTTGCGCACGCCGATCTTTGTGTTGAGGATGATCAACAGCGTGATCACGAACTCGACCAGCGCCTCCTGTAGATAGGCCGAGGGGATCATGAACGTGCTCAGGCCCATGCACACGGCGAGGCCGCCGAACACGAAATTGAACACATGGCCGCTGCGGTAGGTTTGGGCGAAATGGCCGGCGAGGCGGTCGCTCCAGCTGTAGGCGCTCTCGAGCAAGTCGAGCGAGGATTGAACGCCGTGCCGGTCAAGGTGGGCCTCTCGATAGTCTCGCCATTCCTCTTCAATCTGCGCGGCACACTGGGCGTCGCGAAAGTTGTCGGGTTTGAAGCGCTTGACGCCGGTCACCGCCAGCAACAGCGGATATTCGACCCTGGCGC
>JBDTMX010000029.1:0-3357 GCA_039934055.1 Sphingomicrobium sp. | reverse complement strand
CTGACCGCCTACGACACGCAGAAGATCAAGAGCATGTACGCCTATGTCGCGGGCAGCGACATGGAGGGCAAGGTCGTGATCATGGGGGCGCTCAACCTCTACCTCGACTTCATCAACATGTTCATGTTCCTGCTGAGCTTCATGGGCAACCGCCGCTAAGCGGAGCCCCATCGATCAAGAGAGGGCCGGCGGGCGACCGCCGGCCCTTTTTTTCATGCGCTGAGATGCTTGGCGAAAAAGGCCAGCGTCCGCGTCCACGCCAGGTCGGCGGCGGGCTTGTTGTAGCGCTCGGCTGAGGTGTCGTTGTTGAACGCGTGGTCGACGCCGGGATAAGTGAAAGCGGTGACGTCCTTGTGGGCGGCCTGCAACGCCTCGACCCACGGCTTGCCGGTGGCGTCGACGCGGGTGTCGAGCCCGGCATAATGGAGCAGGAGCGGGGTCTGGACCCTGACTGCTTCGGACGGGTCGGGGGCGGGGCCGTAATAAGCGACGGCGGCGTTGAGCGCCGGACCCGCCTCGACAGCGAGGCGATCGACGAAAGCGCCGCCCCAGCAGAAGCCGACGCCGCCGACGCGGCCGTTGTCGTGGCGCAGCTCGGGTGCGTGTCGGGCGAGTTCCGCGACCTGACCGACGACGATCTCGAGGTCGAGCCGGCCGATCGCGGCCCGCGCCGCATCCTCGTCCGCCGGGGTGCCGCCGAACGACGACAGGAGATCGGGCGCGACCGTGAAATATCCGGCCAGCGCGAAGCGCCGGGCGACGTCCTCGATATGGGCGTTGAGGCCGCGGTTCTCGTGGATGACGATGACCACGCCGGCGTGGGTCGTGCCTTTCTTGACCGCGACGTAGCCGGACAGCGGGCTCGAGAAGCCGAGCAGGCCCTGCTTGATGATCAGCCGCGGATCGCCCGGGTCGGTCAGCGCGGCGGCGGCGGGACTGGCGGAGATCGTGCCGATCAGCGCTTCTGCGGCGGCGGCGCTGCCGGCCAGCGCGACCATCCGCCGCATGAACAGCCGCCGGTCCATGCCGGTGTGGGTGAAGCGGTCATAGAGGGCGATCGCGCTGCGGCGGATGTCATCGGTCATCAGATCACGCCGGCTGGGGTTGGGACTGCGCGGCCTGCATCTCGGCGATCAATTGGCCGTCGATGGCCTTGGCCCGGCGATAGGCGCCGCGGTCGGTCATCCGCGCCGCATAGTCGGTGAACACCGGCTTGGGCTCGAGCAGATTGAACTGGAGCATGAAATTGACGTTGGCGCCGACGAACAGGTCGGCAGCCGTGAAATGGTCAGCGGCGATATAGTCGCGGCCGGTCAGCGCCTTTTCGAGCGTGGCGATGGCGAGGTCGTAATTGCCGTAGCCGAACATGCGCTGCTTGTCGGGCGCGGGTTCCCAGCCGACCGACTTGTTGCTGAACGCCGCTTCGACTGGACCCGAAGTGAAGAAGATCCAGCGGTAGTAATCGGCGCGGTCCAGCGGCGGCGGCGCGAGATTCGCTTCAGGAAAGGCGTCGGCGAGGTAGCAGCAAATCGCCGCGACCTCGGTCACCACTCTGCCCTTGTGCTGGATCGCCGGGACCTTGCCCATCGGATTGATCGACAAATAGGGCTCGGCCTTGAGGGTGGTCGCATAGTCGAGGATCTCGGTGTCGTAGGGCTCGCCGACCTCCTCGAGCATCCAGCGCACGGTTTGTCCGCGCGACATCGGGTTGGTGTAGAAAATCAGGTCTGCCATGCGACTCTCCCTTCGCTGCCTACCATAGCAAATGCCGGCCTTATCCGCGCTCTCCCCGAGCGACGGGCCGCTCGCTTTCGGTGCGGTCGCGGACGCTGCGGAACTCGCTGTCGTCGCTCCACGTCGGCCATTCACGCGAATTGGCCAGGCGCCGGCCCAGACTGTGCAGCAGCGCCGCGTCCTGGGCGAGGCCGGTCAGGTCCCAGTCCGCCGACCATTCGTCGTCGGGCTGGTGGTAGCGTTTGGTCGTGTAGTCCGCGGAGAGCGCCTCGCCGCGGGCCATGCCGCCGGTCACCAGATCGTTGCCGGATTTAAAGCTGATCGCCGGCACGCCGACCTTGGCGAACGAGAAATGGTCGGAGCGGAAGAAGCCGCCGGATTCGGGGTGCGGGTCGGGCAGGAAGGTGCGGCCCTGCCGCGCGCCTTCCTGGACGAGGTCGTCGAGGAGCCCGAGCTTGGCGGTGCCGGCGATGCTGAAGTTGCGCGCCGGCCCCCATACGCCGAGGGAATCGGCGTTGAGCACCGCGACCGTCTTGCCCAGCGGGTAGAGCGGGTGGGTGGCGTAATATTCCGAGCCGAGCAGGCCTTTCTCCTC
The DNA here is from genome assembly GCA_039934055.1 of Sphingomicrobium sp. Taxonomy (GTDB): domain Bacteria; phylum Pseudomonadota; class Alphaproteobacteria; order Sphingomonadales; family Sphingomonadaceae; genus Sphingomicrobium. Next base: position 1,028 of record JBDTMX010000029.1, on the reverse strand, counting down.
GGCGGTGACGGCGAGGATGACGATCGAGCGGTCGGTGCGAGGCTCGCGGGCGAACGCGCGGCCCTGCTCGATGAGCTCGGCCAGCCCGGTGCCGTTGTCGACCGCGCCGTTGTAGATCTTGTCGCCGTTGGCATCGGGCTTGCCGATGCCGAGATGGTCCCAGTGGGCGGTGTAGATCACCGTTTCGTCAGGGTAGCGCTTGCCGCGCAGCAGGCCGACGACGTTGTGCGAAGTAATGGTCGCGACCTTGGCGGCGATGTTGGCGGTCAGCGCGGCCTTCAACGGCACCGGCCGGAAGTCCTTGCGCCGGGCGGCGGCCCGGGCCGCCTCGAAGTCGAGCCCGGAGGCCTGGAACAGCCGCACCGCGAGATCGCGCTGGATCCAGCTTTCGAACGGCGTGTGGGTCGCCGCCGGGTTGGCCCGGACGATGTCGAACATGGTGTTGGTGTTCGAGTTCTTGACCGTCGCCCAGCCGTAGGAGGCGGGGCCGATTTCGTGGATCACCATCACGCCGGCGGCGCCGCGCCGCGCGGCTTCCTCGTACTTGTAGGTCCACCGTCCGTAATAGGTCATCGCCTTGCCGCCGAAATCACACTCTCCCCCTTCGAAGTCGGGATCGTTGACGAGTTCGACGAGGATCTTGCCCTTCACGTCGACGTCCTTGAAATCGTCCCAGCCGCGCTCGGGTGCGGTCACCCCGTAGCCGACGAACAGCAGCGGCGCGTTGTGGAGGTTGACCGCGCTTGCGCCATTCATCGGCGACCGCACCGCGATCTGCTCCCCTTGGATGAGGTTCTCGAAGGTGTTGCCGATGGCGAGCCGCAGCTGCGGCGTGCCGACGATGTCGGACTTCGACAGAGGCACCGCCTGGGTCCATTGGCGCTTGCCGCGGACGAGGTCGCCGCCCGGCGACAGGCCGGCGGCGCGGAACTGGCCGACCAGATAACCGACCGACTTCACCTCGGCGCGAGTGGCCACGCCGCGGCCTTCGAAGGCGTCGGAGCCGAGCGTCTGGATGTGGTGCGACA
>JBDTMX010000028.1:0-12927 GCA_039934055.1 Sphingomicrobium sp. | reverse complement strand
TTATGCTTTCCAAAACCTTTCAATTTGCTGAAGGGCCAACATCCTGTAGCGCCATCTTGACCATGAATTCGTCCATCGCCCCCACCTTTGGCCACATCCGCGACTGGATTTTCGATCTCGACAATTGCCTCTATCCGGCGTCGACCGGACTATTCGCGTTGATCGACGAGCGCATGGGGACGTATATCCAGCGGCTGCTCGACTGCGACGCCGACGAAGCCAAGCGTGTCCAGAAGGCCCACTTCCACGAGCATGGTACGACGCTTGCCGGCCTGATGAAAACGCACGCCGTCGACCCCCACCACTTCCTCGACGAGGTCCACGCCATCCCGCTCGACCGGGTGCGCGCCGACGACGCGCTGGCCGCGGCCTTGGCGCGGCTGCCCGGCCGCCGTTTCCTATTCACCAACGGCGACGCGCCCTACGCCCGCCGGGTGCTCGAGGCGATCGGTGTGGCCAAGCAGTTCGACGAGCTCCACGACATCCACGCCAGCGAATTGAGGCCCAAGCCCGACCCGCACGGCTATGCCCTGCTGTGCGAGCGTTTCGCGATCGATCCCAACCATGCGCTGCTGGTTGACGACATGGCGGCCAACCTCCAGCCGGCGAAAACGCTTGGAATGACCACCGTGTGGGTCGACAACGGCTCCGAGCGCGGCAGCCATGGCGCCGACGAGAGCTTCATCGATTACCGCATCGGCAATGTCGCCGAGTGGCTGGCAACGATCGTGGGGGACTATCCATGAGCCTGGCAATGAACGGCGCGATCGAAGCGACCATCGACGCCGCCTGGCTGGAGCGGGACTCGATCAGTCCCGCCACCCGGGGAGAGGTGCGGCAAGCGGTCGACGCGGCGATCGCTGCGCTCGATCGCGGCGAAGCGCGGATCGCCGAAAAGGTCGATGGCCAATGGATCGTCCACCAGTGGCTCAAGAAGGCGGTGCTGCTGTCGTTCCGGCTCAACCCGATGGAGATGATCGCGGGTGGGCCGGGCGGCGCGCACTGGTGGGACAAGGTGCCGTCCAAATTCGCCGGCTGGGGGCAAAAAGAGTTCGAAACGGCGGCATTCCGCGCCGTACCGGGCGCGATTGTTCGACGCGGCGCCTTCATTGCCCCGGGCGCGGTGCTGATGCCGAGCTTCGTCAACATCGGCGCCCGGGTCGGCGAAGGCGCGATGGTCGACACCTGGGCGACGGTCGGGAGCTGCGCGCAGATCGGCCGCAACGTCCACATCTCGGGCGGCGCCGGGATCGGTGGGGTGCTCGAGCCGCTGCAGGCGGGACCGGTGATCATCGAGGACGATTGCTTCATCGGCGCCCGCTCCGAGGTCGCTGAGGGGGTGGTCGTCGAGCAGGGCGCGGTGCTGTCGATGGGGGTATTCCTCGGCGCCTCGACCAAGATCGTCGACCGCGCGTCGGGCGAAGTGCATTACGGTCGCGTCCCGGCTTATTCGGTGGTTGTCCCCGGGGCGCTGCCCGGCAAGGACGGCGGACCGGCGCTGGCCTGCGCGGTGATCGTCAAGCAGGTCGACGAGCGGACCCGGTCGAAGACCAGCATCAACGAGCTGCTGCGCGACTGACCTCATAAGCTGGACTTATCGACGCGCGCCGCGCATTTGTTGGCGGCGGCGGGGCCAGATCCCTAATTCGGGTCAGTGGCGACCCGGACCCTATCTCCGTTTGAGCGCAACCCGCGGGAAGCGGCCGTTCCGGCTGCGCCCTACCCTGGGGCCATGATCCGCAACGTCATGAACGGCAGCGACTGGACGATACTCCTCGCCCTGGCGCTGATCTGGGGTGGCGCTTTCTTTTTTATCGGCGTCGCGGTCCATCAGGTCGCCCCACTGACCTATGTCTGGGTGCGGCTGACAATCGCCGCGGCGGCCATGTGGCTGTTCCTGTGGTGGCGCGGCGAATCCGCCGGCCTGCCGCGTTCGGCGTGGCGCTCCATCCTGGTCCTGGCGCTCTTCAACAATGTCGTGCCGTTCATCCTGTTCGGTTGGGGACAGACGCACATCGCCAGCGGCCTCGCCTCGATCCTCAACGCGACGACGCCGATCTGGGGCGTGGTCGTCGCCCACCTGTTCACCCGCGACGAGCGCATGACCGGCCGCAAGCTCGCCGGAGTGCTGCTCGGCTTTGGCGGCGTGGCATTGATGATCGGTCCGGCCGTGCTGACGACGCTCGGCGGCGATACTCTGGCGCAGCTGGCCTGCGTCACGGCCGCGCTGTGCTACGCGCTGGCGAGCGTGTGGGCGCGCCGGTTCAAGGCGTTGGGCCTGTCGCCGATCGCGGTCACCACCGGCCAGCTGACCGCCGGCGCCGGCATCATGCTGCCGGTCGCGCTGCTAGTCGATCGGCCATGGTCGGAGTCGCTGCCGTCGCTCGGAGCGGTCGCGGCGATCGTCGCATTGGCATTGGTCTGCACCGCCTTCGCCTACATCCTCTATTTCCGGCTGATCGATTCGGCCGGAGCGACCAATGCCCTGCTGGTCACTTTGCTGGTTCCGCCGGTCGCGATCCTGCTCGGTTCGCTGTTCCTCAACGAAGTGATCGCGCCGCGCGATCTTGCGGGGATGGCGCTGATCGCGCTTGGCCTGGCGGCGATCGACGGACGAGTGCTCAGCGCGTTTGCGCGACGCCGGCTTCGGCCAGCAGCTTAGAAGCCTCGGCGCTGGTCCAGTCGAGGTCGCCGACGTAGCGCCAGATCTCACGGCCCTGATTGTCGTAGAGGATTGAGGTCGGCAGGACCTCGACGCCGAGCGCGCCCGACAGCGCCATCTTCGGGTCCTGGTAGGCGCCGAGGCCATCGATCTTGTGCTCGGCGAGGAACGCGGTGACCGAGCTGTGCGGCGCCATGTCCTGGCTGACCGCAATCACGCCCAACTGACCGTCCTGAAGATGGGAGTCGGACAGCTTCTCGAGCGTCGGCAGCTCCTTGACGCACGGCCCGCACCAGCTCGCCCACAAATTGACCAGCACCGGCACGCCCTTGAAATCGGCGAGGCGGATGTCTCCGCCGTCGGGATCCTGGAAGGTGACATCGGGCGCGGCCTTGCCGCCATTCTCGCGGTGGACGCCCTTGACCGGGCCGGCTTGCGCCGCCTCGCCTTGCTGGCGTTGGGGCTTTTGCCTATCGCAAGCGGCGGTCGCGAACAGCGGGCCGAGCAGCGCAAGGAACAGCAGGATCAGCCGCAAGACGATTTCCAATCCGATGTGGGGCGGACGCTTTGGCGGCGGTCCGGCCGAGCTGATGCGCGAGATAAATAGCTCGATCGCTACCGACAAGCGGATTTGGCGCGAGGACATCGCCGCCAGCCGCGCCCACGCGGCGATGCTGGGCAAGCGCGGGATAATCACGGCCAACGATGCGGCGGCAATCGACCGCGGCCTGGCCGAGATCGACGATGAATATGAGAGCGGGGGCGTGGCCGAGGATCCCGCGCTCGAGGACATCCACATGCACGTCGAGCATCGGCTGGCCGAGTTGATCGGACCGGCGGCGGGGCGGCTGCACACCGCGCGGTCGCGCAACGACCAGGTGGCAACCGACATGAGGATGTTCGTGCGCGGCGCGATCGACCAGATCGTGACAGGCATCGACCAGGTCGAAGCCGCGATCCTCGACCGCGCCGAGGAGCATGCGGCGACGATCATGCCGGGCTTCACCCACCTGCAGTCGGCGCAGCCGGTGACCGTCGGCCACCATCTGATGGCTTATCGCGAGATGCTGGCGCGGGACCGCAGCCGGTTTGAGGCTGCGCGGAAGCGCCTTAACCAGTGTCCGCTCGGAGCGGCGGCGCTGGCCGGCACCGGCTTCCCGATCGACCGCGACGCGACCTCGACCGCATTGGGTTTCGACCGGCCGACCGCCAACAGCATCGATTCGGTCTCCGACCGCGATTTCGTCGTCGATTATCTTGCCGCCGCGGCTTTGTGCTCGGTGCATCTGTCGCGGCTGGCCGAGGAAATCATCGTCTGGGCGTCGCAGCCGTTCGGCTTCGTCGCGCTGCCCGACGCGTGGTCGACCGGGTCGTCGATCATGCCGAACAAGCGCAACCCCGACGCCGCCGAACTGGTCCGCGGCCACGCGGCGCGGATCGTCGGCGACCTGGTCGCGCTGCTGGTGCTGCTCAAGGGCTTGCCGCTGGCCTATGCCAAGGACCTGCAGAACGACAAGGCGCCGCTGTTCGACGCCCACGACCTGCTGCTGGTGTCGCTGGCGGCGATGGCCGGGATGGTCGCCGAGCTCACATTCGATGCGACACGGATGCGGGCCGCGGCGGCGGCCGGGCATTCGACCGCGACCGACCTCGCCGACTGGCTGGCGGCCGAGGCTGGTGTCCCGTTCCGCGAGGCGCACACGATCGCCGGACGGGCGGTGGCCGCGGCGGAGGAAAAGGGCGTCAACCTCGACCAGCTCAGCCTCGACCAGCTGCGGTCGATCGACGAACGCATCGGCGAGGCCGCGCTCGAGCGACTGTCGGTCGAGAGCAGCGTCGCTTCGCGCAGGTCGGCTGGCGGAACCGCGCCCGAGCGGGTAATCGAAGCGGTCGCGGCGGCGCGGGCCGCTGTGGCCGCGCGGAGAGATCGATGAAGCTTGTGCGAAAGGCAATGCTGGCGGCCGGCGGCCTGATCGGCATATCGATCATTGGCGGCTGCGGCCAGATGGCGCCGCTCCAGCCGAGGCCGGGCCAGTCGTTGCCGATCAAGCCGTTGCTGGCCAGCGCGACCCCGACCGCCGAGCAATTGCTGACGCCGCCGACCAACGCCCGGCCCGAACGGGTCGATGAGCTGATCAAGCGCTCCGAGCCGCGCAAGCCCGACCGCTTCGACCTGCCGCCGCCCGACGGCGGCGCCGCACCCGTCCTGCCGGACACCGGAGCGCCGAGCAGCTCCGATCAAACCGGCGTATCGTCTCCGCAATGAGCAACCGGCTTCGCAAGGCGATCTTCCCGGTCGCGGGGCTCGGTACTCGGCTGCTGCCGGCGACCAAGTCGATCGCCAAGGAAATGCTGACGATCGTCGACCGGCCGCTGATCCAATATGCGGTAGACGAGGCGCGCGAGGCCGGCATCGAGCAGATGATCTTCGTCACCGGGCGCGGCAAATCGAGCCTGGTCGATTATTTCGACGTCGCCTTCGAGCTCGAGACGACGATGCGCGACGCGGGCAAAAGCCTCGACGCTCTGGATCCGGCGCGGACCCACTACGGCGAGGTGGTCGCGGTCCGCCAGCAGGAGCCGTTGGGGCTCGGCCATGCGGTGTGGTGCGCGCGGCACATCGTCGGCGACGAACCGTTCGCGGTGCTGCTTCCCGACGATCTGATGGCCGGCACGCCGGGTGCGCTCAAGCAGATGGTCGATGCGTGGGCGCGGATCGGCGGCAATCTGCTGTGCACCGAGGAGGTGCCGGCGGACAAAACCAAAAGCTATGGGGTGATTGCGCCGGGCCGGGTCGACGGTGATTTGACCGAGGTGCTCGGGCTGGTCGAGAAACCGGAGCCGGAGGACGCGCCGTCGCGGCTCGGCGTGATCGGGCGCTACATCCTCCAGCCCGAGGTGATGGGCGTGCTCGACGCCGGGACCCGCGGCGCGGGCGACGAAATCCAGCTGACCGACGCGATGGCCAGGCTGATCGGCCAGCAGCCGTTCAACGCATTGAAGGTCAATGCGGTGCGCCACGACTGCGGCAACAAGCTGGGCTTTGTCATCGCCAATCTGGCGCTGGCGCTCGAGCGCCCCGACCTGGCGCCGCAGGTCCGGGAGTATCTGGCGAAGGTCTAGGCGGCGCCGGGCCTTTACGCCGGGCGTGGACCCAACAGGCATTCGAGCCGGCGGCGCTCGGCCTCGCTCGCCAACCAGCGATCGCGCAGCTCACCCAATTCGATCGCGCGGGTAACGACGCGGGCGTCGAGCGCGGCATTGTCGTCGCGCAGGGCCTTCAAGGATTGAGCGCGGGCGATGCGCCGCTCGATGCGCGCAAACAGCACCTCGAAGTGGAACGGCTTCAGGATGACGTCGTCGGCGCCCGCCTGGTACGCCTCGACCGCGCCGCCGGGTTTCGAGCGGCCGGTGATCAGCATCACCGGCAGGTCGCGCCACACCATCTCGTCGCGGATCATCCGCGCCAGGTCGGCGCCGCTGATGCCCGGCATGTTGAGCTCGGCCAGCACCAGGTCGACCGGCCGGCGGTGGAGCTCAGCGATTGCCGCACCGCCCCGCTCGGCCGCGGCGACTCGATAGCCGGCCTCGCTCAGCCGCCGCACGAGCACCGTAAGGTTGCGCTTGCTGGGGTCGACCACCAGCACCCGCGGCGGCGGCGGTACGGTGGCAAGAGAGGCTTCGCGGATGCCGGTGTCCATGGCCCCGCATCCCTAGCCAAAGATGGTTAACGCGACGCTAAGCGCCCGCAACCTTACGGCTCCAGCTCGACGTCCCAGTAGAGATAGTCGCGCCAGCTTTGGTGGAGGTAGTTGGGCGGGAAGCTCTTGCCGTGGTCCTGGAGCTGCCAGCTGGTCGGGCGGATCGGCTCGCGCCCGAAGTGCATCTTGGCCTGGCCGGGGGTCCGCCCGCCCTTGCGCAAATTGCACGGAGCGCAGGCGGTGGCGACATTCTCCCACGTCGTCCGCCCACCCTGGGCACGCGGGATCACATGGTCGAACGTCAGCTCGCGGTGCGAACCGCAATAGACGCAAGCGAAGCGGTCGCGGAGGAACAGGTTGAACCGGGTGAAGGCGGGAAACTGGTTGGGCCGGACGAACTGGCGCAGCGCGATCACCGACGGCAGCTTCAAGGCGCGGCTCGGGCTGTGCACCTCCCGCTCGTAATGGGCGACGACATCGACTCGCTCGAGGAACATCGCTTTGACCGCCGTCTGCCACGGCCACAGGCTCAACGGGTAGTAACTGAGCGGCGTGTAATCGGCGTTGAGCACCAGCGCCGGGCAGCTGTCGGGATGACGGATGATCTCGGGATGGTACATGGCGCGGGCAATGGCCTTTCGTGTCCGCCCGCCTCGAACGCCACCTCCGGCCCTGTCGCACGCAAGGAGGAGAGGACTCTTGCCGGGCCCTTCTTCCCTTGTGCCCAGCCGGATGCCAACCCGGCGTGACATGGTCATGACAGCATTTTCCGTAGCCGCCGGTCAAGAGTCGATTAGGTCACAGTGCCAATGTCACCGATGACCGTCACCCGGTTTGCGCCCTCGCCGAGCGGGCGGCTGCACCTCGGCCATGCCTACAGCGCGGCGCTCGGCCATGCCCGGGCGCGGGCTGGCGGCGGCAGATTCCTGCTGCGGATCGAGGATCTCGACCCGGCCCGCAGCCGACCGGAGTTTGTCGCCGGAATCGAGCAGGATTTGCTCTGGCTCGGGCTGAATTGGGACGGCGAGCCGATCGTCCAGTCGGCGCGGACGGACCTTTATGCCGAGGCACTCGAGCGGCTTAAGGAGCGCGGGCTGGTCTATCCGTGCTTTTGCACGCGCGCCGACATCGCCGCCTCGCTGACCGCGCCGCACGGCGATGCCGGCTCGTCCTATCCCGGCACCTGCCGCGGCCTGCCCGACGATCCCGAGCGGCGGGGGGCGACGCCGCACAGCTGGCGGCTCGACTGCGGCAAGGCGCTGGCGATCGCCGGCATTCCGTCGTGGGAGGAAGCGGGCGGCAGGTTCAGCGCAAACGAGAGCGAGATCGGCGACGCCGTCCTTGCCCGCAAGGACGCGCCGGCGAGCTATCATTTGGCGTGCGCTGTCGACGATGCGGCGAGCGGGGTGACGCTGGTCGTGCGCGGCGCGGACCTGCGCCCCTCTACCCCGATCCAGCGGCTGCTCCAGGAACTGCTCGGGCTGCCGGCGCCGGCCTATCTCCACCATCCTTTGGTCACCCACGCCGATGGGCGGCGGCTGGCCAAGCGCGACCTTGCGCCGACGCTGGCCACGATGCGCGAGGCCGGGATCGACGGCCCCGTCCTCGCCGCCGGGCTGATCACCGGCACGCTGCCCCTTGGTTTCGCTCTCTCCGGAGCGTAGAGGCGACGCCATGACAATCCCCCTGATTATCCTGCTGGTCGCGGCGATGGCCGCGACGGCTTACGTGCTCGTGCGCGGCGTGATCGCCATGGCATCGGGCAAGGACGTCACCGGCGAGCAGCAGCAGGCCTGGATGCGCAAGCGGGTGCTGTTCCAGGCGGTGGCGATCGTGATCGTCGCGCTGATCCTGATCATGGCCAGCGCCTCGAAGAGCTGATTCTGGTCAGGCTCAACAAGATCTACACGCGCACCGGCGATGCGGGCGAGACCGGACTGGTCGATGGTTCGCGGATCCTCAAGGATCATCCCCGGGTGCAGGCGATCGGCGATGTCGACGAATTGAACAGCGCGATCGGGCTGGCGCTGGTTCAGATCGAGGATGGCAACGCCAAGGCGATGCTCGGAAGGGTTCAGAACGAACTGTTCGACCTCGGCGCCGATCTCGCCACGCCCAGCGAGGATTTTACGCCGTCGGAGATGGTCCTGCGCGTTGTGCAGCCGCAGATCGACCGTTTGGAGGCCGAGATCGACGCGATGAACGAGGGGCTCGAGCCGCTCAAGAGCTTCATCCTGCCCGGCGGAGGCGAAGCGGCGGCGCGGGTCCACCTCGCCCGCGCCATTGCCCGCCGCGCCGAGCGATCGGCGGTGACGGCGTCGCGCCACGACCCGGTGAACCCGCTGGCGCGCATTTATCTCAACCGCCTGTCCGACCATCTGTTCGTCCTCGCGCGGCTGTTGGCCAAGGACGAGAGCGGGGACGTGCTGTGGCAACCCGGCGCAACGCGTTAGGCGCAACCCGGGGCACAAACGCGCTGCGCTGACGTTCAAGGGCTGTTTGGCCGAGTTGACGCGGCGACAGGGCGGCAAAGGAGAACTCAGTGGCTTTGACGGCGATCGCGATCAACTGCAGCCTCAAGCGCGGCGGCGGCGAACCCTCGTCGACCGAAAAGATGATCAAGCTCGTCGCCGGAGAATTTGGCAAGCATGATGTCGAACTGGCGGAAACCATACGCATCGCCGACCGCGATATACCGCCCGGAGTAAGCTCCGACGAGGGACCGGGCGACGACTGGCCCGACATCCGGCGCCGCATCCTCGCCGCGGATATATTGGTTTTCGGGACGCCGATCTGGATGGGCCAGATGTCGAGCATCGCCAAGCGCGTGGCGGAGCGGATGGACGCTTTCCTCGGTGAAACCGACGATCACGGGCGGATGCCGAGCTTCGGCAAAATCGCGGTCGCCGCGATTGTCGGCAACGAGGACGGCGCGCACAACGTCACCGCCGAGCTGTTCCAGGCGTTGAATGACGTCGGCTGGACGATCCCGTCGGCGGCCGCCTGCTATTGGGTGGGCGAGGCAATGCACAAGACCGATTTCAAGGATCTCCCCAAGGTGCCGAAAGAGGTCGCGGGGTCGGCGGCGATGCTCGCGTCCAACGCGGCACATCTTGCCAAGCTGCTCAAGCAACACGGCTATCCCGGAGTGCCCCAGCAGAAATGAACGCCGCTCCGCCTTTGTCGCGCATCCGGCCCAACGCAGGCAGTTCGCTGAGCGAACGCCTGCAGGCGACGCGCGCGCTGACGTTGGTCCTGGCCGAGCCGCTGTCCGACGCCGACGCGGTGATCCAGCCGTTCCCCGACGCCTCGCCGGCCAAGTGGCACCTCGCCCATACGACATGGTTCTTCGAGACCTTCGTGCTGCGCGACCATGTTCCGAATTATCGCCGGTTCGACGAGCGCTTCCCCTATCTGTTCAACAGCTATTACGAGGGCGAAGGCGAGCGCCATCCGCGGGCGAAGCGCGGCATGATCAGCCGGCCGTCGCTGGACGAGGTGCGGGACTGGCGCGCCCATGTCGACGAGGCGCTCGAGCGAGCGCTCCCAGGGCTCAGCGCCGACGCGCTCGATCTCGTCGAACTCGGCATCCACCACGAGCAGCAGCACCAGGAGCTGCTTCTCACCGACATCCTCGCGACCTTCGCCGAGAACCCGTTGGAGCCAGCTTACGGTTCGTTGGAGGCGGCCCCATGCCACGCCGCCGAGCCGCTGAGCTTCCTTGCCGGGCGCACCGGGATCGTCGAGATCGGCGCGGAAGAGGGATTCGCGTTCGATAGCGAACGGCCGCGGCACGCCGAGCTGCTCCACGGCCATGCGATCGCCAACCGGCCGGTGACAACAAGCGAATGGGCCGAGTTTGTCGCCGATGGCGGATACACAACGCCGACCTTGTGGCTGGCCGACGGCTGGGACTGGGTCCAGCGCGAAGGCATCGCGGGGCCGCTGTATTGGCGCGGCGACGGCAGCGCGTTCACGCTCGCTGGGCGGCTCGACGTCGACCCGGCGGCGCCGGTCGCGCATGTCTCGTTTTTCGAAGCCGACGCGTTCGCCCGCTGGGCGGGCAAGCGGCTGCCGACCGAGGCCGAATGGGAGAGCTTCGCGGCGTCCGCCGACCCCAATCTCGGCAACCAGCTCGACCGCGCCGGCGCCGTCGTTCCCAAGCCGCCGGGCGACATTTTCGGCGATGTCTGGGAATGGACCCAGAGCAGCTTCTCAGCCTACCCCGGCTTCGCTCCGGCGCCCGGGGCGGTCGGCGAATATAACGGCAAGTTCATGAGCGGCCAGCTGGTCCTCAAGGGCGCCAGCTGCGCCACCCCGCGGGGTCACAGCCGGGCCTCGTACCGCAACTTCTTCCCGCCCCACGCGCGGTGGCAATTTACCGGCTTGAGACTTGCCCGCGATGGTTGAGGCCGTGGCGGACAGGCAGACCGCCGATGGTCAAACCGACGCATTTCGAAAGGACGTGCTCGCCGGGCTGGCCGCGCGGATCCCGGCGATCCCCGCACGGTGGCTCTACGACCGCACCGGTTCCGAGCTGTTCGACGACATCACCCGGCTGCCGTCTTACTATCCGACGCGGACCGAAACCGCGCTGCTCGAGGCGATCATGCCCGAAGCCGCGGCGCGCATCCCGAAGGGCGCGGCGGTGGTCGAGTTCGGCGCCGGATCGGCGACCAAGACCCCGATCCTGCTGCGCGCGATCGCGCCGGCGGCCTACATCCCGGTCGACATCTCGGGGGAGTATCTGAAGGACAGCGCGGCGCAGTTGAGCGGGCGTTTTCCGGCGCTGCCGGTGATGCCCGTGGTGGCCGATTTCGTGCGGCCGTTTGCGCTGCCGGACGCGGTCGCCGACTTGCCCAAGCTGGGCTTCTTCCCCGGCTCGACGATCGGCAATTTCGTGCCGCGCAGCGCGACCGACCTATTGCGCCATTTCCGCGAATTGCTCGGCACCGGCGCGTATTTGCTGATCGGCATGGACCGGGTCAAGCCGATCGAGCGGCTGATCGCCGCCTACGACGATCCGGATGGGGTCACTGCGCGCTTCAACCTCAATTTGCTCGAGCGGATCAACCGCGAGCTCGACGGCACCATCCCGGCCGACGCGTTCCGCCACGAAGCGCGGTGGAACGACATCCTGTCGCGGATCGAGATGCACCTGGTGGCCGCGCGCAATGTCGAGTTCACGGTCGCCGGCCAGCCGTTCGCATTGCAGCAGGGCCAGTCGATCCACAGCGAGAACAGCCACAAATACGGCCGCCGCGGCGGGCGCGTGCTGCTGCTCGCCGGCGGCTGGACCCCGCTCGCCGAGTGGACCGATCCGGACGGGGATTTCGCGGTGATCCTCGCCGAGGCCCAGCCCAACCGCTTCGCACCGTGACGGCGATTGCGGGCGCAGGCTGGCGCGGCTAAGCGCAGCCCATGATCACCGCGCTGTTCGACATCCTCCGCTACCTGCTAACCATCCTGTGGTGGTTGATCATCATCCAGGTGGTGCTCAGCTGGCTGTTTGCCTTCAACGTGCTCAACACCAGTTCGCGCGGCGTGCTCGCGGTGACGCGGGCGCTCGAGCGCATCACAGCGCCGCTCTACCGGCCGATCCGTCGCCTGCTTCCGGATTTCGGCGGACTCGACTTCTCGCCGCTGATTGTGCTGATCCTGATCCAGATCCTGCAGATGCTGCTCGACGGAGCTGAGCGCAGCATCGTTTACTCGACCGTATGACCGCACGGCGGATTGACGGCCGCGCCGCCGCCGCCGAGCTGCGCGAGCGGATTGCCCGATCGGTGGCCGAATTCGCGGCCCGCGCCGGCCGCCCGCCAGGGCTCGCCACGGTGCTGGTCGGCGACGATCCGGCGAGCGCGGTCTATGTCCGCATGAAGGGCAAGGCCACGGCCGACGCGGGCATGGCGAGCTTCGCCCACAACCTGCCCGATACCGTTTCGGAAGCGGAACTTCTCGAGCTGGTCGCCGCGCTCAACGCCGACGACCGGGTCGACGGCATCCTCGTCCAGCTGCCGCTGCCCAGCGCCGTCGACACCGCGCGGGTGATCGCCGCGGTCGATCCCGCCAAGGATGTCGACGGCTTCCATCCATTGAATGCCGGGCGCCTCGCCGCCGGCCTCGACGGGCTAGTCCCGTGCACCCCGCTTGGCTGCCTGCATCTGCTCAAAGCTGAGCTTGGCAACCTCGCCGGCCTCGACGCGGTGGTCATCGGTCGCTCGAACATCGTCGGCAAGCCGATGGCGATGCTGCTGCTGGGCGAGAGCGCGACGGTGACCATCGCCCATTCGAAGAGCCGCGACCTGCCCGATATCGTGCGCCGCGCCGACATCGTCGTCGTCGCGGTCGGGCGGCCGGAAATGGTTCGCGGCGACTGGATCAAGCCCGGCGCGACAGTCATCGACGTCGGCATCAACCGGGCTGCGACGGACGACGGGAAAGGCCGGCTGGTCGGCGACGTCGCCTTCGACCAGGCCGCCGAAGTCGCGGGCGCGATCACGCCCGTCCCGGGCGGCGTTGGGCCGATGACCATCGCCATGCTACTCAGGAACACGCTGGTCG
>JBDTMX010000027.1:0-12363 GCA_039934055.1 Sphingomicrobium sp. | reverse complement strand
CCTTCAGATAGAGCGAGAAGGTCGACCCGGCGCCGGTGCAGTGGCGGTTGTAGATGTCCGCCTGGCGCGACCCTTGCTCGAGAAAGCCGAGGTAACCGACCTGTTCGACCTTGGCGTGATCCTTGAGGTACGCGCATACCTTGGCGGCATTCTCCCCGGCGCGGTCCATGCGCAGCTCGAGCGTCTCCAGGCTCCTCAAGAGCATCCACGCGGTGTTGGGGTCGCAGATCGTGCCGATGGTGTTGCGCATCATCTGGATCTGATTGATCAGCGCCTTGTTGCCGACGATCCCGCCGGCCACCAGATCGCTATGCCCGCCGGCATATTTGGTCAGGCTGTAAACGCTCAGGTCCGCGCCTTGCGCCAGCGGCTTGGCCCACAGCGGCCCGAGGAACGTATTGTCGATCGCGATCGGCGGCTTGTCACCCGGAAACGCGGCGTTGCGCGCGGCGGCGACCGCTTCGACATCGACCAGTGCATTGGTCGGGTTGGCCGGGCTTTCGAGGTAGATCAGCGACAACCGCCCCTTGGCCTTGGCCGCGGCGATGACCGCGTCGATTTCCTCGCGGGTGGCGCCCGCCGGAAAGTCGAGCCACGACACGCCGAAGCGGCCGAGGATCTTGTTGATCAGCGTTTCGGTCGCGGCATAAAGCGGCCCCGAATGGACGATCACGTCGCCCGGCTGGACGAAGGTCAGAAGCAGGGTGGCGATGGCCGACATTCCGCTCGAGAAAGTGAGCGCGTCCTCGCCGTCCTCCCACAGCTTGAGCCGCTCTTCGAGTATCTCCTGGTTGGGCCCGTTGAAGCGTGAATAGACCAGGCCTTCGGCGCCGCCCGGCCGCTTGCCGGTGATGCCCTCGAAGAATCGTTTTCCGTGCGCCGCGGTCTCGAACACGAAGGTCGAGGTGAGGAAGATCGGCGGCTTTAGGGATCCTTCGCTCAGGGCGGGGTCGAACCCGTAACCCATCATCAGCGTCGAAGCGCTCAATTTGTGGTTGCCGATGGTGGTGGGGGAAGGTTTGGGCGTTCGTCGCGGCGTTGCGCCGCTGATATCGTCCTCGGTGGGCAAGCTTGGTCTCCTTGACGAAGCTCCCCTTAGACCCAGTCCCACGGCGCGGCTAGGACGTCAGCCGGTTGCGGTCAATCGCCAACCGCGATTATCGCGATCTGCCGGCCGTAATCGGCCTCGCCGCGGTGGGTCGAGCGGCGGTAGCTGAAGAAGCGCTCCGCATCAGCATAGGTGTCGAGCCCGAGCGCCGCGATGCTGCGAACTCCGGCCGCCGCCAGCCGCGCGACGACATAGGCTTCGAGGTCGAAATGCGGTTTGCCCACGGGCCCGGCGGCGAAGAACCGCTCGTTCGTCAAATCCGCCTCGAAGAACCGCTGCCGGAACCCCGCGTCGACCTCGTACGAGGCGCGCCCGATGCAAGGGCCGACCGCGGCGGCGATCCGCTCGCGCCGGGCGCCCAGTCGCTCCATTTCCGCGATGGCCGAGTCGGTCACCCCGGCGAGCGCCCCGCGCCACCCGGCATGGGCCGCGCCGACCACTCCGGCCTCGCCATCGGCCAGCAGCACCGGCGCGCAGTCGGCGGTGAGAATCCCGAGCAGCAGGCCCGGCCGGTCGGTGGCCATCGCATCGGCGTGCGGCCGCTGGTCCTGCGCCCACGGCCGTTCGACATAGACCGCGTCCGCCGAATGGACCTGGTGGACCGTCGTCAGCTCCGCTCCCGGCAGCACCGCGGCGATCGCCAGCTTGCGGTTCTCGGCAATCGAGTCGCGGTCGTCGCTGCTGCCGAAGCCGACGTTGAGGCCGGCCATCTCTCCGGTCGACACGCCCCCGCGGCGCCCGAGGAAGCCGTGCGGGTCGCTGCCCAGATTGGCCACGTGGATGACTTCAACTGTCACAGGGCCAGCCGCATGATGACGTCCTCGTCCGCCTGGTTCCCGACCATGAACGCGTAGGGCCCGACCTCCTCGAAGCCGTAGCGGGCATAGAAGCGCCGCGCCCGGTGGTTCTCGGTGAATACCGAGAGATACAGCTCGTCGGCGCCGCGCTGGCGTGCCTCGGCCAGCAGCCACTCCATCAGGTCCCGCGCGACGCCGGATCCGTGCCACGGCTCGAGCACGTAAAGCTGGCGCAGTTCGAGCGCTTGTCCCGCCGGCTCGACCGGCAGCCTCAGCGGCCCAAGCTTGATGAAGCCGGCCAGCTGATCGCCCTCCTCGACCAGCCTGACCGCGAAGCCGTCGCTGTCGAGCTGGTCCCGCCAATGCTCGGGCCGGTGCCCGTCGAGGAAGGCGGCCAGGTCTTGCGGCTTGTACAGATGGCCGAACGTGTCGCGGAAGCAGCCATGGAACAGCGCAACCACGCGCTCGGCGTCGTCCGGGGATGCCGTCCGCTGGCGGACGGTCATGGCTCGAACCCTGCCGGAGCCGGCCATGACGGTGAGTACACGGCCATCACCTTGAACAATTGCCCCATTGCGCCCGCATCGCACAGCCGCGCTTGCTCCGCCGCAATCTCGTCCGCCCGCTCGGGATGCGCCTCGACCAGCGCCGCGGCCCGGGCGCCGATGCCGAGCCGCTCGAGCCACTCGCCCTGGTCCATCACCCGGGTGACCGCGACCGTTCCGACCGAGGCCGCTTTGCCGAGCGCCTCGAAATCGACATGGGCGGTCAGGTCCTGCTCCCCCGGGTTGGCCAGCACGTTGGCGTAGCGATGGTCGCGGACCGCCTGCAGGGTGTCGCCCAGGCCCGCTTTGACATGGCCGTAATCGACGATCAGCGCGACTCCGCCGCGCACGTTGAGCTGGGCCCCGATTTCCCAGGCTACGGCGTCCCGGGCCGGCGAATCCTCCCGAATCGCGCCATTCACGTCGAACTCCAGGCGATCGCCCTCAAATAAAATTCGCCGCTCTTTCCCCCCGACCCATTGGCGGATCGGAAGCGCGTCGAAGAACTCGTTGGCGACCAGCAGCAACGGCTTGGCTTCGGGGATGGCAACCAGGCTGTCATGCCACTTGGCACCAGGATGAAGCTTGCGCTGGGCATCGCGCAACAGCGGACTGGTCTCGACAAAATGCACCTCGCCGGCGAAGCCCGCCTGCCGCAGCACCTTGAGCGCATCGGCCGCGAGCGTACCTCGGCCCGGACCGAGCTCGACATAAGCCGCATCCGCCGGTGCTCCCGCGCGCAGCCAGCAGTCGGCCAGCGCGGCGCCGACGATCTCGCCGAACATCTGGCTGATCTCCGGCGCGGTGGTGAAGTCGCCGTCCGCCCCGAGCGGATCGCGGGTCGCATAATACAACGCGTTGCACAGGCCCATATACTGCTCGACGCTGATCAGGCCGCGCTCGCGAATCATTGCGACCAGCCTGTCGCGAAAACTGCTCAGGCGACGCTCGCCGGGCCCAGCGACGGCTCGACCCGCACTCGCCGCCGGGCCGCCGTGATCATCAAATAGAGCCCGCCGACAATCATTGGCAGCGACAACCATTGTCCCATGTGCAAGCCGGTGGCAGCCGCAAATCCGATCAGTTGCGCGTCCGGTTCACGGACGAATTCGAGCCCGAAGCGGAAGCATCCGTAGAAGAAGATGAACGCCCCGACGAGCTTGCCCGGCTGGTAGCGCGCGTCGGTTTTCCAGAACAGCAACCACAGGATCGCGAACAGCAGCAAGCCCTCGAGGCCCGCCTCGTAAAGCTGGCTCGGGTGGCGCGGCGGACCCAGGAACGTGTCGCCGGTCGCGGTCAGCTCGGGGAAGCGCACCGCCCACGGAACGCTGCTCGGAGCGCCCCACAGCTCATGGTTCATGAAGTTGGCGATCCGCCCGAAGAACAGTCCAAACGGCACGCAACAGGCGACGTAATCGTGGATCCTCAGCCACGGCAATCTCTCCTTGCGCGCCAGATAGAGGATGCCGAGCGTGGTACCGATGACGCCGCCGTGGAACGACATGCCGCCGTCCCACAGTTTCAAAATGTCGATTGGATGCTGGAGGTAATAGGTCAAATTGTAGAACAGCACGTAGCCGATCCGGCCGCCAAGGATGATGCCCAGCGCGGCGTAGAAGACGAGGTCGTCGGCGTGGCGCCGGGCCATCGGCGCGCCGGGCTGCTTCAACAGCTTGAGCAAATACCAGTAGCCGACGAAAATCCCGGCGAGGTAGGCGAGGCTGTACCATCTCAGCTCGAAGAAGCCGAGGTTGAGCGCGACCGGCGACAAGTGGAGGTCGGTCCAGGCGATGGCGTTGCTATAATTGTCGGCTTGCAAGGACTTCCCCCTTGAGGTTCAGCGCCTCATAAGATGGCCTGCCGCAAAGGGCAAAGGAGAGGGAAAACTGGGCGAGCTCGACATCAAGTTCGATGAGATGCTTGGCCGTGTCACCGGCCCCGACGGACGGCTGGTCATCGAGCACGACGCGCAGGGCCGCGCCATCGTCGGCAATTTCCCGGCGACGGTACCGGCGCTGCTGCGCATCTTCTGCGAGCTCTACCCCGAGCGCGAAGCGGTGGTCGCAGGCGACGAGCGCCTGACCTTCGCCGATCTCGATCGCTGGTCGGAGCGGCTCGCTCATGGTCTCGCGGCCCGCGGCATTGCCAAAGGCGACCGCGTCGGCATTGCCATGCGCAACTGCCCGAGCTGGATCGTCGCCTACATGGGAATCGCCAAGGCGGGCGCGGTCGCGGTGCTGATCAACGGCTGGTGGCAAACCCGCGAGCTCGATCATGCGATGCGGCTGGTCGAGCCCAGGCTGGTCATCGCCGACGGCCCGCGCGCCAAGCGCATCGAAAGCGTGTGCGGCGCGTGCGAGATCGTCTGCCTCGAGGTCGAACGGCCGCTGGAGACGGCGCTCGCGGTGTTGCTTGACGGGCCAGTGATGGAAGTATCTCTGCCCGAAGTCGCGCCCGACGACGATGCGACCATCCTGTTCACGTCGGGCTCAACCGGCGAGGCCAAGGGCGCCTTGTCGACCCACCGCGCGGTGACTTCCGCCACCTACACCTATGCCAGCGGACTGATGACCTTGCTCGGCATCCTGACCGACGAGGGGCGGCCGCCGCGGACCCCGCGCACCTTGCTCAGCGTGCCCTTGTTCCATGTCACCGGCGAGGTGCCGGTAATGCTCAACAGCTTCGTCGTCGGGCGCTGCATGGTGGTGATGCCCAAGTGGGACGCGGGCGAGGCATTGCGGCTGATCGAGCGGGAGAAGATTACCTACTTCGTCGGCGTCCCGACCATGAGCCTCGAGCTGATGAACCATCCCGACCGCGCCAAATACGACCTGTCGTCGATGACCGACATCACCGCCGGCGGCGCGCCGCGGCCGATCACCCATGTCGAGCGGCTGCAGGCGGAGTTTCCGCACGCGCAGCCGGCGCTTGGCTATGGCCTGACCGAAACCAACGCTGTCGGCTGCAGCAATTTCTGGGGCAGCTATGCGGCCAAGCCGGCCTCGACCGGTCGCCCCCAGCGCCCGTTTGTCGAAATCGCGATCCTCGGGGCCAACGACACGCACCTGCCCGCCGGCGAACGGGGCGAGATCGCCATCCGCGCCGCCGCGAACATCACAGCCTATTGGCGCAACCCCGCGGCGACCAAAGCGCTGTTCACCGCCGACGGCTACGTCCGCACCGGCGACATCGGCTACCTCGACGAGGACGATTATCTGTTCATCGTCGACCGCAAGAAGGACATCATCATTCGCGGCGGCGAGAACATCTCGGCGGCCGAGGTCGAAGCCGCTTGCTATGCCTGCCCCGAGGTCGCCGAAGCGTCGGTGTTCGGAGTCGCCGACGAGCGGCTCGGCGAAGTCCCGCTGGCGATCATCCATTTGGCAGTTGGCAGCGATCTCGACGAGCATGGTTTGCGCTCCTTTCTTGAGACCCGTCTGGCGGCCTTCAAGGTGCCGGCCCGCATGATCTTCTCGGCTACGCCGCTGCCCCGACTCGGCACCGGCAAGATCGACCGGGTCGCGCTCAAGGCCCAGTACGCCCAGTGACCAGCCGTTGAGAGAAGCGCTCGCTTCCATCGACCGGCGGACGCTGCTGATCGGCGGCGGGGTCGGCATCGGCCTGGTCGTCGCCTTCGCCGCCTGGCCGCGCCACCTCGCCAGCGATCTTGCGACGCGCAAGGGCGAACGGGCGTTCGGCGCGTTTCTCAAGATCGGCCGCGACGGCCGCGTCACGGTCGCGGTGCCGCAGGTCGAGACCGGGCAGGGGGTGTGGACCGCGCTGCCGCAGATCGTCGCCGACGAACTGGGCGCGGCGTGGGAGACGGTCGCGGTCGAGCCGGCGCCGCTCGCTTCCGCCTACGCCAACCCCTTGGCGGGCGAGGAAGGCTGGTTCGACGGCCTGGGGCCGCTGCGCCGCTTCCGGCTCGCGCCAATGCGCATGACCGCCGGCTCGACCTCGATCCGCGCGTTCGAGCAGCCGCTGCGCGATGCCGGCGCCGTGGCCCGCACGATGCTGATCGCCACCGCCGCCGACCGCTGGGACGTCGATCCTGCCGAATGCGACACCGCCGACGGGTTCGTGCTCCACCAGGCGCAGACCCTGACCTTCGCCGAGCTCGCCGAGGACGCCGCCGGCCGCCGTCCGCCGTCGCGCCCGCCGCGCCGGAAAACGCGACCGCTGGCCGGGCAACCGCTGCCGCGCCTCGATCTTCCGGCCAAGAGCGACGGCAGCTTCCGCTTCGCCGGTGACGTGCGCTTGCCCAACATGCTGTTCGCCTCCGCGCGATTGGCGCCGCCCGGCGGTCGCCTGACCGGCTTCTCCCGCCAGGCAGGTTACAATTTTATCATGCGAAACCAGTGGCTTGCAGTCGCAGCGGACGTTTGGTGGTCGGCCGAACGCGCCCTCCACGCCGCCAACCCCCGCTTCTCCGCTCCGCAGCCAGAAGCCGTTCTGGCCATCCATCAGCACCTCCTCGAAAGCGGCGATTCGCGCAGCGCGTTTGCCCGCGGCGATTATGTTTCGGCGGTCGCCGGCTCGCGGCCGTTGGCCGCCACTTACTGGGTCGCTCCGGCGCAGCATTTCGGGCTCGAGCCCATGACCGCCACGGCCCGCTTCAGCGGCGACCACCTCGAGGTCTGGGCCCCAACCCAAGCGCCCGATTTCGCCCGTGCCGCAGCCGCCGAGGCGGCCGGCGAAGCAGCGGCGCAGGTCACCCTCTACCCGATGCCGGTCGGAGACTCGGGAGGCCGAGCCGTGGAGGCCGACGCGATCCCGCTGGCCGTCGATCTCGCGCGCACCCTCAAGCGCCCGGTCCAGCTCAGCCTGTCGCCGAACGCCACCCAAAACCACGACCGCGTCGCGCCGGCGGCACTCGCTCGGATGACCGCGCTGCCCGGGCCAAGCGGGTTCACCGCGGCGTGGAAAATGCGCGTCGTGACTAGCGACGGCTTCGGATCGGCGCTCCACCGCCTGACCGGAGCGAGCGATGCGGCCGCGCTTGGCCCAACCGCGCTCGCCGGCGCCATTCCGCCCTACGCGATCGGCGACGTCAGCATCGAGGCGGTGCCGGTGAAGCCGCCGTTCCCGGTGGGCTATATGCGCGGCCATCCGCAGCGCGCGATGACCTTCTTCGTCGAGAGCTTCGTCGACGAGCTCGCTCATGCGGCCGGCCTCGAACCGTTGGCGTTCCGCATGGCGATGCTCGGCGGCAAGCCCCGGCTGGCGCGCTGCATCCAGTCCGCGGCGTCGCTGGGCGGCTGGGACGGCGGCGCACGCGGCAGCACGCTTGGCTTGGCCGCCTGCTCGGCGTTCGGCTCGCACATCGGGCTGCTGGCCGACGCGACCATCGGCGCCGATCAGAATGTCGAAGTGCATCGGCTGGTCGCCGCCGTCGATTGCGGCCGAATCGTCAATCCGCAGCTTGTGCGGCAGCAGATCGAGGGCGGGCTGATCTGGGCGATCGGGCTGGCCAACGTCCGCGAGCCCGAATGGGCCGCCGGCATGCCGCGCTCACGGCCGTTGGGATCGATCGGGCTGCCAAGGATCGCGCGCACGCCCGAGATCCACGTGCAGCTGATCGCGAGCGATGCTGCTCCGGGCGGCGTCAGCGGCCTCGGTGTTGCGGTGCTCGCGCCAGCGCTCGCCAACGCCATTTTCGCGGCCACCGGCAAGCGCCTGCGCAGCCTCCCGTTCGACCCGGCCGCGGTCGCATGAACCGGCCCACCGACCATCCGCCGGTCGAGTCGCCGCGCATCGGCGTCTTGCTGACCAACCTCGGCACGCCGGACGCTCCCGAAGCGGGCGCGGTGCGGCGCTACCTCGCCGAGTTTCTGACCGACCCGCGGGTGATCGAGATTCCCGCCTGGCTGTGGCGGCCGATCCTCCACGGCGTTGTGCTGCGGACGCGCCCGCGCAAGTCGGCGCACGCCTATCGCCAGGTGTGGACCAATGAAGGTTCGCCGCTTGCCGCGATTACCCGCCGCCAGGCGCAAGCGTTGCAGCAGCGGCTGGGCGCGGGCGTCACCGTCGACTTCGCGATGCGCTACGGCAATCCGGGCATCGCCGCGGCCGTGGAACGCATGACTGCCGCCGGCTGCATGCGCATTTTCGCCGCGCAGCTCTATCCGCAATATTGCGCGGCGACGACCGCCAGCGCCAACGATGCGCTGTTCGCCGCAATCGCCGCGCTCCGCCGCCAGCCGGCGGTGCGGACGCTGCCGCCCTATTACGACGACCCCGCTTACATCGAAGCGCTGCGCGCCAATTTGAGCCGCCAGCTCTCTGCGCTCGATTTCGAGTCGCAGCGACTGCTGCTCAGCTTCCATGGCATGCCGCAGCGGACGCTCGAGCTTGGCGATCCCTATCACTGCCACTGCCAGAAGACCGCGCGTCTCGTGGGCGAAGCACTCGGGCGCCCGGTCGACATCGCGTTCCAATCGCGTTTCGGGCGGGCCAAATGGCTGGAGCCGGCGACCGATGCGACGCTCGCCGCTTATCCTGCGCAAGGCGTGCAGCGTATCGCCATCGCCGCACCCGGATTCTCCGCCGATTGCCTCGAAACGCTGGAGGAGCTCGGCATCCGCGGCCGCGACACTTTTGTCACCGCCGGCGGGACGCATTTTGCGCGTCTCGATTGCCTCAATGACACGCCCGAAGGAATGGCCATGCTCGAGCAGCTGGTGACGCGCGAACTTGAAGGTTGGCGAGCAGCGACCTAAGCGCATCGGCTTCAGCATGAGGAGGCTTTTATGGCTCGAGTGGCGATCGTCACCGGCGGCACGCGCGGCATCGGCGAAGCGATCAGCATCGCGCTCAAGGACATGGGGATGAAGGTCGCGGCGACCTACGCCGGCAATGATGAGCGTGCGCGCGGCTTCACCGAGCAAACCGGCATTCATGCCTTCAAGTGGGACGTCGCCGATTTTGCGGCCTGCCAGGACGGCGTCCGCGCAGTCGAGGCCGAGCTCGGGCCGGTCGACGTGCTGGTCAACAACGCCGGAATTACGCGCGATTCAACGATGAAGCGGATAGATCACGACAAATGGCAGGAGGTCATCGACACCAACCTCGGCGGCTGCTTCAACATGGCCAAGGCAGTGTTCGAGGGGATGCTCGGCCGCGGCTACGGTCGCATCGTCAACATCGGCTCGATCAACGGCCAGGCGGGCCAGTACGGCCAGGTCAATTACGCCGCCGCCAAATCCGGGATCCACGGCTTCACCAAGGCGCTTGCCCAGGAAGGCGCTCGCTCGGGCGTCACCGTCAACGCCATCGCTCCAGGTTACATCGACACCGACATGGTGTCCGCGGTCCCGCCTGACGTGCTGGCCAAGATTGTCGCGGGAATCCCGGTCAAGCGCCTCGGCCATGCGAGCGAGATTGCCCGCGGCGTGGCCTTTCTGGTGCATGAGGATGGCGGTTTCATTACCGGATCGACTTTGTCGATCAACGGCGGGCAGCACATGTATTGATGACGGCAGCTGGGGTGAAACCGGTCGGTTACGGGCCTCCCGTCAAACGCTCGGTGCTGATCGCCGGTCATCCGACCTCGATCAGCCTCGAGCCGATCTTTTGGCAAGCACTGGAAATCGCCGCTCGCGACAGCGGCCGGCCGTTAAATGCGCTGGTCGCCGAAATCGACGCCGCGCGGATCGAAGTGCAATCGCCGCCGAACCTAACGTCGGCGATTCGCCAATGGCTATTTGCCGGCGCGCTCGGCTGCTGACAGGACTGCACGGCTGAACGCGGCACCGGCCGCGGCTGCATGATCAAGAAACAGCGCCGGCTCGATCAACTCAAGCTCCATGATTTGGAGCTCGCCGGCCTCGCTGACGACCATATCGACGCGTGCGTAGGTCGATGGCGCGGGAGCCGCGGCCAGAGCCGCTTGCGCCAGCTCTTCCGAACCCGGCGGCGGATCGCATCGCTGGATGATCCCGCCATATTCGGGCTGGACTCGGAATTCGCCGGGCTGGGGGACCTTGCTCAGGGCATGGCTCAGCTCGCCATCGAACAGGATCAGCGAATATTCGCCTTGATCGAGGATGCCCGGCAGCCACGGTTGCACCATCATCCGGCAGCCGCGCACAGGCTCCGGAAGAGCATCGCCTTCCCGCAGTCGATATGTCCCGTAAGCGCTCGCCGAGATCGAAGGCTTCACGACCAGTTCGCTGCACGAGAAGCGCGCGCGTGCCGTGCGGAGCGCGCGCTCATCGAGGCTCTCCACCGCAAGCGTGGGAACGGTGGCGATACCCTGGTCGCCGAGTTCGGCAAGGTAGGCCTTGTCGCCGTTCCACCGCAGCAGTGCCGTTGGGTTCGCCACCGGAAGTCGCTCCCGCTCGAGCCGGTCGAGAAAGGCGAGCCATGTTTTGTAATGCTTGTGATAGCCCCACGCGACGAGCGGCAGGATCAGGTCGAATCCCGAGAGGTCGCGCGGGTCGGTCCAGGATACCGGCTCGACCGTGATTCCAGCATCGATCAGCGCGCCGGCCTCGGCATCGTATGCCCAACGCCAGTCCACCGGATAATCCGGGGCGGGGATCAGGAACGCGAGCCGCACCCGGTCAGCGCGCGAGCAGGATTCGTGCCTGGTTGGCGATTTGCGCGAGCATCGGGGCGCTGACATGGCCTTCGGCGCGGGCGCGGGCGAGGAGCTGGCGGAACTGGGCGATTCTCGCTCCCTGGTTGGCGACCCATTGCTCGACCGCGGCGTCGGGCTGGCTGGCGCGGCGGCTGGCGAGGAAGTCGATGCGCAATTGCTCGAAGTCTCGCGCCAGCCCGGCGGTAAGCAGTCGTTCCCACTGATTGCTGGGTACAAAGCGCGCGACCTGCTGTTGCGCCCAGTCGAGCCCGAGCGCTTCGCCGAGCTTGGTGTAGGCGCTGGTCAGGACGAGCTCGTCGACGTTGCGGCGCGCGGCCAGTGCAGCGATCCCGAACACGCCGTCGAGCTCGAACAGGCGAACCAGGCCGCGGACGATCTCCTCGTTTGCGCCGAGCCCGACCAGCCGGTCGCGCCGGCTCGCCGCTTCGTTGCGGACTTCGGCGCGGATCAACTTGGTAGCGGCGGTGGCGATCTTGCGCACACCGGGCTCGAGCATCGTGCACAGCGCGCTGACTCGAGTCTCGCCGCCCGCCGAGCGCAGGATGTCGGACAAATGCGAACGGACGCTGCTCGCGGCGATTGCGAACAGCTCGATGCGAACGTCTTCGGGCAGTGGCTCCTCATCGATCTCGGTCCATAGTTTATCGAGATTGAGCAAGCGCTCGGCGACCAGGAACGCGGCGATTACCTGGCCGAGCGAAGCGCCTTCCTCTTCAGTCAAGTCGAGCGCGATGCTCGGCCCGAGACGATTGACGAAGCGGTTGGCAGCCTTGGTCCCGAGAATCTCGTTGCGCAGGCGATGCGCGCGGATCGCCTCGGCGTGGGCCTTGCGCATCGGCTTCGGGAAAGCCGCGAACAGCTGCGGTTCAAGCAGCTTGTCGTCGGCCAGGCCCAGCACCTCCGCCGAGTCCTGAAGCGCGATCTTGGATAGCGACAGCAGGACCGCGAGCTCGGGCCGGGTCAGTCCCCGACCTTCCTGAACCCGGCGCAGCAGTTCCTCGCTACTCGCCAGCCCTTCGACCTTGCGGTCAAGGCGTCCAGCGGTTTCGAGCAGCTCGATGGTGCGCACGTAACCGGGCACGGCCACTGCGCCGCCGCTTTCGGCGATCGACAGTGCAAGGCTCTGCAGCCGGTTGTCCTCGAGCACGATCTCGGCGACCTCGTCCGTCATTCGCGCCAGGAGCGCATTGCGCTTGGTTTCGGACATCCGGCCCTCGCGCATCTCGCGGTTGAGCGGGATCTTGATATTGACCTCATTGTCCGAGCAATCGACGCCGGCGCTATTGTCGATGAAGTCGGTGTTGATGCGCC